>CAZCCY010000041.1:0-13333 GCA_964497545.1 uncultured Methanosarcinales archaeon | reverse complement strand
TTGAAATAAATCAGACGAACAAATCAGAACCTCTTGAATGACGGTCGTATGGAACTTCAGGTAATTTCAACAAAGAAATTGATTAAAGCTCCATTCGGAGGGTTCAACACGAACTTTATCTATTTAGAACCTGGAGAGACGAAAGAAGTCTATTATACCTTTTACACAAGAAATGGAGGTCCTGGATGGATTAATTATAAAATTGATGATGTTCCAACTGGTCTGAATGTCACCATAGAACCTTCCAGATTTATAGCCCGCAGCTTTGAGGATTACACTTCAAAGATTACAGTAAAAACAACTCCAGAACTCCCCCCAGGTGAATACATACTTAACATAAAAGTATCCTATGGACGAACACCAAACAATTTTCTTACAGTCAAGGTGGTCTAGAAAAAAAAGGAGTTCACCTATAAATCAATGAGTTTTTTAGTGAAAAGCCAAGATTACAAGCCTGTTTTTACCTTGTTATGATACTTAGCCTGTGTTCTTTTTAGCATCATATTTTATCTATTTTAGTGGAGTTTCTAATTCTAAAATCCTAATATGGACATATCCCCCTATGGCCTTTGGAATAATTTAAGTTTAGAGGTGCTAATCTTAGACAGCCAGTTCAGGAGACGTTGATGTACTGTCTTGTGTGTATCGAATGTAAAAGGGAATATCCTGCCTCTGAGGTCATTTACACCTGCCAGAAGTGCGGGGGGCTATTGGAGGTAGTCTATGACCTCTCTGAAATCGAGTTTAAACCAGCAGAAAAACGCCTTTCTGTATGGAGGTATCGGAGCCTCCTGCCAGTGGAACGGGAGCCTGTCTCGCTTGAGGAGGGGGGTACACCTCTCTACCACCTGGAGCGGCTGGGAGAAAAACTGGGCCTGAGGGAGGTGTACGTTAAACATGAGGGTATGAACCCCACAGGCTCTTTTAAGGACCGGGGGATGACGGTCGGGGTGACCAAGGCCATCGAGTTTGGCATGAAAACCGTGGCCTGCGCCTCAACAGGCAACACCTCAGCCTCCCTTGCCATCTATGGGGCTAAAGCAGGGATGCCTGCAGTCGTGCTCCTACCCAGGGGCAAGGTGGCCCTGGGCAAGGTGGCACAGGCACTGATGCACGGAGCAAAAGTACTGAGCATTAACGGCAACTTTGACGAGGCACTCAGGCTGGTCCGGGACCTCTGTGACAGGGAGGGCTTCTACCTCCTGAACTCGGTGAACCCCTACCGGCTGGAGGGGCAGAAGACCATCGCCTTCGAGGTGGCAGAACAACTCAAAGACGTGCCAGACCGGATAATCCTGCCAGTCGGCAACGCCGGGAACATAAGCGCCATCTACAAGGGCTTCAAAGAATTCCAGGCCCTGGGAGTCACCGAGACTGTCCCAAGGATGACCGGAATCCAGGCAGAAGGTGCATGCCCCATTGTCCGGGCCATCCGGTCAGGTGTTATCCGGCCTGAAAGCCGGCCAGAGACCATCGCCACAGCCATTAGAATCGGGAACCCGGTGAACGCTGCCAAGGCCATTCTGGCTATCCGGGAGTCAGGGGGCATGGCCGAGACCGTCACCGATGCTGAGATAATCGAGGCCCAGCAGGAACTGGCAAAGCTTGAGGGAATCGGGGTAGAGCCTGCAAGTGCTGCCTCCATCGCAGGGCTGAAAAAACTTGCAGGCCAGGGCATCCTGGAAAAAGACGAAAAAATAGTCTGTGTCACCACAGGTCACCTCCTAAAAGACACAGAACACGTGCTACGGGTCTGCCCTCAGCCCCAGGAGGTGGAGGCAAGCATCGAGTCCGTGAGAAGAGCGGTCTTCACATGAAGGGGGAGAGGGCACCATAGGATGCGTCCTCCAGTTCCAGCACCTTCTCCCAGAGCTCCTGGCAGCTACAATGGACATCTAGACTTTCAGGGTTCTGGTCTAGGGAATAAGACTGGATCGCCCGCAGGGCCTCCCGGTCACATTTACCACAGTTATGCGGCCCCCTCCGGCTGCCGGCTCCCAGGGGGTCAGAGATGACGGTGAGACCCCTGTTTCCTGCCCAGGCCAGGATTTCAACAATGCTCCAGAGCCAGGGTGGACGGTAGCCGCCCCGGTGCCAGAGGGTTTCCAGGGGTGTGCCCTGGCGGACGGTGACCGGGTTAAGCGAGAAAATGTCAGTGTAAGGCGAGGCTGCAATTAGAGATGACTTGACATCCCGGACTGCCTGGTTCTCGGTGAGAAAAGGGGGTTTCAGGAGGAGGTAGGTCTTCACCTTGCCACCTGCGTTTCTTACAATGCTGGCAGCCCTCTTGAAGTCCTCGAAGCTGAACCCCTTGTTAATGCATTCCCCCCGGATGGTGTCACTCGCAGTCTCAAGGCCCAGGGCAACCCCAAAAAACTCGAGCTCCCCTAGGTCCTCAAGGCTCTCAGGTGTGATGAACTCGGGTCGGCTCTCCACAAAAACGCCATAACCTGCAAGCCGCTCTATTATCTGCCTCCGCAGGCCAGGAGATATCTCCAGGGGGTCAAAGAAACTGCCAGAGGTGAAAATCTTAACAAGACTCACCCCCTTTTCGATTCTCTCCAGAACATAATCCAGCTGGGAGAGAATATCATCCTCAGAGACCACCCTCCCCTCCCTGTGGTAACTGCACATGAGGCACTTCTTCCACCGACACCCCCGGGTCCGCAGTATGACTGTCAGTGTCCTGGGATGGTGGAGGTCAGCTCCCTTCCAGAGAGCTACCGGCTTCATATGGCACAGAGAGCATAGTCCGGCATCTTAATCTCAGGCTCGAAGAGATGCTCCCACTTGTGGGGCTCAAAATCCTCCCCGCCCTGTCCCGGACACACCTTCTTATGCCTTGAACAGGCCTCACAGTTCATAACCCCATGTTGTCCTCTTTTGGTACTTAGAGTTTACCCGTAAAATTATAGAGGCCTGTTCATTCCGGGGGTGCTATTTTGCACTGGGTCAGCCTGTGGCGGATTACCAGGAAGACTGCCGGCTCCCTGGAGTTGGTCCGATGGACTTCTCCCCTGGGGACAAGGACTCCGGTGCCCCTTGCTAGCAGAGTCCTTTTGTGGGGTGTTTCGATTTCCACTTCCCCTTTGCAGGGCAGGAAGAACTCGTCGTAGTCGTGGACATACCATTTACCCTCGCCCTGACAGGCCACCATTCTCACAACACTGTCGTTAACCCAGGCTACATCCAGGGGGCGGCGGGGCTTTTCCAGCCGCCTGAGCTCCATCTTAAAATCTATTACCTCCATCCTCGTCCTCTACTAAAATTTTCCATTCTAATCTTTTACTATTCTACCTGTTCTCCAGTGCCCTGACAATCCTTGTCACAGCCTCATTGTAGGGTGTAGGTATCCCGGCTTCTCTCCCCATTCTGACGATGGCACCGTTGAGGTGGCCGATCTCGGTCCGTCTACCCCGCTGGATGTCCTGGAGCATGGAAGAGGTATGCTCCCGTGTGGGGGGCAGCTTGTCTCTCCAGAGGGTTTCCAGGTACTCCTCTGCCCGGATTTCCACCTCCCCTTTTTTTCTTGCCACCTCTACCGCCTCAAATACCAGCTTCTCCACAAGACTGCGGGCGTCTTTGTTGTCTGAGAGGTAGCCATAGGGGACGCCAAGAACCGCTGAGAGAGGGTTCAGCGCGATATTGTAGAAGGCTTTCATCCAGACATCCCGCATTATATGGGGGCTGGCCTTGGTAGGAATCCCCGCCCTGGAGAAGAGATCTGCTATCCTTTCGGCCCGCTTCGAGATTCCACCGTCAATCTCTCCTACCAGGGTCTCAGAAGCCATCACCGTGACCTCCACCCACCCAGGCTCCCGCATCACTGCCCCGAAAATAGCCATCCCACCCAGCACCCTCTCCCTGCCTATCACTTCTACCACGGTTTCAATGTTTCCAAGGCCATTCTGTATGGGGATAAAAATAGTCTCCCGGCCGACCAGGGGGAGAGCATCCCTGGTAGCAGTAGCGGTGTCATAGGATTTCACCGTCAGGATTACCAGGTCCTGCTCTTCCTCTGGCGGGCTTGTCACCGCCCTGACTTTTACATGGTGTTCTCCGAATATACCGGTTATCCTGAGACCCCTCTGAGAGACAGCCTCCATGTGAGGCTTTCGTCCAATTAGAACAACGTCCTCTCCAGCCTGTGCAAGCATGCCGCCAAAAACCGAGCCCAGCGCGCCAGCACCCATCACCGCTATCTTCAAAAAAACCGCCTCGGGAGATTAAAAGTGAACGGGGGGGAGTGGGGGTACAAAAAAGGCATCCCGCTCACAGCTCTCTCAACTAGGGGCAGCCTGTAATTAAAGGTTTTGATTTATTTCTGCCTGGGGCTCCCCGGTTGAATATTTTCCACCTCCCCTATTGTGCGATTCGGGTCCCTGCTTTTCCCTGGAGGGCTTGCCTGGTTTTGTGGAGGCTTGTTATTATTGCCTGTTCTCCACCGTTTTCCAGGAATTTTATGGCTGCTTTTATTTTTGGCTCCATGGTGCCAGGTGCAAAATGCCCCTCTTCCAGGTACCTCTGGGCCTCCTGGGGTGTGAGGGTGTCGAGCTCCTGCTGGCTGGGTTTGCCGTAGTTGAGGCTTACTTTTTCCACGTCTGTGAGTATTAGCAGGATGCTTGCCTGTATGGAGTTGGCGAGAAGCTGGCTTGTGAGATCCTTGTCGATTACTGCGCGTACGCCCTGGAACCTGTGGTTTCTGTAGATGACTGGCACTCCCCCACCACCGCAGGTTATGGTGGTAACCCTGGCCTGGATGAGGGTTTTTATGGCCTGTATTTCCAGGATTTCGAGGGGCTCTGGGGAGGGTACAACCCGCCGCCAGCCGTTTTTCAGTTTTACAACCGGTTTTCCCTGGGATGCCAGTTTTTCTGCCTGTCTCTGGTTTAGGAGGAAGCCTATCTGTTTTTCTGGCTTCTGGAAGCTTGGGTCTTTTTCGTCCACAAGCACCCGGGTGACCAGGGTGGCTACCGGTTGTCTAAGCCGCTGGTGTAGGGACTGCTGGAGGAGGTAGCCTAGCCAGCCCTGACTCATGGCGCCACAGACATCCAGGGGTAGATGGACCGGAGAAGGCTCCTGCTGGGAGAGTAGCAGACCTACCTGGGGGCCATTACCATGGGTTATCACCACCTGATAACCCTCTTGGATTATATGGGCGAGGCTGTCAGCCACCTCTTCCACCAGACCCAGCTGGGCTGCCGCATCCCCCCCGCTAAGTAGGGCGTTGCCGCCAAGGGCGGCCACTATCCTTGCTTTCACATCTTCCTCTTTTTCGTCTCCCAGTACTTGAGGGCTCCGAGGGCGTTTACAATCTGGGGCTCCTCTGGCACCATCACCTGGCTTCCGAGGACTTCTTCCAGGGCTGCGACCATGCCCCTGTTTTTGGCAGCACCTCCAATTAGAACAATCTTCCTGGCCCTGGGTATGAGGGGTGCAATTCTCCGGGCAAAGGCAAGATGTATGCCAGCTGCAATCTCGGCTCTGCTGTGTCCCTCTACCAGTCGGGATACGACCTCGGAGAGGGCGAAAACACCGCAGGTGGTGTTAATCTCCACTGCCCTGCTGGCCTGGAGGGCCAGACTGCCGAGTTCTTCCAGCGGGACATCCAGGTACCTGGCAACGAACTCCAGGAAAGCACCTGTACCCGCAGCACACTTGTCATTGACCTGGAAGGTATTGTCTCTCACATCGACAACCTTGGTGTCCTGCCCCCCAATATCCACCACCACCTCCACCTCGGGATAGTGATATCTGGCACCCCAGACCGCGGCAGTAATCTCGGTGACAGCCAGGACATGCGGCACCCGATGCCGGAAATATCCGGTTGAAACAACCTCCTCCCCCCCGGAGAGAAGCTCCCTCCATCTTGACGATGATGTAACCTGGTATTCCATCCCGTTTTGGTTGAATTTCACCATTTTGGCAGTGGTGCTGCCCACGTCCAGCCCTATCATGGCTGTCTCTCCAGCATCTCCCGGAAAGCCTCAAGACGCAGCAGGACCTGGGCAGGCGTGGCACCCGGCATGTCCCCCTGGACTGTGAGAACCGGGTAGTCCAGCCTCTCCCGCAGCACCTCATCCTCCAACAGGTGATGGCAGGCGAACTGGGTGTAATGCACCACACCGTCTATCCGGCGCCGTTCAAGCTCCCGCTCCAGGAAATCCAGGCGGAAGTCAAGCTGCCGGGCAAAGGTATAACCACTGTAACTCCTGGCAATCTCTCCCAGGCTGGTGCCGGTGTGGCGGAGAAACTCATAGGGCAGCTCGTCAAACACAACCTCAAGACCAGCACGCTGGGCCGCCTCATGGAAGTCATGATAGATGGGTGGGACGCCCACCAGGGCGACCCTAATACCCTCCTGGGTTTCACTGGTCTGCTCGATAGCCTCTTTCAACCGCTCCTGGAAGCGGAGTGGGTCGCCGTCCAGATCGCTAAAAGAGACAAGCAGTTTAAAAGCCAGATGTCCCGGGATTCTGCCTTCAAGCCGTCTCTTTTCAAGTTCCATCCCTAACTCCTTCACCCTCCTGACCAGGCGGAAGGCGCCCAGGTCCCTCAGCCCCCCAAGGAAATCTGCCAGGGCTTCAAGCTGTTCTTCCAGATACCCTGTGTCTCCCTGGAAGGGGTAAAAGAAGAAGTGTGTCCTCTGGTGTCCTGTTTTCTGTCCGTCCACCAGGGCATTGTGGCAGTCCCCGCCTGCAACCACCACAAGGCTGTCCACCTTTGCCATGCCCTGTCTCAACATCTCCCGCCAGATCCCGGTCCAGGCACAGAGCTTCACACCCGGCCTTAGGGTGGAGTTGGGGACAAGGTTGTTCAAATCCCGGGGCCGCCAGCCACAGGCATAAACAATCTCAGGAGGGATGAGAGCAGTAATCCCAAGAACCCTAGACACAATGAATGGAATTGGCACCCAAAAAAATTAAACCCTTCGACATCCGAAGTCTGTCAGGGATTTCTGGCCCTCGCTGGGGGGTGGTAGTTCGATGCTGCCGTATTGGCCTCCGCCTCCTGGTTTGATGGTGACCCTCCCTTCCCGGAAGACTTTTATTGCGCTTGCTATCTTGGGGTTTATTCTGGCAAGGGTGTCCAGTTCTGCGTCTATCAGCACCTTGATTTCGCTTCCAAAGGTGGTGGTGAGGGTGTTCCAGGCTTCCTTCACGGTTTTGGTGTCCAGGCTTTTGAATCCCAGGGCTTTTGTGATGATTTCGGATAGAGGTATTATGTGGAGGTATGGGGGACGATGAGCGGGGTGCTGTGGCTGGTGTGTGTCTGCAAGCTCTTCCACCCTGTCCCGCACCCCCTTTTTGATGAGACCGCCACACCTGGGACACCTCCACCCCTGGATTATGCTTTCCTGGAGTGTGTAGTGGACAAGACACCGAATGCAGGCGGTTTCGTTGTATTTCCCCTCCTCTGGGTAGAATCCCACGTTCAAGACTGGCCTGCGGCCCCTCCTTCGGATGATGGCCATCTCGAGTTCAGGATAGCTTATCTCCTCCATTTCGAAGCGGTTGAACTCCCGGGCGAGTTTGTTAAGGTTGGGGGAGTGGGCGTCTGAGTTGGAGAGGAAGGTGAGACACCTGAGCTCCTGGATGCGGTCGGCATACCTTGTATCCGCGCTCAATCCCAGCTCCAGGAAATAGATTTTACCTGTCAGGTCCTGGTAGCATTCCTCCAGCGAGTCATGGTAGGCATAGAGGGCTGTCCAGGGTGTGAAGGCGTGGCTTGGCCCGATGAGACCACAGGCCTCCACCACGGCCTCTGCGATTTCCACGCCTGTGAGGTTTACCTTGGGCCTGCCATCCCCATCCAGATTGTTAGAATGAGGGGCCAGGGCCTCACGAAGCTCTTCTGCCTTGGAGACCTCAGGTAGCAGTATCAGGTGGTGCACCTGGTTTTTGTCCTCCACCTCCACCGTGAGAACAAAATAGGTGTCCCCGATTTTGAAGACACCCTCCCCCTGGGAGAAGTTTTTGATCTCCCCGAGCCAGTGGGGGTGGAGGCAGTCTCCTGTGGCCACAAGTTCAATACCTTTTTTCCTTGACTCCTGGGCGATGGTGGACAGGTCCATCCGCTGGGAAGTAGCTGCAGAATATCTGGAATGGATGTGGAGATCCGCGTTAACAATCATAGCCTGGGTAAATGAGCGGCCGGCCGGCTTAAATGTATAGGGGACAGAAAACCTTTTTAATTTTGAAGGATATGTTTATCTTGGTTTTTTGGAAGTGATTGTGATTGCTTGAGGATGTTGATATTCCGGTTCCTACCAGCCTTAGTGAGTATCTAAGGATATTGAAATTGACCCGTAAACCGACCCGGGAGGAGTTCCTGAATATTGCCAAGGTTGCAGGTGCAGGTATCCTTTTGATCGGGTTTATTGGTTTTTTGATTTATTTGCTTCTCACTGAACTTCCCAAGACGGTGTAAATTTAGATATGGAAGAAGACGCTGAAATTTATGTTGTTAAGACTACTGCCAACCAGGAGAGGGCAGTTGCCAACTACATTGAGAAGATTTCCAAAAAGGACGGTCTGGATATCCGGGCTGTACTGGCTCCCCACGAGCTCCGGGGCTATGTCCTGGTAGAGGCAGGTGCACCTGAGATTGTGAACCAGGCTATCCAGGCTCTACCCCATGCCCGCTCGCTGGTTAAAGGGGTTTCCAGTGTCTCGGAGGTTGAACATTTTCTCACCCCCAAGTTGACTGTCACCGGTATTAGCGAGGGTAGTATTGTGGAGCTTATCTCCGGGCCTTTTAAGGGAGAGAAGGCCAGGGTTAAACGTGTGGACGAGACCCGGGAGGAGATTACGGTGGAGCTTTTTGAGGCTATGGTCCCCATACCAGTGACGGTGCGGGGGGATCATGTGAGGATAATTAAAAAAGAAGAAGAATAGTAGAAATCTATGGAAATAGAGTTAAAATTCGGATTAAATGGAGTGATAGAGTATGACTAGTGTTGTGGAAGCTCTCGTCCCTGGTGGAAAGGCGACAGCAGGACCCCCGCTGGGTCCGGCTCTTGGCCCCCTTGGTGTTAACATCAAAGCGGTAGTGGATAAAATCAACGAGGAGACAGCCTCCTATAACGGCATGCAGGTGCCGGTCAAGGTGATAGTGGACGACAAAAAACAGTTCACCATCGAGGTAGGCGTACCTCCCACCTCGGCCTTGGTCCTGGCAGAGGCTGGACTCGAGAAAGGCTCAGGGGATGGGAGTATTGTGGGAAATCTGACCATGGAGCAGGTGGTCAAAATTGCAGAAATGAAACGAAAGAAGTCGTACTCCAAATCCCTCAAGGCTCTTGTCCGGGAAATCATGGGCACCTGTCTTACCATGGGAATAACCATTGAAGGTATGCCTGCCAAGGCAGCCCAGCAGGCAGTACTGGAAGGTAAGTTCGACAGCATCCTGGCAGAAGAAAAAGAAACCTGAAAACCTTCCACCCCCCCCTTTTTATAAGCCTGTGCCCCCTGTAATGGGGCCGAAAAGATTAGACTCTGAAAGAGGAGAGGATATAGAGAAAAAAGAAAAGGAAAAAATGTCAGGCCAAAAGAGAGAGACAGTATGATTGTTGATGTACACAATCATGTGGGCAGGGATGAGGACGGTGTCAGTCTGACGCCGGAAGAGTTGATTTCTATCATGGATGCATCCGGCATAAGAGCGGCGGTCATTTTTCCTTTCAACGACCCGGATGCAGGCCCCACCTTCCAGCTGGCTAACAATCGTATAAAGGCTGCCGAGGACAGGTATCCAGATCGGCTGATAGGCTTCTTCCGCCTTGACCCCTACTATGGCAGGGAGGCGCTGGAGGAGCTTGAGCGGTGTGTCCAGCTTGGCCTCCACGGCCTTAAGCTTCACCCCCGCAGTCAACGGTTTTCGCCTGAACATCCCTTCATCTCCAAGATTCTGGAGGCCCTCCAGGAAAGCGGCCTACCCCTGATAATTCACACCGAGAGGTGTAATTTCATCGCCCGGCCAGAACAGCTAGCCACCCTGGCAGACAGGTTCCCTGACCTCAAAATAATAAGCGCACATCTGGGATATGCAGGCTCCAAAATAATCCCCCTGGCAAAAGACCGGGAAAACCTCTACCTCGACCTCTCCCTCTCACCCCTGTTCCTCCTCCAGGACGTGATCTCAGAGGTGGGGGCAGAAAAACTCCTCTTCGCCTCAGACACGCCCTACTCCCACCCAAAAATCGAGCTAACAAAACTGGAACTCCTCGACTGCTCCAAACGAGACCTGGAAAAAATAAAAGGAGAAAACGCAAGAAAACTCCTGAACCTCAAAAAATAGGGGGTGGAGTTGAACACCGTTCAAAGTTTTCCTCCCAGCTGGGAGAGGGCAGCCGCTTACATTTCCTCCCTGGGACCATCTGACTGATCTCCTGGCGAAAAGTTCCGACGAAATAATTTCGGGATACTACAAAGTGTCGAAAAGAGAGACTACTAGCTCTGGAGTTTGGATGGTAGGGGTAAAAAGAGAGCTTAATTTGGTGGAGGTGGGGGGACGTTTTATGGCTCGGGCAATGGAAAGGGGGGGGTCTACCTCTGGAGTTCGTGTTGGATTTACAAAGGCTATTTAATTGATGGCGGCTTTTGTGGGTTTTTGTGCGTGCTGTTATTCCGTTTAAGTGTGAAGGTGCCAAGTCCAGGCTCTCCCCTTTTCTTAGTGGGTTGGAGCGGCGGGAGTTGTCGTTTGCTATGTTAGAGGATGTTCTGGATGCTGTTCGGGGTGCTGGTGTGGGGGTGGTGGATGTTCTTACTCCTTCGCCTGGTCTGGAGGTGGAGGGTGCTTCTGTTCTTGTGAGTTCGTTGGGGCTTAATGACGCTCTTAATGAGTATCTGGCAGGGGCTGCGGCCCATGGTGTGGGGGAGGTTTTGATTGTGATGTCTGACCTTCCTCTTGCCAGGCCCCGTCATTTAAAAAGGTTGATGGGGGTGGAGGGGGATGTTGTTATTGCGCCCGGGAAACTTGGGGGTACTAATGTGATGTTGGTGCGGGAGCCTGGAAGGTTCCGGGTGGACTACTATGGGACGAGCTTTCTTGACCATCTGGAGGTTGCAAGAGGGCTGGGTCTGCGGGTTTCGGTCTGTGATTCTTTTGCTCTGGCTGTTGATATTGACACTCCTTTGGACCTTGTGGAGATTCTCGTTCACAACAGGGGTAGGAGTCGGGCTTGTCTTGAGGCAATGGGGGTAAAGATAGCTGTTAGAGGGGGGAGGGTGGAGATTAGTAGAGTAGATTAGCATTTTATAATTCAAAAGCTATTTGTAGCTTACTCTCTAAAATGGTGGTTGTGAGATGGCTCTTGCTGGTTGTCCTTTTGTTTCTCCCCTCGATGGCAGCGGGAGCAGTCTTGCATGGGACCGTCTATGACTGGTCAACCTTCGAGCCTCTTTCCAATGTAATAGTGGAGGTTAATTCTACTCCAGCCCAGTTCATGGTGGCTGTGAATGGTAGTTATTCCTTTAATCTCCCTCCTGGCGATTACCTGCTCCAGGCAAGCTACTATAGGGGCAGTGTTCTGGAATACCAGGCAGAAGAAAACATCACCATCCCTCCAGGAGGGGGAGATATAGTCCGGGATATTCTCCTTTTTCCTTCCCTGGACACCGAGGAAGAACCTGAATTCAGTGACCTCAACCTTGACGCAGTAAAAGACAAAAGCTGGAACATAAACATGACACTCCTATCAGCCATAGTGTTTGTCATTGTTTTGCTTGTCTTTTTTAAAATACGAGGCCTGAGGGTGTTTTCACAGGCAGGACAGAGTACAAGTGTGCCTACAAGTATGCCCAGAGAGGAAATTCCACCTGACCTGGCGGGTGTTCTTGAGATAATAAAAGCCAGTGGAGGGAGGATAACTCAGAAAGACCTGCGAAAAAACCTGAAATGCTCTGAGGCAAAAGTAAGCCTCATGCTAGCAGACCTGGAAAGCAGGGGTCTTATCAAAAAAATAAAAAAAGGTCGTGGGAACATAATAATACTTGAGGAGGCTACCTGATATTTTTATTTTATATTTATAGGTGTTACAAGTTTTTTAGAATGATTGTGTTTTTAACGACTGTGGCCTGATTAGAAAATTATTAATAGTTAAAAATCCCTGCAGAGGGTCGTTATGGCCTTTCACGTGATGCTTATCCCGACGTTAGGTTGTCCTTCTAATTGCAGTTATTGCTGGAGCTCTGAGGAAGGATCTCCGGTAATGAGTATTGAAACCGTCAAAGAGGTGGTCAGGTGGCTTAAGGATTTCCGGGAGGATCCGGTTACCTTTACTTTCCATGGTGGGGAGCCGCTCTTAGCTGGCGTGGAGTTTTACCGGGAGGCTTTACCGTTGCTGGCTCGGGGTTTAAGTCACTTGAGACCAGCTTTTGCCCTGCAGACCAATCTCTGGAGGATTACCCCGGAACTGGCCCAGGTTTTGGCGGATTATAATATCCCTATCGGTTCCAGTCTGGATGGTCCAAAGGAGCTTAATGATCTGCAGCGGGGGAAGGGTTACTATGAGAAGACCATGCGGGGCTATGAGATTGCCCGGGCCCATGGTCTCAAGGTGAGTTTCATCTGCACCATCACCTCCTATTCTGTGAAGTTCAGGGAGGATATTTTCAATTTTTTCCTGGAAAATGGTTTAACTCTTAAATTACACCCTGCACTGCCGTCTTTACGTGACGAAAATCCTGAAAAATGGGTGCTTGACCCAGAAGAGTATGGAGAACTGTTAATTTATCTTCTGGACAAATATCTGGAAAACCTGGGTAAGATTGAAATTATGAACATCGACCACCTGTGCAAATGTGTGTTCACCAACCGGGGTACTGTCTGCACCTTCGTGGATTGTATGGAGGATACCTTCGCGGTGGGGCCTGATGGGGGTATATACCCCTGCTATCGCTTTGTAGGCATGCCAGAATACGTTATGGGCAATGTTTATGACCACCCCAGCAGGGAGGATCTTGCTCAGTCTGACGCATGGAAACTTATGCACCGATTTAAAGAATATGTGGACCGGGAATGTGGGGAATGCTCCTACATCAAATTTTGTCGAGGTGGATGCCCCTACAATGCCATAGTACCTACTGAAGGCGAAATAAAGGGCGTCGACCCCCACTGTACCGCCTATAAGATGATATTCAAAGAAATAACTGACCGGGTAAACAGAGAGTTATTTGGCTCTGATATGGGATTAGCCATCTTTCAACCAGAACCTAAGAAGGATGCTAAGCCGGGAATAATGGCCTTAATGCTTAAACGCATCTGATATTTGCTGTAATGTCAACTACCCCGCCCTGACGGACGGGGCTTGTCCCTCGAAGGGACGTTCGGG
>CAZCCY010000040.1:0-13378 GCA_964497545.1 uncultured Methanosarcinales archaeon | reverse complement strand
ATGATTCATTGAAATAAATCAGACGAACAAATCAGAACCTCTTGAATGACGGATACAATTGAAAAATTAAAATTAATAAATTAAATGTACGGCTAATATACGTAGAATTAATATTAGTATAATGAATGCAAGGGAAGCAAAAGACTTAGTTTTCTCATTTTTGGCTGCATTTTGTTTTGTAGATGATAAAGTCTCTGGGTGTGAACTCTCGGGTATAAACTGGCTGGAAGTTTTTTGTTTCAAAGACATAAGGGTTTGGGTTTAGGTCTGATTCTTTGGGGCTTATGAGGATGTAGTCTATTCTATGTTTTTTGATGAGTTTGCAGTCTCCGGTGGTGTAGATTCTTTTAATGTCTCTTTCGAGTTCTGAGCGGTCTAGGAAGTGGCTGGCGGTGTACCACCAGGAGCCTAGGAGTATTTGTCTGCCAGCCAGGAAGACCGGGTTCTGGTTGGAGAAGCCTGTGAGAAATATCGCATCCGGGTGTGTGTTGTTTTTAATCCATTCTCCCATCTCGAGCTCCTGGGGGCTGTAGAGGCCATAGGTTGTGGTGGCTGCCCACATGTTTGTTATCAGGCCTGCCAGGATAGAAAAAAACAGAAGAAGAGAGACAACCAAGAGGGGAATGTACCAGCGGTGGTGCCAGGCTTGCCAGTGGTAGAGCCTGTCCAGGAAGATGGCTGCCAGGATGGCTGTGGGGAGGAGCCAGTGGAGGAAGAGTTTGTTGTTGTCGTAGGGGTTGGGCTGGAACACGAAGATGTTGGCGACCAGGAATATGGCTGCAAAGGGGAGGTAGAAAATTTTTATCCTCTTCTCAGCGAGCAGCCATCCTCCCAAGGCTAGCAATGGGGGGAAGCCTGTGTTTTTCACCCAGAACCAGGCTATTTCCAGGAGGTTTTTACCATTGTTCTCTGGCACCCAGCCTGGACTTAGGTGGAGGAAGCCTGTGCCAGACTGGTGTTCAATGCGGAGGAGCTGGGGGGTGGAGAAGAGGATGAACGGTAAAATGAAATAAAGCCAGACCCGACTGGGCTTGTGTAGAAAGACGAATAGAGAGACAATGGATACTGCGATGAAGCTGTGGCTGTGTATTAGGGGTAGAAGGCCTGTCAGGGTTCCGGCTAGCAGTAGCTCTCTCCTAGGGTCCCCCCGGGATAGCACCACTTCTGCCAGGAGGGTGTAGACTGCGACCGAGACGCCGAGTCCCAGTAGGATGGAGCGCTGGGAGAAGAGGAAGTGTTCAATGATGTTTTCAAAAACAAGCTGATGTTCTGTGATATGGGTGTAATCCCGGAGTGCTGGCTCTGCTAGAGCGTAGTAGAATCCCAGGCCTCCGTTGAAAAAGAAGAGCAAAACCGCTGCTGCAGCAATGTTCTTTTTTCTTCCCACTCTACAGGCAAGGGTGTAGACGCCCAGCACCAGCGCGGTGCCAAGGAGGATGTTTGGCACCACAACCGCGCTTCGCAGGCTGAAACCGGTTTTCAGGAGTATGGCTGAGAGAAAGTCGGCCATGAAAGGGTAGGCCAGGGGGACACCTGCCATGGCAGGATAGTTGAGAGCAAAACTCCCCTCCCTGGCCAGGTATTCTATCAGGCCAATGTGCAGGGCCTGGTCAGCCCAGGCATCCTCCATCACCTGGAGATACCCATTTTCATCCAGAGTGAACATGTCAAAAATGTTAATATAAAATATGAAATAGAGCACCACCAGGACACTGACAACACTCACCCTGTCCAGAGTCTCTGGCATCCTGAATCTCTCCCACCGCCACCTCCAGGAGGAAGGGGAGGGTGTGTTCAAAAAGAAAACTGCACCCAGTAATACCAGCATGGACATGCCAACTGTCAGGCTGTCAAGCCTGCCCAGTGCCAGTGCTAGCAGGAGGGTGAGCCAGCTTGAAAATGTAAACCCCACAACCACCGCAAAACCTGCCCGCTGCCATCCCCCCCATCTCCTGGGGCCTATTATTGTCCAGCCAGAGACAAGGCTTGAAACAATAAAAACTAGACCGAGAAACAAACCCTAACTCCCCCCCCTAGAAGTCGAAGAGGGTGCTCTGTGGCTTCGCCCTTTTTTCACCTTTTTCTCTGTCTTTTTCCTTTGATTTTTTCTCTTTTTTCTTTTTGGGCTCCTCTTTCCCTGTTGTTTTTTCTTGTCCTGGTTTTTCTTCTGTTTTTGTCTGGAAGCCTCCCAGGACTTCGATGTCCCGGAGTTCTTCAGCTTCCCGGAGTGCCATCCCCTTTTCGTGGAGTTTCTGGACTTTTTTGGTGGTGGTTTTACCATCCAGCAGGAGGGCTGTCTCTTCCAGGGTGAGGTCGAGGAGGGCGATGAGTTTACATGCGGTATCCTCGTCCTTGAACATCTCTTTAAGGTAGGAGAGGATGTCGGTTTTAGCGTACCTCTGGGAGGTGTGGCAGTGTCTGCCGATTTTGGATGCCAGGGAATCCCGGACGCCCCGCATGCTCTTGGTGGAGCCGAGCCTGCGCCAGGTGGAGGGGAACTGATATTTTGTGTAGCCTGCATACCTTTTTGACTTTGAGAGTGCGACTCCTGCTGTCATCAGAAGAGCTGCATACCTCCAGAGGCCGTAGTCCTGTTTGCTCCTAGCCCGGCCCAGGTAGACATCAGCCCGGGACAGAGCATCGTAGCCCAGCGTGAGGTCGTTTTTATCCCGGTACTCCAGGGCGAGATTTTCATCTATCCAGTGGATAAAATCCTCCGGGGTCTCATCTATGGTGAACAGGGCGTCCACCGCCTCTTTCACATTCTCGGTTTTCAACACTTTCGCGACAACCCGGAAAACAGTCTCCCGGATATCCCGCTCCCCCACAGAAATCGAGACAAGCTCTGTCTCCCCCTGGGCCACGGCTTGGAGGTCGTTAATCGCACCCCTGAGGTCCCCGCCAGCCCTCTCTGCGATCCGCTCAAGCACATCCCCTTCGACCCTGACACCCTCTTCCTCACAGATGCGCCGTAACACCGATACCACAGACCTCGTCTGGACGCTGCCAACCCGTACAGGCTTGCCCGCAGTTCTGAGACCTGCTGACATGTCGTAGAGCTCGTTAGCGATAAGAATGATGGGCTGACAGGCGTTTTTTATCACCTTTACAAGAGCGCGTTCTCCACCCCGATCCGCGGTCCCATGAATATTATCAGCCTCGTCCAAGATCACAAGCCGCCGTCCACCCGAGAAAGACGCTATCTGTGAGGCCGGGCCTGCAACCCGCTCAATAACCTCGGCAGTCCGCTGGTCACTGGCATTCAGCTCGATGACATCCCAGCCCATATCCCGTGCTAGGGCAAGGGCTGCCGTGGTCTTCCCAACACCAGGTTTGCCGTGGAGAATAAGAGCCGGACTCCCTGGTTTCCAGGACCTGGCCCACTCCAGGAGCTCCCGGACCAGGCTGCCATGGCCTGCCAGTTCCCGGAGACTCTGGGGCCGATACTTCTCAGCCCAATCAAGAGGAGACATAGAAAGCAAGAAGGTCAGGTCCAGTTTAAATAATATTGGTTAGAGGCTTGCAGCATAGTCTGCCATGGATTTAAAAATCTCTCTACCCTCCCTGGAGCCCAGGATTTCCTCGGACGCTCGTTCCGGGTGAGGCATCATACCCAGGATGTTCTTTCTGGCACAGCCCAGGATGCCTGCAATGTTCTCCAGAGAGCCATTAGGGTTCGACTCCTCGGTGGGGTTGCCAGAGGGGTCGGTGTACCTGAAGGCCACCCTCCCATTGCGGTTAAGCTCCTCTAAAACGTGTGGTGGTGCGATGTAGTTCCCCTGTCTGTGGGCGATGGGAAGCCGGATAACACTCCCTCTCCTGAATCTGGCAGTGAAAGGGGAGTCGGTTTCCACCCTGAGGTTCACCCACCTGCAGATGAATTTTGCATGGCGGTTTGTGATGAGGGCTCCAGGTAGCAGGCCTGCCTCGGTGAGAATCTGGAAGCCGTTGCAGATGCCCAGCACAGGCCTGCCCTCTGTCGCGATTTTTTTAACTGTGTTCATGGCTGGGGTGCGGGACGCGATAGCTCCGGCCCGCAGGTAGTCGCCATAGGAGAAACCGCCTGGTATAACTATTCCATCGTATCCACCCTGGACGTCTTTGTACCAGACCAGGTCTGCATCGATGCCGAGAACGCTTGTAAGCACATAATGCACGTCCAGGTCACAGTTGCTGCCTCCAAACCTCAGGACAGCGAATTTCATGTCTTTACCCTTTCTATTCTGACCTCGTATTTGTGGATTACCGGGTTCGCAAGCAATCGGCGACACATCTCCTCCACCCTCTCCCTGACCTGCCCTGGGCTTTCACCTTCCAGTTCCAGCACAAACCCCCTTATGCCCCTGAGGCTGAGAACAGGGTAACCGAGATGTTCCAGGGCCCGCTGGATGGCAGCACTTTCCGGGTCCAGGATGCCCTCTTTCAACTGGATGGTCACAGAGGCCCGGTAAACATCCATCTACACACCAGCCCAGATTCAAAATATTAGTCTTCGTCTGTAACCACGGTGCATTTAACAATGTCTCCCCTGGTAAGAACGCCAAGAAGCTTTTTCTTTGACTTATCTGTGACAAAAACCGCGCTGACCCGGTTAGAGAGCATTTTGAGAGAGACATCCTGAATAGACTCATCCGGGCACACAGCCACAAAACTCCTCTCCATGATATCCTCCACCTTCCGGGCCATAATACTCTTGAGATCCGGCACAAGCCTGGTAGGGTCAAAGTTGAATATTTTAAGGAAATCGATCTTCGTTACAACACCCACAAGCTCCCCATCTTCCAGGACCGGGAAACAGTTGAAGTCATATTTCTCAAAAAGCTCTCTCAACTCCCGGATGCTGGTCTCCCTGGAAACAGCGACAACATCCCGGGTCATCAAACTCTCTGCCTTGAGGGAACACAGCCTATGCATATACCTCCTGCTAATCTCCTGTAAGCTATTTAACTGTATCCAATTGAGCACATCCGATTCTGTGCGGTTCCGAATGTAAAAAAAATCTTTGGATTTTTTTGGTCGCGGATGTGGGTTAATAGAAATCACTAACAGGGTTTGGAACTCTGAAGTTACTTCGCAAGAATATTATTTCAATTTATTTTTTAGTTCTTCTTTATTAGGAACTCCAGTAAATTCCAACTTTTCATTTATTACAATCCCTGGAGCCGTCATTACCTGATATTTTTGTAGAATATCTGGATTTTTGGTGATATCTATGACTTCATATTTCACTCCCATTTCGTCCAACATTTTTTCAACTCTCGCACAACTGCCACATCCAGGGGTTGTTAATATCTGGACCTTTGATTTCATCTTTTCACCGCATATTATTTACAGTAATGCTAATGAAGATACTAGCCCGGGAATTAATCATTTTCTTTCACAAACTGCTCTGGATTCTCCTTAAATGCCCACTGACATGTTGGGCTGCAAAAATAATAGGTCTTACCTTTATATTCTAATTTTGCAGCTTTCTTCTCATTCACTTCCATGTTGCATACAGGGTCTTTCGCCATTTTTATACCTCCACACTTAATAACACTCCAGAATACCAGTTTGTAATCATAACATTAGTAAAATGAGCTTGTGATTCAGAATAGAGATGTACTGCTTTTTTATTCATATTCAACCTCCTTTTGTTTTATTTTTTCTGTCTTTCCAGTAATACCAGATTACAGGTATTAAAACTAGCAAGATTAAAACCCATGGTGCAAATACACCCGGAATAAAATCACCAGGCCCTTCATGTTCATGACCACCCATTTCCAGTTCTGATGGAAGCCCCGTTGCTTCAATAAACCTGTTCCATCCCTGATGAACAATTGTTTCTTCATACCACTCGTGGGCTCCTCCCATAATGAATATTGCTGCACCCAATAGAATTAGCGACCATCCTATAATCTTCTTAACTTTTACTCGGTGTTTAATAATGGATGAAGTAGCATTTATGCCCATAATTCCAAGAATTGAAAGAAATATTAAAGGAGTAGCCCTTCCAATGCCATGGATTAACCCCATCCAACCACCAAATAAGACGCTGCCCTTGATTGCAATGTCCCCCAGAAGTATATAGAAAAGAGGATTTGGACACCCAACACCGGCATTTCCCAGAAATAAACCCAAAAAGAACGCCTTAGAATAATCCTTCCTTTCCTCTATAAATTTAGGTGTTCTTGCAAAACTTGGCATTTCAAACTGTAATAGTCCCAATTCAGAAAGTCCGAACAGGAATGCCGCGGCTCCTCCAACCATGAACAAAATGCTGCTTACAATACTTGCCTGTCCTACCGCTTCATTTAGACCAAGAACGTTCCCAGCAATTGCTACAAATACTCCATACAAAGCAATAATTATTGATAAACCCAATCCAAACAAGACCGCCATAATCAAACCTTTCTTGTAACCTTTACCCATGCTCAGAGGAACAATTACGAATGCTAAAGGCAATGTACATGGCAGAACTATCATGGATATGCCTGCAACATAAGAGAAAGCAAGATCAACTGTATTCTTTGACATGAAAAAAAGATAAATAACACTGATGGTGATGATTAAAAACAGGATTAATGCTAAATATGCAAAAATCTTTCTTTCTTTTTCGTTGCTGGCTTCATTTTCCATGCTATCCACCACAATAGTTTTCCAATGCAAAATTATGCAACCATGCGATTATTGCCCCTCCAACTGCCCCACATATGAATGCCCAAAACAATCCGATAAAACTACCAAGCAGAGTAGCTGAATAGCCAGGATACAACGTAGCCAGTATCTCTAAAAACTCCTTACTGACCCAGAAAAACTTTGCATTCGGGAAAACCGTTAATATCAAGCCTAGGAAAAACACATAAACCCCCCACAGCACACCAACAGATATTGCAAGCGCCTTGGGGTTCAAATAGCCACACACCTTGTTTTGATTCATTTCTAACTCCCTCCAAATTGAGACATCTTAAGGCAATATCCACCACATTTACATTGACCCCTATTTACCGATGGTTACTAGTCCGTGCATCCGGTATATAAGCATTACTACTCTCTGTTTTCAGAAGTGTTGATGCAAAAATTCAGGTCTCGTCTCTATGGTGCTGGAGTTTATTCTGGCTCTTTTCCCAGGGCGTTAATCTGGCTTATCAGCTCGGTGAAGGCTTCGATTTCGAATTCGAGTACCTCCTTCTGGGTGAGGGCTATGCTCATTTCCCCGTCCATGGTGAGCCGCTCTGGCCCGGGTGTGACTATTCTCTGTATCCCGTCTTTTGTCAGGATTTTTTTTGCCTCCTGGGGGTGGATGAAGGCCCGGCCCGGGTAGATGATGGTCTCTTCCAGCTCTTGCAGGTCGAGTTTTTCCAGGTCCCCCTGGGTGGCAAGGCAGCCGATGTCTTTTTCTAGGGCTATTATTTGGACGAGTTCTCCTCCTTGGATGCCCTGGAATACCTTTTCGAGTAGGGGTTTGGCTGTCCGGCTGGTGAGGAGTGTGGCTTTTCTGCGGACAGGCGGCAGGTCTGCCAGGATTTCGGGGTGGCCCTGGAGGGCGAAGGGGGCGCCGGTTTCAGGGTCGAGGAGGGGTGTCCCGGTCACCCGGTAGGGGAAGTTGCGGTTTATCTCCTCTACAATCCCCTGGAACTCCTCGATGGTGTGGGGTTTTATCCCCCTGATTATGGGGCTGTTTCCCAGTATCAGCCCCTGGTCGGTTTTGTTTGCGAATCGCATCAGGATAAGTCCTTCAACTCCCATCTCTTCCAGGTCGGAGCAGGTCTGGTAGAGCTTTTCACCATCGTTCACCCCTGGGATTAGCACCAGTGCGGTGTACACCCGGCTGCTCTCAGCAAACCTCGCAAGCTCGGCGAGCGAGACCTCAGGGTGGGGGTCGTTCATGTATTCCCGCCGAAGCCTGGGGTCGGTAGAGAAGACCGTGAAGGTGACCTCGCTCACACCCTGCCGTAGGTGGAAGTCAGCGTCCCCGCTTTCAAGGCCCTTACCACTTGTATATCCCAGGTGGATGGGCAGGCCGAAGTGGGAGAGAGCGGCGGTGAGACTGCGAAGCTGGGGGTAGCAGCTCGCATCTCCACCGCCACTGACAGTTATTTTGCTGGCAGAGTTCAGGAACAGTTTCTGGGAGACATCCTGGAGCACAACACCCAGGGGTTTGAACCCAGCGTAGCTTTCCCGCACCGCCAGGGTGCAATAATCACACCCCTTCTGGAAGGGTGGACACCGCCTGCAACCCAACGGCTGAACATCTCTCACACCCTTGAAATAACAGTATTTACAGAAGCCCCGACAGTCCAGACCGGGCCTCCCACCAAGATCAGCAAGAACCTCCAACAACTTTTCAACTCCAAACCAGAAAAACACACCCTGCATCAAATAAAAGCTTTCCCCCAGCTGTTGTGCCCTGGCCCTGGAAGCCTGGAAATCGACATGCTTAAGTATATTTCTGGCGTGGAGGGGGGTTGTCTTTTTATGGATAAGCTTGCTCTTGTCAGGAGGAATACCCAGGAAATTGTGACAGAAGCTGAGTTGGAGGAGCTTCTTGAGTCAGGTAAAAGCCCGTGTGCTTATGTGGGTTATGAGCCTAGCGGTAAGATCCACATGGGGCATGTGCTCACGGTTAACAAGCTAATAGACCTCCAGGAGGCAGGCTTTCGGGTGACTGTGCTTTTGGCGGATTTGCATGGCTATCTTAACGAGAAGGGGAGTATGGAGGAGGTTAGAAAGATAGCTGAGTACAACAAAAAGTGTTTTGAAGCTCTTGGTCTCCGGGGGGCGAATTTTGTTTTTGGCTCAGAGTTCCAGCTTCAACCAGACTACATTTTAAACATGTTGAAACTCTCCCGTGCTTCCACTTTAAACCGGGCGAGGCGGAGCATGGACGAGGTTAGCCGGGATACCGAGAATCCTAAGGTCAGCCAGATGATTTACCCGCTAATGCAGGTTATGGACATGGCGTTTCTGGGGGTGGATGTGGCTGTGGGTGGAATCGACCAGCGTAAGATTCACATGCTGGCCAGGGAGGGTCTTCCTCCTCTCGGGTTTAAGGCGCCTGTATGCATTCACACCCCGATTCTCCCAGGGCTGGATGGCAAGAAAATGTCTTCTTCCAAGGGTAATTTCATCTCGGTGGACGACACCCCAGAGGATATTAGAGGCAAGCTTAAAAGGGCTTTCTGTCCTGCAGGTGTGGTGGAGGACAACCCGGTTCTCAGTATCTTCAAATACCACATCGCCCCCCGTCTGGATAAGATAACCATTGAACGGCCCGAGAGGTTCGGGGGAGAACTCCACTACCAGAGCTATGCCGAGCTTGAAGCCGACTTCAAAAAAGGGGAGTTACACCCCCAGGACCTTAAAAAAGCCGCAGCAAAATACCTGGAGGAGATCCTGGAACCGGTCAGAAAAATAATCGTCGGATAAAATACAATTTTAGTAGGGGGCTAAAGAGATAGGCCAGAGTTACCAGGAGAAGCAATAGAGATAGGAGAGGGGTGAACATCGGGAAGGCAAAGTGTGAGATGGCTGTCAGCAGGAGGAGGCTTCCGAGGGGGAGTGATATCCTGGGGTTCCTTACCTTGGGGTAGGGGATGGTGCTTATCATCAGTAGCGAGAGGAGAAGCAGGAATCCGGCCAGGAGTGGCTGGCTGTCTGGGAAGACCAGGAGGTAGAGGGCGGTGGTGAGACCTGCATAGGTGATGGGTATGCCCTGGAAGCCCCCATCCACCCGGTGAACGTTGAACCTGGCAAGGCGGAGCACACCACAGACCACAAACATGGCAGGGAAAAACAAATAGAACAGCGACTCAAATTTCAGGGCTACCAGGAGGGCTGGGGCTGCTCCAAAGGAGAGGGCGTCTGCCAGGGAGTCAAGGTCCCCCCCGAGGGGGCCTGAGCCAAACCGTCTTGCAAGATAGCCGTCCAGACCATCTGCCACCACCGCAACCAGAATCAGGAGGGGGGCTAACTCCAGCCTGCCCCGGGACGCAGCCAGAATCGAGGCAAAACCCAGCAGGACATTTGTAATAGTGGCAAAGTCTGCAATACCCAATTCCAACCTCAATTCAAACACCCTATCTTCCCTTCCAGCGGGCTATCACCGTCTCCCCTGCCCGGACCTGCTCCCCCTTTTTCACAGCAAGCTCAAACCCGGGTGGGAACAGAACATCCACCCTGGAGCCGAAACGTATCATCCCGATACGCTGGCCCCTTGCTACTTCGTCCCCCTCCTTGACATAGGAGACAATCCGCCTGGCAATCTTACCAGCAATCTGAGTCAACTCCACCTCACCATACCGTGTGGAGAGGATGATATAGTTTCTTTCATTCTGCCACGCCTCCCAGTTAAAAGCAGGAACAAAACTACCAGGCTGATAATCAATCTTCCTGATTCTACCCCCCAGGGGGGTCCGGTTAACATGGACATCGCTAATATTCATAAAAACATTAACCCTCCTGCCCTCGGCCAGAATCACCCGCCCATCTGCAGGCGAAACCGCCTCACCCTCCCCCCCACGGGGCACCCTCTCCGGGTCCCGAAAAAAAGCCAAGAGGAAAACCAGCACCACACCCCCCAAAAGGAGAGCTAAAAACGAGACGCTGGCTGACAGGAAACGTAAAACTAGAAAAGAGACAATTGTGAAAAACGCTGCACCGCCAATCCAGACGCCAGAACCCCTAGCCAGCATCCCCGCCATCTCGGAACTCCATTCCTCCTGTTTCGCCTCTCCCCGGGGGTCTCAGCATCTTGAAAAGCCTCCATACCCCATCAATCATATCCACAACCTCAGGCAATATTCTGAGGACTGCATAGGCAATCAAAAAAAGAGCAATGGTAGAACCAATCTTAGCAATAACACTGTGAGCAATATAGAAACTCTCATCCGGCATGCCGAACCAGCCCTCCCCGTAGGCAGCAACAACAAAAGCATTCCTCACTAGGTTCAAAAGATAGATGACCGGCACCGAGACCAGAAAAGCTAGGGACATCCTCTTCCAGGAAGCCCGGACAGAAGCAATCACACCCACAAAGAGAGCCATACTCTGAATAGCAGTGCAAGCCAGAATAATCTCCACCAGCCGCCCGTTCACCGAGATCACATTCCACCCTGCCAGCGAGGCAGAAGGCTCAAAAAGAGACAAAAGCCACAGAGTCTGATTCGTGACAGCACCAATCAGGCCAGCATTCAGACGGGAAACCTCAGAAAAAAGAAAATAAGTGAAACCTCCAGCCGCAGTAGCACTCGTAACCATAACAAGAGAATCCACCCTAAGCCTGGCAAGACCATTCCTGAACATCGCATAGCCCATGAAAACAGAGAAAACCGCAGCCCCCACCGTAGCAGCCACATTAAAATAGTCCCCAATCCCAAGATAATAACCAGGCTTGTCAGACCAGTAAACAGCAAACAAAAACCAGCCCAGACTACCCAGAAGAAAACCAGCCCTACCCCCCCGTAAAAGAGAAGCAAGAACAAACAAAACCAGAGCTACCCAGAGAACATTTTCAAACAACATAGCCACCCCTCAAATAACCACCTCCTCGTATATAAATTCAAAACACCCCCCAGTTATTCCACGAAGGGGTTCTCGTAGCGTAATATTACCTCTGCCACTTCCTCTCTCATGCTGTCTGCTGGCGGCTTCTTCCCTGCCTCGATCAGCCTTCGCATCTTGGTGCCGCTGAAATCCAGCCTCTCCTGGGTTTCACTGTGGGGGCAGACCTTGTCATTGGTGATGCTCGCACATTTTTTGCAATAGTAGAAGGAGCGGAAGAACATGGGTGTTATCCCCAGGTCTGGGAACTCGCTGAAAATCTCGTGGGCTGCGAAGGGGTGGTAATAGCTTCCAACCCCTGCATGGTCCCGGCCTACGATGAAATGGGTGCAGCCAAAGTTCTTGCGGACAATAGCATGGAAGACAGCCTCCCTGGGGCCGGCATATCTCATCTCGGTCTGCAAAACCCCCAATAACACCCTGTCCTTAGGATAATAACTGTCAATGAGAGCCTGATAGCACTCCAGGATTACATCGTCCTTGAAATCCCCTTTTTTCTTTCTGCCCACCACCGGGTTGATGAAAAGCCCATCGGTGAAGGTGAGAGCTGTCTTCTGGACGTACTCATGGCCCAGGTGGGGTACATTGCGGGTCTGGAATCCCACAATAGTCTTCCACCCTTTCTCCCGGAACACCCTCCGGGTCTCCTCAGGCTTCAAGGCGTAACGATAGTAGGGTGAACCGGTCTCCCTTATGAGGCTCACCCTCCCCCCCAGGAGGAGATCGCCCATCTCATAGGTCCGAGCAACACCCGGGTGGCCAGAGTCATTGGTACCATAGACAGCCTCCGCATGCTCCCGCCTGTCAAAACCATACTTCTCCTCCACATCCAGCACAGCCAAGGGGGCGCCCTGGTGGGTGAGAATGACCTCATCCCCCTCCCGGATACCCCCCGCATCCCGGACATCCAGCACCACCGGGATCGTCCACGGGACATCACTGGCCAGCCTCTTGGTGTGAAGGACAGACAGATAATCCTCACGGCAGAGAAACCCCTCCAGCGGGCTGAAAACACCAAAAGAGATGTTCTCCACCTCTTTACTCATGCCAGCATCCACCTCCAGGGCTGGCATCTCTTCCACCTCTTCCAGAAGCTTCTCCTTACGAGACTTACTCAAAACCCTGTTAACCAATCTACCGCCATGCGGCTCCTGCTGCGTCATCCGGAACCCCAGAACACACCCAAACAACATTAAACATTCTATCCCACTTTCCACATAAATTTTTTAAGACGCCCAGCTTCGGGATTATTTTTATGCAAAATAAGTCTGTTCAATAATTTATGGATACTGTTCTACACACTGAGAAATTATGCTTTTTATTTCTTCTTTAATTTCTTCAACAAAATTCTTATATCCTACATTATCATTTATATGCAAATCTATTGTTTTTGTAAATAGTTTTATTTTCTTACATTCTGGTTTTGTAATATCACTCCTTAGAATGAGAGGCTCCTTTTCAATATTTTCTTCACCCTGTGGATAAATTAAACAACATGCCTCGACTGTTGGTATCGCAAGACTATAAGCAATAGCCTGGTAATAATCTGAGTTTTTAACATCTCTTTTATATTTTGCATCAATTATGAATCGATGTGAACCATCCTCTTTTTGTTTTAAAACTATATCAGGTATCAATACCTTCGCCATTATTAGGTATTAACACTACCGATTTTCGTTATTTGATCCCACTTTCCGCAGGTCCCTTCTACGCATAGTGGTTTTTCTTGAAAAAACTGACAGAAAACCGATATGCGTAGACACTTAGTGCGGAATGTAGGTTCTTAGTGCGGAATATGGTTTGGTTCATTTGACCCTCTTCACATTTGAAGTGAGGA
>CAZCCY010000039.1:0-13422 GCA_964497545.1 uncultured Methanosarcinales archaeon | reverse complement strand
CCTTGTTTCGAAAATCTTAATTATATTACCGAACAGTTTCCATTCGGGATCACTTGAATATTCGAAAATAATGCTCAATAATGCCTATTTTGGTAGTTCTGGCAGGAGGGGGATAAAATTGTTATTCTGAGTTCAACAAACTCTAAGGATGTACGAAATACCTATCGTTTGCAAGCTCCAACGTAGAAAAGTAAGTCCCAGTGGAAAAGGGAATTGAAAGGTAGGAGACTGCACAAAAATCGAATCAGAAGCCACCAATGGAAATCCCTTTGGTTTTAGAGTCTTACTGGGATGCCTTGTTTTTGGAGGTGTTTTTTCACGTCTTTTATGGTGTATTCTTGGAAGTGGAATATGCTTGCTGCGAGGGCGGCGTCTGCTTTTCCGAGTGTGAAGGCTTCTTTGAGGTGTTCGGGGTTTCCGGCGCCGCCTGAGGCGATGACTGGGATGTCTATGGTTTCGGATATTGCCCTGGTGATGGGGATGTCGTAGCCGTCATAGGTGCCGTCTCGGTCCATGCTTGTTAGTAGGATTTCTCCGCTTCCGAGTTTTTCGGCTTTTTTTGCCCATTGTATTGCGTCTAGGCCGGTGGGTTTTCTGCCTCCGTAGATTACTACTTCGTACCAGGCTGGTGTCCCGTCTTCTAGTTCTATTATGGTTTTCCCTTTTTCGGGGTGGGTGTTTCGTTTGCAGTCGATGGCTGTTACAATGCATTGGGAGCCGAAGGTGTGGGCGGCTTTTTCTATCAGGTTTGGGTTTTTGACTGCTGCGGTGTTGATGCTTACTTTGTCGGCTCCGGCTCGGAGGATGGATTTGATGTCTTCTAGGGTGGAGATGCCTCCGCCGACGGTGAGGGGTATGAATACCTGGTCGGCGGTTCGTTCGATTACGTCGATCATGGTGGCCCGTCCCTCGTGGGAGGCTGTGATATCTAGGAAAACAAGTTCGTCTGCGCCCTCCTTGTTGTAGCGTTTTGCGAGTTCTACCGGGTCTCCTGCCCGGCGGAGGTCAACGAATTCAACCCCTTTAACAACACACCCGCCCGTGGTGTCCAGGGTGACATCGAGGCAGGGTATTATCCGCCTGGTAAGCATTTTATATCCTGATATTGGGGTTCAGGCCTTTGAACCTTTTGAGGTATTCTTTTCGTTCTTCTTGGAGTTTCTTTGCCATCTCTTCTATCTCTTCTTTTGTGTAGAATTTTTCAGGGTCGTATTTGTTGATGTCCATGCCTTCCACCTCGGCGGGCATGAGGTTCCCGAAGTAGGGGTTTTTTTTCCATTTTATTGTCCCTTTGGCGATCCCTTTTATTATCTGTGCCATTTCGGAGATTTCGACCCGTTTGACTTTCCGTACAATCTTTTTGTTCCCGTTTTTGTCAGTCACCATTATTTCGCCCACGCCTCCGGTGTTGAGGAGGTAGCATTGGACCCTGTTGGGGTTGTTTTTCACGAATTCGTATATCCAGTTACCCTCTTCTGCCTCGTTTCCGATGATGAAGGGATTGGCTCCTACCACCCGTACCGACTCGCCTATCCGGGTGGGGTCTCCTGCTGAGGTCTCGATGGATTCGCCCAGCATGAAATAGGCCGCTGCCTGTTCTGGGTTCAGCTTTGAGACCAGGGGTATGATGGTGTTCCGCCGGGTGATGTATGCGAGGATCAGGCCGTCCAGCTCTTTGAGGGGTGGGACATCCAGAGTGGGGGTGATATTCTCTTCGCCCAGGTCTTTTCTGAGAATCACGCCCCGCCCGTTGCTGGTTATGGTCTCGTCCAGGAAGTGCACCTTGCCCTGGTAGTCCACCAGCACGTTTTCGAGGACAGCGTCTGGGGAGGTGGCGGCCTGGTATATCAGGGGCTGGGATTCAGGGTGTATGTCTGTTTTCAGGAAGAACCCGGTCTCGGTTCCAAGCACTGCCCCGTCTTTTTTCAGGAACACCACGTCGTCCTGGACAATCTCCACACCCTCTCCCTCTCCTGTGAGGTTGTGGTTGTGGCAGGTGTGGGTGGTCTTACCTGTACCTGAGAGGCCGAAGAGGAGCATGCAGTACCTCCGGATTTTACCCTCTGGGTCTCGGGCCCGCAGGATTTTAGCACCTGCATGAAGGCCCAGCATGCCCCGCTTTTTGGCGTGCCACATGGCAAGCCGAAGGAACCCTTTTTTCGCCTCGCCCAGGTAGTCTGAGCCCAGCACATAGGTGACGCCCTCCTCTGGGAAGACAAGTATCTGCCGTTGGCTCTCATGCCATTCCGGGATGTAGAGTAGATGGAACTCAGGGCCTACCGCTCCCTCGGGTGGTGGTAGCAGGAGGCTCCACATGTAGGGTAGACGGACAGAATCCCTCCGGTAGACTGAGACGTAGAGCCTGCAGAGGGGGGAGAACTCAGGGTTGTCTCCGATTTTCCGCTCAACCGAGACTATTGGGGCTTTTTTCAGATAATGGTGAACAAGTTCCACTGTCTCGGGAGCCTTTTCAATTATCTTCTTCTGCCGCTCATTCAAGGAAGACTGCTTGACCTCTTCATCTCCAAGATAAACAGTTAAACCAGCACTCCGATTCTTAACAGAAGTCGAAAAATTGTAATTCCCGAACTCGGTCCTGGTCCCGAACTCCTCGGCCATGGCACGAAGCTCCTCATTTCCAGGATGCACAACGTTTGGACAAGAGGCAAGTTTTTTCATTGCCTTTTTTACCGACTCAAACATTTTTTCATCTGACATAATTCTGTCCTCCAAACACAGGGGCACACCAGACCTGAAAACTCCAGGGACGGCTATGTTAAACTAAACCTCAAAAAGGCTGGTGCCCGCCTCTTCCATAGCCACATTGAATAATAAACGTTTTGGACATTGCACACTTGTAGTGTTAAATAATAGTCCTGGTGATAAGGTTTGTGGGTTGTGTTTTGCAGTTTGAGGTTTTGAGTGTGTGATGTTTGGTTCTTTGCCCCTCTGAATTCGGGGACTGGTGTGAGCAGTGATCAACCGGTGCAAACAGAGGGGTACACTGCTTATTTTTTTTATGTGTTGAAGATTGAGAGGAATATGGACATGGTGTTAAAGAGGGTGATGTAGATTCCTATCCATGCTACGATGAAGAGTCCGAGTGCGATACCGGCTTTTGTTCCTCGGTCTGTCATTCTGCCGATGTAGATGCTGGAGGTGAACCAGCTTATTCCTATGAGTTTTGCTAGTGCTAGGCCTGGGAACCCGTATTTGTCCAGAATCCAGGTTCCGATGGGGTTGCCTTCTGCCAGTCCTATTCTGCTGAGGGCGAGCCAGGTTGTTACGAAGTCCCCTATACCCCAGGTGAGGATGGTTGCGATTAGAAGTAGTTTTACGTCTCCGCTGTCAAACCATCTTGTTCCATCGTCTATGGTTCGTTTTATTATGTTTTTTATGGTTTTCATCCTTTCTGTCCTATCAGGATGGACGGAAATGATTATAAACCTTTTCACATTGCAAATTTTTTGATAATTATGATGATTATAATGTCTGTTTCTCTCTTCTGTCCAGTTCGTTATGGATGAGGATGATGCAGTGGTCGGCATGGAGGGATTTGGGGCCTATGCTGATGGTTCTGGCTCCCCTCTCCAGGATCAGTTTTTCCTCCTCTGGCATGACTCCGAGGTGGTCTCCTAGAATGAAGATCGGGCTCTCGGTGAATTCAACATTTCTTATGTCCTCTCCTCCTTCTTTGAGATAGTAAAATTCGCCTTTGAGGTTGTTTAGAAGCTTTTCCATGTCTGTTCTTGCCACTGAGATACCGGGTGTAGATGGGGTCCAGTTATTGTTGGATGGCGGTTGTGTGCTTATTTTTTCCAGGGCCTTGCTGATGAGGGAGCCTGCACTTCTTTCGTCGGGGTTGAGGTATCTCACTTTCTCTCCAGAGATGCGGATACAGGTGGTCCCCTGGAGGAGCAGGTATATTTCCACGTTTCTTCTCAGGTCGTGGGAGAGGAAAAGGGCTGAGTTAACGCATCTGCAGAGGATATCCATTCTACCTGCACCGGGGAGGTCGTTCAGCTTGAAGGGATGTGTGACACAGCGGTGTCCCAGCACCAGGAAGGTTCGCATTTTTTCCGTCATGGTTTAAGTAATAGCTTGACGTAAGTAAGAGCACATATCGGTTGCTGAAAGACTCGAGTCCAAAATTGTATCCAAAATTGTATATGTCTGCTGATCTCCGAACCCCTATTGTGTGTGTGCTGGGTCATGTTGACCATGGCAAGACCACTCTCCTGGATCGGATTCGGGGGAGTGCTGTGGTGGAGCGGGAGGCAGGGCTCATCACCCAGCACATCGGTGCCACCGAGGTTCCCCTTTCCACGATTGAGCGGATGTGCGGTAAAAAGGGTCTGATTCTGCCCGGTCTTCTCTTTATTGACACCCCTGGCCATCGGGCTTTCACAACCCTCCGGAGCCGGGGGAGCGCGCTTGCAGATATTGCGGTGCTGGTGATAGATGTTAACGATGGATTCCAGCCCCAGACCCTGGAGGCTCTGAACATCCTCCGGAGGTATCGGACTCCTTTTGTGGTGGCTGCCAACAAGATTGACCGGATACCTGGATGGAATCCCACAGAGGACGCTGATTTCACTGCTACCTATCCCAGGCAGGTGGAGCGGGTTAAAAAAGAGCTGGATGATCGGGTCTATGAGATTGTGGGCAGGCTCTACGAGGAGGGTTTCAGTGCGGACAGGTATGACCGGATAACCGATTTCCAGCGTACCATTGGTGTGGTGCCGGTAAGTGCCAGGACCGGGGAGGGGGTACCTGATCTGCTATTGGTTCTCCTTGGCCTTTCCCAGCGTTTCCTCCGGGGGAATCTCGGCTACCAGGCCTCAGGGCCGGGTGTGGGCACTATCCTGGAGGTCAAGGAGGAGACCGGTCTTGGGACCACCATTGACGTTATACTCTACAATGGGGAGTTCCGGGTGGGGGACACCCTGGTGGTGGGAAGCCTGGGTGAGCCTGTTGTCACAAAGATTCGGGCCTTGCTCAAACCCCGCGCGCTCCAGGAAATCCGGATTGAGGATAGGTTCGAGAGGGTGAAACGGGTGACAGCGGCTGCTGGAGTTAAAATCTCAGCCCCTAACCTGGAGGAGGCCCTGGCAGGAGCGCCGGTAAGGAGTGTTAGAGACAAGGGAGAGATCGAAAAAATTAAAAAAGAGGTCAGGGGGGAGATAGAAGAGGTAAGAATCGACACCGACAGGAGTGGAGTGATAATTAAGGCAGACACCCTGGGCTCGCTGGAAGCTCTTGCCAGCGAGCTTAACCGGCAGGGTATACCGGTGCGGAAGGCAGACATTGGAGACATCTCCAAACGCGATGTGATGGAGGCAAGCGCAGACAAAAAGGTCATCATGGGCTTCGGGGTAGGGATACTGCCAGACGCCCTGGAGGAGATAAAAAAAGCCAGGGTCAGGATTTTCCAGCACGATGTAATCTACAAGCTCGTGGAAGAATACCAGGAGTGGGAGGCAGAAGAGAGGGCGATGGCAGAGAAAAAACGGTCAGAGGCCATAGTCAGGCCAGGCATCTTCCGCCTCATACCTGGACTGGTGTTCCGCCAGAGCAAACCCGCGATAGTGGGAGTCGAAGTCCTTGCAGGTGTGATTAAAACAAACCTGGATGTAATCCAGGAGAAAGGTGTGAGCGTGGGGGTCATAAAGGGTATCCAGGACAAGGGTGAACCCCTCCCCGAGGCCAAAAAGGGGATGGAGGTGGCAGTAGCCCTGGACGGCCCGATAATCGGAAGACAGGTCAAGGAGGGTGACACCCTCTACATTGACATCCCAGAGAGACACGCTAAAATCCTGGAGCAGGAAATCTATGAGAGCCTCACCGAGGATGAAAAAGAGGCGCTCTCCAGGTTCCTGGAAATCAAGCGGAAAGACAACCCCTTCTGGGGCAAATAGCCCAGGTGTACACCTCTTTTTTCTGACTGGCATTTCTGGGTTAACCCCCCTGGTGGGGCTGGAAACGGTTAAATAGCCCACCCAGGAAACGCTATTATCATGAATAATTATAGAATAGCTGATGTCCGCTACCAGGTCACCGGAGCCTGCAACCTCCACTGTCCCCACTGTTTTTCCAGCTCAGCCCAGCGAAAGCCAGAGGAGCTGAGCCTGGAAGAGGCAAAAAACATGCTCTGTGATCTCAAAAACAACGGGCTCAAGCTCTTCACCCTGACCGGTGGCGAACCCCTTCTGCGCCGGGACTTCACACTGTCCCTGGTGGAATACCTCACAAGCCTCGGAGTACGAAGCCGGGTCTTCACAAACGGCACCCTACTTGACCAGAGGACAGCAGGGAAACTCAAGGAGAACGGTGTGGGCGAGGTCCAGGTGAGCATCGACGGCATGGAGGAGACCCATGACACCTTCCGGGGTAAAAAGGGATGCTTCAAAAAAGCAGTCTCAGCCCTTGAAATGCTGAGAGACGAGGGGATCCGCACCGCGATGCGGGTGACCATAACACCCCTGAACTACCTGGAGATGCCAGAAATCCTTGAACTGGCAAAAACAACAGGTGTCAAGGTGCTCCGCGCCCGGCCCTTCATCAGCGTGGGAAGAGGCAAGGAAAACCAGGGATACAATCTGACCAGAGAAATGCACCGGAAATCCATCGGCTACCTGGTAAAACAGCGACGTAACTTCCCCATACAACTCCTAGCACCATCCTACAGCTTCCTCTACGAGAACATTGACCCGGACACAATTAAAAAGCTGAGCTTTCGCGCCTGTGCCTGTGGCACCAGGCTCTGTGCCATCACCCCGGACGGGTGGGTGAAACCCTGCGGCTACTTCTCCGAGAAACTGGGAAACATCCGGGACCAGCCCTTCAACGCCATCTGGAACAATGGAAGCAACTTCCTCTGCAAACTCCGGGGCATCACAAGACTCGACCCAAGGTGCATGGCATGCCGCTACCTCCCCCTCTGCCGGGGTGGCTGTCGGGCCAGCGCCTACGAGAACACCGGAAGCCTGGAGGCACCAGACCCAACATGCCCAAAACTGCTCTAACACCAGGCCACTGCAAAGAGGTCTCGGTAAAAGAAGTGGACTTCCCCCTGACACCCAGGGAAATCACAAAAAACCTCCAGGGAAAACACTTCTACCGGCTCACCAGGTACCTAATACTGCACAGAAAAGACAAGACCGCAGTAATAGAACTCAAAGAAAAAGATGAGAGAGACGGTCTTTTCTGGCCCCTGAAAAAATTCAGAATAATCTCCCTCCCCCGGGACACTGTGTGGGTGGAAGACCCAGGGGTTGATGTGCTCAACCCTAACGCCCTCCTCCAGAAGGCTAAAAACTACAGCGAGGAGACCGTGGTGGTAAAAGGGGCATACGAGCATGTCTCCTTCATCTCTGGCAGGGAATGTCCCACCCTCAAGATATTTGACACCATCCCCCCCGAGCCGCCCAAGCTCCTCTGCCTGGTAGAAAAAGCCCTGGAAACCGCAGCCATCCCCCACCCCCTGAAACTAGAGGTGGAACTAACCGACCTGGGAGAACTCGCCCGGAAAGCCACCACACCGGTGATGTACCCCTGCAGCGCCTCTGAGCTGCCAGACGCCCATTTCCTGGACCGAACAGAAAAGATAGACCCAGGAAAAACAACCCTGGTGGGATGCACCACCTCCAAAAAAATATTCGAGGAAATCTACCAGCGGCCGCCCCACGTATTTATCCAGATGTGCCAGCGGGAGAAGACAGCGCCTGTGCCCCATATTGCCAAATGCTGTGAAATCAGAAGCGGCTACGAAAGAAACGGCCTTGGCGTACTAGTGCCCTGGGGAGCCACCGTGGAAGAGGTGAAAGAAGCCCTGGAAGACCTGTTTAAAAAAGGAGAATCTATAAAATGAATTCTGAAAAAAATGAAGCCGAGATTCTGGTAATATCCCACAACTACCAGACCGGGGCTGTCCAGGCGATAAGCGACCACGTCATGGGGACCTCAGGCGTGGTCAGACACGCCAGAGAGTTCAACGGTAAAAAAGTGATATTCTGCGGCGTCCTCTACATGGCAGAGGACCTCTACGCCGCCGCAGACACAGTCAGGGTATTCATCCCGGAGATAACTGTCAGAAACGGTGAAATCATAAAGCCGAGATGCCCCATGATAGCCTACCAGGGGAACTCTGAGATAATCACCATGGAACACGTGAAAGCCGCAAGAGCACTGGAGCCAGACCTTGTGCTGTCCTACATTAACACGCCTCTCTCCATCAAGGCAGCCACAGATGGGGTCTACAATGGCACAACCGCGCTCAGAACCATAAGGAAAATCGCGGAGGAGAACCACGGCAAAGGCAGGGTGGTATTCCTTGGCGATGTGAATGTCAACCAGTGGATAGCAGAGAGCGTCAGGCCCGAGTACCCTGAGTTTGAGGTGATATCCATGCCAGAAAACGTCTACTGCCCACCTCATGTCACCATCGACACAGCCGAATTCATCTTCAAATACCAGGAGCTAACCGAAAAATACGGGGAAGAAAAGGTGGGCTTGGAACTCCACGCTGAGGTGAACCCGGTACTGCGGGATTTCGGGTTTGACAACAACGCCTACTTCGGAGGCACAGACGGCCTCGTGAAAAAACCCCTCAACTCCAGCAAGAGAATATGGCTCATCGGCACTGTGGAAGGCGTGGTGGACAGGCTCAGAAGCCTTGACACCACCAGGGAATACTGCTCACCCCGGGCAGTATGCCCCAACATGGCCTACACAAGCCCGGCCAAAGTAGAAAAAGCAAAAGAAATCCTCAAAAAAAGCGGGCCGGTGGCAACCATCCGCTACAAACACCGGGACAGGCCATACTACGAAATAGAAATACACCAACCAGAACTCGTAACCCCAAGGAACGGGGCAACCAGAATACCGGCTGTGGAGCTCACCATCGACCCAGAAATAAAAGAGGAAGGAAGAAAAGCCCTCCAAACCCTCCTGGAATAAACCAGGCCAAGGGGGAAAGCCAGACTGTGTTTTTTTTGTTTTAGACACCCTCTATTGCTACTCTTAACCTCAGATGTCACACTCCAGTGCTATTCTGTGGATACTCAAATATATAATGATGTTACCGTTTATATGGTTTTTACGGGGAATAATCAATATGAACTCGCTAGCAGTAATACGGGCGGACGATTACGCTAAGGTTAAGGTGGCTCTCCATGACCTGAAAAAGTACGGCCGTATGTCTTTTGTGGGTGGTCCAAAAAAGCTTGACCCAGGGCATGCGGACGAGATTCTTACCACAGTCATGTGCACAAACCTGCGCAACCCATGTGGCGCCTCTGCTGTTGTGGCACTCCAGGACCCTGCTGGATACGCCATCGGCCGCCTCCGCAAGATCCACCCTCCGGCTCACATAATCATTGTAAGCCCAAGACACGAGATATTCCACGAACTACGAGAAAAAATGGAGGTACTCCCTGACCTCGAAAGAAGCATGGAAGAGGATCTTAGCGATAACCGCCTTCCAGACATTTGTCTCAGCTAGACCCCTTTTATTTAACAGTCAGTCCCACTCTTAGACCCTGGACAGAGGACAGGCCGCAGCGTCTTTTCATCTGCGGGATAAACTTTACCCTTAAATATCACAGCAGGCAAATCTTTTATTTTGTACTTCTGGACTATCTCAGAACTGGAATCCAGCACCAAGAGTTCCAGGCCACATTCTTTAGCCATCCTCCGCAGCATGTCTGTCACCTCTGGTGCTGGGTCAACAGGAATCTCTGCCACCCCACAGGTGCAGCAAATCCTCTCAAAATCCAGTTTCTTAACCAATCTCACAACTTTTTCTTCCAAAATTCACTACCCCACTAACATACCTTTTGCTTGCGATTTTCAATAATCTGTCCCTATGACCCAGGCTTTCAGAGAAGCGAGATGTTCTACCAGGATATTACCCTGTCGTGGCTTGTCAGGAGGTTGATTATCTCGCTGTACTCTATTCCTCCGGTGAGGTTTCTGGCTCTGGCGTCTGCGGCACAGAGGTAGGTTTTGAATTCCTGTGTGTCGGTGCGGAGGACTGCGTCGTGTAGGAGTAGAATGGTTATTTTGTGTCCCTGTTCCTGCTGGAGGTGTGCGACCTCGAGGGGTGTTTTTTCGGTGAGGCTTCGGATTATGTGCAGTATTCTCATATCTTTTTAGAAGGGTATTACAATGTCTGATTCTGTCAGGATGCTGGCTATTTCCTCGAGGCTTGCCTGCTGGATGCCTTCTCTGAGTTTTATTCTGTGTTTTTCTACTGCTTTTTTTTCTGCCAGGAGTTTTACTTTCAGGGCCTGAAGTGTTTCGAGGGCTTCTGTGGTGTCGGGGCTGTTGATTTGTCTGGGGTCCAGCTCCTGGCTTGCACTCCAGACTCCGTCTTCTAGGAAGATTACGGTTATGTTTTCGTTTTGTAGGGTCATTCCCACGCTCATCCTGAGAGCTTCGCTGTTGCGGCTGGTGTTCAGGGGTGTGTTGCGGATTATCACGGTTATTTTTCGCATGAGAAGGTCAGGAACAGGTCTGCGTTTTTGGCTATGCCTGCGAGGTCGTACTGGCTGCCCATGGTTGCACCGGTTTCGCCGATGCATCTCTGTTGGGTGTTGTGGGCGCAGACTATTATTTTCACGTTTTCCTTTTGGAGTTCCAGGAACTCTTTTTTCTGGGTGTTGTAGACTCCGTCTGCCATGAGGAAGATTTCTACCTGGTGTCCCCTGGCCCTGGCTGCTCTGGCTAGCTGGATTACGGTGTGGGTGTTCTCGTTCTCCGGGCTTGTGGTGAGCAGAATCCCGATTTTCATCTTTTTCTTACTCTGATTTTCCAGAGGTGTTCCCCGATTTCCTCGATTCCAAGGATTTTGTGGCCCTCATTTTTGAGGCTTCGGGGCACATTTTCTATGGCTGGGGCGTGGTCGTAGATGGCTACCAGTTCGTCTCCACTGTCCAGTTCTTCCAGTTTGAGTTTGGTTTTGACGAAGGTGTAGGGGCAGACCTCGCCTTTAAGGTCAATTTCCTCGACTCTCATATTTCTTTTCACCTGTTTTTACCATATCCGGCAGGATTCGCCATAGGTTTCTTCTTCAATTGAGTTTATCTTGGGGTTCTCGCCACATACCGGGCATTGCCGGTTTTTTCTTATTTTTATTTCGTCAAAGGTCATGTTCAGGGCGTCATAATAGAGGAGTCTTCCTACTAAAAGCTCGCCTATGCCCAGGAGATATTTTATGGTCTCGGTGGCCTGGATGACGCCGATAATACCGGGGAGCACGCCTAGCACTCCTGCCTCCTGGCAGCTTGGAACCATCCCTGGGGGTGGGGCGTGTTCGAAGACGCACCTGTAGCAGGGTCCCTTGCCTGGGAGTATGGTGGTCACCTGTCCCTCGAATCTGAAGATGCTGCCGTGGGATAGGGGCTTGCCAGTGAGTACGCAGGCGTCGTTGACCAGGTAGCGGGTGGCAAAGTTGTCTGAGCCGTCCACCACCATGTCATAGTCCTCGAAAATCTCCATGATGTTGTTGGCAGAGAGCCGGTCCCTGTATGGTATCACCTCCACATCCGGGTTGAGTTCTTCCACGAACTCCCGGGCAGACTCGGCTTTTGGTGTCCCAACTTTTCCTCCGTGGATGATCTGGCGTTGGAGGTTGCTTAGGTCCACGGTGTCATCGTCGATGACGCCTAGGGTGCCGACTCCGGCTGCTGCCAGGTACTGGATGACCGGGGCGCCAAGGCCGCCTGCTCCGATGCACAGCACCCTGGATTCCAGGAGTTTACGCTGGCCCCTGCCTCCTACCTCGGGTAGGATGATGTGCCGGGAGTACCTGCGAATTTGTTCTTCGTTGAATCCGCCAATCAAACAAATCACCTTTATTACTGAGAGTATTATTTACCCAAACAGGTTATTACTGTCATAAATAAATTCCGGTTCACATCCCAGGTTCCTGCTGTTGGGGCTGGAAGAGCATCTCCTCCAACTGGCGCTTCCGCTTTCTGCTGGAAGACTCCACGTTTCCCTCGGGGTCAACCACCGAGACAATAATATCAAAACGCTCGCTTGCAGCCTGGTCAGCGGTGGACAGAATCGAGCCGTAATCTTCTTCTGGTGGAACCAGGGGATTTGCCAGACATTCCATCTCCTCCAGGGTAGGATTGTAGCTGTGAATAACCTCGAGTTTACCGTCCAGGGCGTGCTTGTAGGCCCGGTAGAGACTCCGGCACTGCCGGTAGCCCACATAAATCTCAAGCAGCGTCACTCCAATGAGAGAATTTTCCTGCCTGCCCACCACTAGGTCGCTTACAATCTTTTCTCCCTCGTCTGTGTGAAGCACAAGAAATCCTGCCTCCCGGTTCTCGTTTGCACAGATTTCTATCATCTTTTCCAGGCATTCCTTCACTGTCATCCCCTTGGTCGGGATTATCCGGTCAAAGTCCTCTATTGTCCGGCTAATCTGGTCGTGCCGGTATTTCTCCACCCCCTCCCGCTTCAAGGGGTCAGCTACCTTCGCCCCCTGGATGCCCAAAATGTTAGACTCAATATTGTATTTCTTCTCCTTTTCCAGTAGTTTCTCCAGCCGGGAGACAGCGTCCAGGTGCCTGGAAAGCCTCCTGCGAATTAGCTCTTCCTCACTTGCCACAAGCTCAATAACCCTGGGTTTAACCTCGAAAGGCTCCAATAGCCGGGTAATCTGACGCACCAACTCTTCTTCTCCCAGCTCCATCACATCAAAAACATTTTCAATAAGAAGCTTCAACTGCTCATAATAGGTGACATCAACACAGACCGGCTCATCCCCTTCAAAAATCGGTAGCTTACGGGTCTCGTAAACTTTCTCCTTAAGCTTGCTGGCAAGATCCCGTCTCACCAGCACAACAGGCTGAGCAGACCTTGCCCGCCCTTCAAACATGGCCCCCACATTGTCCGAGAGAAGCTCAATTCCAAGCGTGGTCTTGCCCCCGCCTTGGGGTCCGGTAAGCACCAGCAGGGGATGTTCCTCCAGCTCCCGGGCAAGATAATTGAGAGATTCCTCTTTGCTGTGAAGGGAAGTGTCCAGAACCTTCATGCCAGGATTACAACTCTCCCCAGGGATATAACAATTTTGCACCTGAACAAGGATAATGCGTCTGGATGGACAGTGGCCCGTTAATTTTCTCTTGTTATTGTAATTTTCCTGTAAATTTAACCTGCAGAAAAAACAATAAATACAACTAACTCATTATCATGATTATAATGGTTTAGTTTTGTGTTAGACTCAGAGGTGGTAGAAAAATATGCCAGAGAAAGAATCCAAAAATACATCCCCAGGCCAGCAGGCCCTGAAAAAGATGATTATGAAAACCGGAACAACCCTAGCCCTACTAATTCTCCTAACCCAGACTGCCACAGCAGCACTGGAAAACGGCGGCTTCGAAACAGGAGACCTAAGCGGCTGGACCA
>CAZCCY010000038.1:0-13478 GCA_964497545.1 uncultured Methanosarcinales archaeon | reverse complement strand
TTTAATAGATATTTTTAGTAATATTTATGTCAGATAAAAGTGCTAAACTATACAAGAGAGAAGAAAAGGAGAATAAAGCCCTTGCGAAGTTGTATCTTCAAACGTCTGGGGGATGCTTTCTGGGGTGGATCACCTCTAGTTAGAGGTGGGATCGAATAGCTATTGTACGGCTTTCCTCCTAACAGGCTAAAGCTGTGGATATACAGAGCCTAGGTGAATGAATATATTCCCGCCCAGAGTTCAGGCGAGGGTGTGATAGATTCCGGTTCTGATTTTGATTCTTCTTTTAGTTCTTCTGCGTACGATGTCGGATGCAAGTGTGAGTATCACTCCCAGGATTAGCATTATACATCCAGTCCAGAGGAGGCTGATGAGGGGCTGTTTTTTGACTGTTATTTTGATATGTCCGGTCTGGATCTGGTGTGGTAGCGAGCCTTCAAAGTTAACCTGGAGGTCGGACTTCAGACCGTGGTGTACAGCAGGCCTGCTTATGAATCCGAACTGTCTGCTTTTCATAAAAAAAGCGGTCATGTTACCTATTCCGTCGACTCTGACAGTGAGAATCTGGAGCCAGTCTGAACCAACCTTTTCCACCCGGAAATCCAGCAGTCTCATGCCCACCCCATTGTTTTCTTTGTGGACTCCTTCTTCGTTGAAGCCGTAGCTGAAGGTGTGGGTTGTGGAAAAAGAGGTGCTTATTATAGCGCCGAGGACCGCGACCACAAAGCCCAGGTGAACCAGGTTAACGCCTATAACGTGAAAAAGAGTGAGTCGGACTCTGATTTTGGAGTCATGGATGGTTTTAAAGAGAATGCTTCCGGCTACAAAGAAAAAGGCGGGCAGATATGAGAGCACCGACATTCCGCCCAGGAACCTGAAAAGAGCCAGCTCCTCCCCCGGGCCTGCAAGAGCGTGGGGGGTGTAGGGCACTGCAAAGCCGAGGATGAGGCTCAAGGTGAAATACACTGCCCCTGCCCTGGCAAGGCTGCGGTTCTCGACCCTGCCATAAAGAAGACAGACACCTGTAAGATATGCGACCAGCATGAAAAGCGGGTATAGCAGTGTATTATAGAACCCGGGTGTCAGTTTCACATGTGGGCCGAAGATTAGATAGAGGTTGGGAATCCAGAGGGCAACAAAGGCCATCAAAATCAACAGGAGGATTGTGAAATAGAAGGTGTTATAGGGAGAAAACGCATTCCTGATACTATTCTTTTTTTTATACTTCTCCTCCATTTTCCGGGCAAGCTTTGTCGAAAAAACGGGGATAGATGGTGGCAGCCCGAATCTCTGGAAATAGACCTTTTTACGGAGGGCTAACACCACCGAGGCTGAAAACACAATAGCCGTGAAAACGGTGAGCGTCTGCCAGGTGGGAGTGCTGGGGAAGCTGTGAACCGAGCTGTAGAAGCCGCTGCGTGCAACAAAGGTGATGTAAATGAAACCAAGAAAGCTGCTGATACACAGGAGGGGATAGAGCCGCTGGTACTCTCGCAGTCTGAATCTCACATTTGCATGGAGGGCTGCGGTCAGGAGAAGCCAGGACGCCATTGTCACAGACTGTAAGGGGTCCCATTGCCAGAAGCCTATCCAGCCAAGCAGCCGGTTAGCCCAGAGGCCGCCCAGGGTCATGCTGAGACTCAGGCAGAGCCAGGAGGCCCGGAGGTGGTTTTTAACCCGGAGACTCTCGCCAGCGGTTAAATATGCCAGGGAGCCTGCTGCAGGTATGACCATGAAGGCATAGGCTGTAAACGCCAGGGAGATGTGGAGGGGCATCAACCAGTCCCTGAGAGCAGGGCTGAGACCGTTACCCGCCACCGGGACCTGGGGTAGAGATGTGAAAGGGTTCATGGAAAGTGCCAGCAACATTAAAAAACAGTTGATGGCGAGGGCATAGACCTGGGTGAAAAACGAGTCTTTCAACCCCGAGTGTGTCTCCACATGATGGTATACAACCAGGAGGGCGAGCCAGGCCCAGAGGAGGTAGGTGCCCTCCTGGCCTGCCAGCATGGCTGCCAGCCGATAGAGAACCGACATCTCACTGCTGGCATAACGCCACACATAAAAAATACTGAAATCCAGTGAGACAAAGGCATATGCCAGATAGGCGACCGAGCCTGTCAACATTACAGTTGCAACCCGGGTGAGCCACAAACCCGCCCTTGTTTTCCATGATAGAAAGGCCAGAATAGCCAGGAGGGCAGATGCAAAACTCGAGAATAACAGTAGGCCTCCCAGGTTTATCTGAACCGCCTCCAGACAATGTAGAGCAGAGCGAGGATGGCGAGAAGCGGTAGCCCCTCTTTTAACAGGATTTCTGCCTCCTGCATTCCCCTTTCTTTTGTCACGGTGAGCACCGCTATCTGGGTTTTACTCCATTTACCTGCCGAGTCCTTCACCTGCACAAAAATCAGGTGCCTGCCGTAGGATAGATTGTGGGTGTCAATGGCGTCTCCCAGGAGGACTGTGGACTGGTTGGCACCTCCGACTATGTATTTGAGATGGCGCCCGCTCCCCCGGATTCCAAGGGTGTCGATGAAGTATTCGGCTCTTGTGACCTTCATGAGGGGTGGGAGCACCACTGTCACCCGTAACAGTGTGATCTCGCCCCTGGCAAGGGTGGCTGGCTCCAGGGTCACCCCGATGCGGGGTATGAACTCGGTTGTCGCTAGGCTGTGGAACCCGATGGGGTCTGCGCCGCCGTGGCAGATGGTGCAGTTGGGTGCGAAGCCGTGGGCGGTCCCGCTGGGGGACCTGCCAGTGGTGCCCATGTTGGTAGCGTTAAAGGGTGGCTCCCCTCCATGGCGGGTGTGGCAGTCCTTACACTTTGTCTTGTTCCCTGGAGTCCAGTCCTCCCACCCGGGGTCCTGGACACTCCCCAGTGGGTAGGCGTCATAGTGGAACCTGCTTCTACCTGTGGCGTTGTGGCAGCTTTTACAGGTTATCAGGGTCTCATTGGAGATGCTTGCCAGCGATAGGTTGAACATTGTCCCGCGAATCACGCCTGTCGTCCTGTCCAGGGCACTGGAGAAGTTGATCTTGTTGACGTGACAGTTGTAGCAGGGCTGGAGGGCTGCCTCTGTCACATTCCCTACAAGGTGGGTGAGATTGTGGAAGCGTTCAGCCTCCCGGTTGTGGCAGAGCTTGCAGGTCCGGGTTTTGTTCACCAGGGTTATCCTTGCGTTGGCATAGTGGGCTGCTCCGTACTCGGTGTGGCAGTCGGTGCATTTCACATCCCTGAAGGGCTGGTATTCCTTTTCCTCGTGTTTTTCATGGCAGCTTGTACATTCGAGCTTGTAGTTGCCTGCCCCTGTGAAGTATTTCTTTGTGATGAGGGTTGGTGTGTGGAATCTGCTTATACCCTCTGGGTCGTGGCAGCCTTCACAGCCTGATTTCACTCTTATCCCCCTCCCGTGCCGCACTGTTTTTATCTGAACCTCAGGCTTATGGGGGAACTTCCCCTCGGTGCTGTGACACTGGAAGCAGTAGCCCATGGTCTTGTTCTGGTATTCTCTGACCTCAAGTGTGGTGTGCACCCTCTCTGTGACGTTGTGGCAGACCCGGCAGGTGTAGTCCTGTTTCAGGGTGTCGGCCCTGCCCTGGGGTGCGCCTGGGTAGTGGGTCTGGATCAGGGTTAGGTTGAGGCTTGCAGCCCGTGTGGTGTTGAGGTGGCAGTCCTCGCATCTGCGGGTTATGGTTATACCTGGTTGGTGGAAGTTTGTGAGATTAGCATTGGTGTGGCAGCGGGTGCACTTGCCAGTGTGTTTTTTGACCTGGGGTGCATTGCCCCACATGGGTGCGTTTGTCTGGTTGTTGTGGCATACATTGCAGTTGCTTGTGTTCAGGAGCCTGCGGGTCTGGTAGTGGGAGACGGCTGCCCTGAGATTCCTCTCATCTTTTTTGTTTTTGAGGGTGTTTGAATGGCACTCAACACAGGTTGCATTAGTGGAGATGCTGGCTCCTGGGTAGTGGGAGTAGACCTGTTTTGCGTTGAACGCCCCGTAGATGTGGCAGTACTTGCAGTTGAGGGGTGTGCGGTTGCCCAGGTAGGGTGTAGGATGCTCCAGGGGCTCACCACCTGTACCATTGCCGTGGCACGCCCAGCAGGCCAGGTTAACAGGGTCGCTCAAAAAGGACTCGTAGGATGCGTTACTGTTCAATTCTGCGTGTACACCCCTTTTGAACCGCTCCAGATCTATCTTGATGGGTGCGACACCGTTCTGGGTGTGACAGCTTACACAGTCGGTGCTGTAACCCCCAGGTGTGATGGTGAAGACATGGAAGGTCTCAGGCTCACCACCAATAGTGATGGCGGTGTCCCTCCTGAGATATTTGGCAGGTGTGCCCTCCTGGGTGACCCTCCGGGTGGAGTTGAGAATCTTCCACTCGCTTCCAATCACCTTGACATCGCTCAGGATTATAAACGGCCTGGTTGCAAAGACCCGTTTCAGTGTTGCGTTAAAGACCGTGACGTTCCTACCGTAAATCACCTCCTCGTGGGTGAAGTTGTCTCCAGTTTTAACTATATCCTCTTCCAGACGGGTCCCGTTCTTGTAGAGTGTGAGCTGGGCGCTTCCACCATGGAGGTCTATGTCCTTTACCTTCAGGGTGTAATTTTCCGGGAGGTCCCAGCTCTCCCATTCCTGGAGGACTTTTGTCTCATACCTTGTGAAGTTTACCGGTAGCCTGGCAAGGGTGATATTGTATTCGCCGTTCTCGGTCCGCTTCTCCAGGACATAGTAGTCCATGCCCTCAGGGAGGTTCGAGCGGTATTCGCTGTCATGGCAGGCATAGCACACGGTACTGTTGGTCTCTTTTGTATCGTGATGCACGTGGGATGACAGCACAACGCCTGAGACCCTGGCCACCCAGGGGGACGCATCCTGTACGGTGAGATTCACAATCACGGTCTCCCTTCCAGGCTCGACGCCTGTGACATTGTATTCGAAGATATCCCCCCTGGAGACAAGCTCCCTTCGCAGCAGCACGCCGTCTTTTTCGAACCTGAACATGGCCCCCTGCCGGTCAACCTCTAGCAGTGTGAGGGTGTAGTTGTCCACCATATGCCAGGGCTCGCCCACCGGCAGGCTCAGGTTGACATAGGTGTAGCTGGTATGGTTCCTGGGGTCAGGCGGGTCACCCCACCCACTTTCAATGTCCAGATGACAGCGTACACAATCCTGGCTGTCCATCATCTCACTGACAGGGTAGTGGGACGCACCCATCATCCCAGAAAAGCCGGTGTACCTGGAGTGGCAGTAGTCACAGGTGACATTTGTCGGCACATCACTCTGACCGGGGAGATGCTTGTAAACCCTGGGAGCATCTCCAAACCCGTTGACATGACATTCCTCACACTTCTTTGGGGTACTGCCGGGATGGCTGACGACCACATCAATTGTAAGCTTGAAGTCCGCATCTCCCCCCATGTCCTGGATGACCGCAGTCCAGTTCCCAGGCGGGGGTGAACTGATATTCAAAGTGGTGTGACTGTAGGAGGTGTTATCTGGGGCTTCCAGTGTCAGCTCCAGCCTGCCGACATCCCAGTCCAGGGTGGCGTTCAGCCAGATTGCACTGGTGGGGATGGTGAAATTATATGTGAGGGTCTCCCGGTTCACTATCATGCCCTGGAACACCTGCCTGGGGGTGTGACAGTCAGAACACCTGACATCCCCGTGGCCTGCACCCTCAAACCTGGTCTCAACCGTCAGGTTTGTGATACTCTGGTTGCTGTGGCAGCTGAGACACTCACTGTTGCTGCCTTCCATGTTGGGGATGCTCAAATTTTCATCGTGGATTCTCCCGCTGCCATGGCATCTCTGGCACTCATCCCCGTGGGTAACATATCTGCGGCTTTTGTTTTCAAAGGGGAAGACCGTGGACTCGTTGCGGTGGCAATAGTAACAGTAATTCTCGGTCCTGGCGAGGATGTCCCATCGCTTCCGGTTGTAGTGGGATGCAAGCGACAGCCCCGAACTGTAGGGGTCGTCCTCCCTCTCAGGGACTCTCATCTCGCCAAGACTGTGGCAGTTAACACAGGACTGGGTGTCATTGTCTGCCAGGGTGGAGGCAGTGATGTCTATGCCTGATTTGTAGTGTTCGCTCACCACTGGCGCGTTGTACCTGGAGCCATTGTGGCATTCCAGGCAGCGGAGAGGGTTATCGTAGCGGTCGCCCATATTCTGGGGTTGGATTCCGGTGCTTGTGTGGCAGGCCCAGCACTTTTTGTTGGATGCGGGCACCCCGCTACTGTTCAGCGCGTTGCTGTTGAGGTTTGCATGTACCCCCTCTGCCATGGCATTCTCATCTATCCGGTGCACAGCGCTCCCATTGAGGCCATGGCAGGATATGCAGTCTGGGCCGCCAGCTTTTTCAGGCTCAAGGTGGGGGTCGGCATGACAGCCAAGACACGTGTTGAGGTCTGCCTGGGTGTAATCCCCCCCGGTGAGGTGGCCTGCCACCTCTGGCGGGTTAACATGGCATTCCTGGCACTTGACCAGGGTGATGTTGTGGAAGGAGTTGTGGCAGGCCCGACAGGCAACATCGTCCCTGGTATCATTGTTGAAGTCGGTGTGGGTGTAAGCAGCCCCGTTTTTGTCCCAGTCTGGCACCGGCTGGTAGGTGCGGGCGCCTGGATAGCTTGAATTCGGGTTGTGACAGTCGGTACAAGAAGGCAATTTTATAACCGGCTTCCGGGCCAGGGGCATGTTTGAGGTGATGGTGTAGTTAACATCCTTATTGTAGAGATTGTAGATGCGGGCAATCCAGATTCCGCTCTGGAGGGGTGTGTTGAAGCTAGTGGGGTAGGCACTGTAGCCGACCTGATAATAAATTTTTGAGGACAGGTTGAAATAGAGAGTCCCGTTTATGCTCGGCACAAAATAGGTGCCCTGCCACTTGTCCAGGGTGCTCAGGTCCTGGAGACCAGTGGTCTGGTCCACCGGGCCGATAAGAGTGAGAACAAACCTGGAAAAATTGGGGGCGGTGATGGTGAGGTTGAGGTCCCCTGTGACGTTGACAATGTAGGTGTTGGTCATGGCTTCAAAGCTTGTGAAAAGCGGGGTATAGTTAAATGAATCAGTGAGGGTGTACTGGCTGCCAACCGGAGGGTAGGCGAGGCCGCTGGTATTCGAATATATGCCATGGCATTCGCTGCACTTAAGACTCTTGTGTACACCCCCCCGCTGGATGTTGTATCCCTGAAGCACTCCTGTGCCAAGGTTGTAGGTCTCACCCCCCCCGGTGGTGTTCACAAAGGTGGTGTGGCAGTCTTCACAGTCTGTCTGTGTAAGGTGGGAGGGCTGGTTGTAGCTTGTCTGGCCCAGGGGCCTTTTTGGCGATTTATAATAGATGTCAATCTGGCTGTAATTGTCCCGGTAGATATTCGTCCAACCCCGGCTGGTTTTCATGAACCCCCCCAGGTGTCCGTACTGGAGCTCGTGGACGTGCATGGGCGAAGCTGTGAGAAACTGGGAGGTATAGGGGGTATGGCACATGGTAAGACAGTCCCCCTCCAGCTTTATGTCGTCCGGATGTATAATATTAGTAGGATTTCTCCTGGTTAAATCCTGGGGGTCTGTCCAGGCGTCATGGCAGCCCCTCTGCTGGCAGCCCCAGAGGGTTGTATTAAAAACAGTCTCTACCCTGCCATAGGGTGTGGTGTTAAATTCTATCTTGTATGCCCCGGTGTATTCACCACCCTGGTAGAAGAAATAGCTGTAGTAGATGTTGTGGGCGTAGTCTTCCACCAGCTCCACGCTCCGGTTAACCATGGAGCGAGTGTTATTCTTGATGTCATAGACCGGGTAGGAGATGGTCGCTGTGAGACGGGGTGGGGGTGTGTCTGCATCATCGCTGAAAACTAGTTCGTTATTGTAGTAGATGTCTATGTCATCTATCCACCAGCCTTCCCCCCTGTTTTTTGCGTTTGAGACAAAGTTAAAGGCGATGAGAACCTCCCCTGAGTAACCTGTCAGGTTGATCTCTTCTTGCACCCAGCCCCCACTGTTACCCGTATAGGTTTTCAGGGTCTTCCAGGTGTAACCCCGGTCTGTCGAGATTTTCACGTAACCTGTGTCGTCTGAGATGTCGTACCATGTCCAGAAGGTCATCCGGACCTCCCGGGTGCTCTGGATGTTGAGGAGGGATTTTATGAAGCTGATTATCCTGCCTATCAGGCTACTTTTTACTTCCAGTTTTATGTCCTCCCAGGGTGGTGCTCTTGTACTATAGTTGTCGATGATGTGCCATACATCGATACCGTCTGTGTAATTGCTGATTGCCCAGCTATGGTTGCTGCTATGATAGCGTTCACTGGAATAGTTGAAGGTGGGAGGCGAAAGGCCGCGGACTGGCTTTGTGTTGTTGAAAATGTAGAGGGTGATGAGGTTTTTCTGTTGAAGTCCACCGTTTGTGTCCCACCATGTCCAGCCAGTGATATTGCCGCTGGCAAGATAGCCTGTCTGATAGGGGGTCTGGCCATAGTTGAGGACCAGGGTGTAATTGCCGGTATGGCTGATGGAGGCGGCCGCGGTGGAGACAAAGGGTAACAGTAGTACTGGTAACAACAATAGTGGTACTGGTAGTGATAGTCTTGTTTTCACCGTGCTCCACCACGCCTGAAATGCAGGTGCAGTTTGAAGGGTAGGCTTCGTTCTACTTTGTATTTGCACCACAGATAATATGCGATGGCATATACCAGCAGTCCGAGGGCCATGGAGGATATTAGCACTGCGCTGCCAAAGGCGATGTCTGCGATTATGGTGGTCACCGGGAGGGTGAGGATGGGCACAAACACCCAGATGTAGGCTGTGGTGTGCTGCCATAGGTTGAACTCGTAGGTGATGTGCAGCCACCAGACAATGTACAGGGTGGTGAGTACAAGGGGTGTGAGGCTGGTGTAGAAGGCCCCGTGGCTCAGGAAGAGGAGGACTGCCAGGGTTGCGTTCAGGAGCAGCACGGTGCGAAGGAAGGTGCCAATGGTTTTCCCGACATCGGTGTTTGTGAAGCTCTGCCGTTTTTTGAAGTTTTCCAGGTTGAGGGAGAGCATGTCCAGGCGCTCCTCGATGTGTTCAAAGGCTGCCTGGGACCTTGCTATTTCCCCTAGGATGGGTTCAAGCCGCTGGTAGATTCCCTCCTCGAAACAGGTGTCCAGGAGGATGTCGAAAACAACACTTTTTTTGAGGAGTTTAATTCCCGCAAAAAGTGATACAAGGCTTGCCAGGACTATTGCTGTGTTTTTCAGCAGGCTTGTGGCCTCAAATTCCCCGGTGAGCTTGTAGAGCACCTCTGGCAGGCTTGTGTAAAGGGTGTAAAGGGAGATGAGGATTATGCTTATGGCGCTTATTTTTTCGGTGAGAGTGGGCTTCATGTCACAGGTCTCGGTTTAAGCATTTTATAGCAGGCTTATTTTGAGGCATTAAAGAGGTAGAAAAGTATGCATATTACAAATATTGTCAGTCCCATTTTTTTGAGTTTTGTTATTATTTTCGCTGTCTGCTGGAAGGTCTGGCTGTATTTTATGTCCTTACGCCTGGAAGGGTCGAAGTTGAAATAGGAGCCAATGTTTTTAATTATTATCGGTTTGTTGTTGTAGAGGACCACCTCGCCTTTAATATCCTTTTTCTGGATGGTCCAGCTATCCGGGTTCTCGGCTGCATCGCCTTTTGTTTTTATGCCCTCTGGTGTAATGCTGTAGATGCGATGTATAACCGGCAGTTTCTGTTCTGCATCGAACATGATGATTTTCCCTTGCTGTGGTTCTACATAGATGTTCTGTACCAGTACAAGGTCGTCTTTTTTCAGTACTGGCTCCATGCTACCACTGGTCACTACCGCGAAAAAGAGCATGTTATTCAGGAGGATGTAGGCAAGAGCTAGGGTGAAAAGTAAGGGTAACAGAATATAGGTGACTTTGGGGCGTCTTGAGAGATCGCGGTATTTTTCAATTTTTGATCTGACTCTACTGTGGTATGTGTTTTGCTCATGTTTTTCCAGGATTTTTTGCAGCAGGGTTCTGTGCCAGACAACATTTTTGTTGTTTACAAGATACAGAAATATTATTCCAAATGAAAATAATAAAAAAAATAGAATGGCTTCAGGGTGCAGGTGAATCAGGTAGGTGAAGAAGTAGATTACAAATCTACTCTCAAACACCATCAGTCTACTGACCTTGTGGTTACATTATCGGTCTGGTTAATGGTCACTGTCAGAATCCAGCCTGCGCTCTGATTGGTATTGTTGCCATAAATGTCAAAGCCTGAGGAGCGTACCCATGTGATATTCAGGTGGGTGTGGGTGTGGCATGCGACACAGGCTGTGCTGGTATCTGCCTGCGGATTCAGGCTAGCATTGGTTGTCTGATTCCAGAAGGGACGGTGTGCCTCGTACTGGTTGCTGAGCTGGGTTGTTGCGTTAACATGGCAGTCCACACAATCCACAGTGACAGCGGCATGAGGTGTGGTCTTGTTCCGCCAGCTCCAGCTTGTGTTTGTGACCTCTCCGGTCTCATTCCATATGGTATAATTAAAATTAGTCAGGTTGGAGGTGTCAATATTGTATTCATTGGCAAGGCGGGTCAGGTTCACCCGGTGGCACATAGAACAGGTCTCCCCAGTATTGCTCACATAAGCAGCATGGGCGCCAGTATTGGCGTCAAATTCTGCAACCTCTGCTGAGTGGCATTTCTCGCACAGAGCTTTTTTTTGTGTATCTGTCCGCACGCTGTACCAGCTGTGCTGGCCCACAAAAGCTGACATGGTAGAGGGCAGGACATAGAAGCCAATAGCAAGAATGGCAAAAGATAGTAGTAGCATGTTTCTACTTTTCATTTTTCCACCTACACCAGACCACTATTATCATCATTATAATCCCGTCCTACTATGATAAATAACTTACCTTTTGTTTAATTAATTAGAAATCTTTTATAATGTTGTAAATAGTCTCTGTTAAATTTTACAACCATCAATAAATTATCTCATTTATCTCTAAAATATTTATAAGAGTGATTGTATAAAATCTCTGTGTTGTTAGTAATGTAATGGGCAGACTGATTCATAGCAACTACCACCGGCGAGTAATACACCACAATCTCCCCTTCCGAATTATAATCAGAATGACAATTAGTACAATATATATCCTTAGTCAGGTTATGACGTATATTAAGACTCAGATTAGGACTGTAGCCGTGACATATACATCCAGCATTTGAATGAGCCGAAACCAAAGTCAAATTCACCTCTTCAGGATGACAACCAACACACATACCTGTATTATTGCTGCTATTTTTCTCCAGAGTATGACTGCCAGGAAGACCTGTTAACACAGGCCGAATCGCATAAAACCCCAACACCAAAACCGCCAACAAAAAAATCACTTTTTTCATAGACCGCCAGAACTGTAAATTCACCAGATAGCTACTTAAGCTTAAGCCCTACTAACAGGCTCAAAAAATAAATATCCATCCAGAAATAAAGTAACTTAAATGCACGAAATCTCCATTGCAGGTGCCATAATCGACGCTGTTCTCCAGTCCGCTGAAAAAAACCGGGCAGTCCAGGTAAAAAAAGTCCACCTGCAGGTAGGAGAGCTAACCTCTCTTAACCCGGACCAGCTGAAATTCATTTTTCAGACCATAACAAAAGGCACGATTCTGGAAGAGGCAGAATTCCGCATTGAGATTATTAAACCCCTGATTGAATGCCGGAAATGTGGCTACTGCGGCCCCATTGAATACTTCGAAAAACTACACCTCCTCCTACCCACAATAAAATGCCCCAAATGCCAGGAAACCGAAATCGAAATCCTCCAGGGGAGAGAATGCAACATTAAAAGCATCACAATCAAATGAACGGTGTTCAACCCCATATTTCGTCCATCTTCCAGGGTTTGCCCTCTATCAGGACGTCGAGCTCGGGGGGTGTGATTACCGGCACCTGAAAGCTGGAAGAGTCATCAAGGGCGATTCTAGGACAGGCGGTGGAGACCCAGGCTTCACCTCCCAGATTCAAAAGGCTATCCGGACTTATCAGGTCCATGTGGGCCAGGAAGGCCTTTCTACCCCATTTTTCTATTTTCCTTTTAATCTCCAGTGCAAGCTCTTCCCGGAACTGGCCTGGCTTGGTGGAGACAGCGATACCCCAGTTCTCTGCATCTCTCGCCCGGCTCAGTTGAGCATACCTGCGGCGCACCACTAGCTCTGGATTTATCTCTTCTACCTTCAGGGTGAAGGGGTCTGCTGCCACCACCCTTTTATAGGTTGCCAGACTTGCCCCCACGGGATGGAATCTACCACCACCCAAGTAGAGGAGTTCCTCACAATCTAAACCACGGATGGCAGAATAGTTACAGCCCAACACCTGACCCGGATATTTTATCCTCCCATCTCCTTTTCCAATAACACATTTTTTGCCCCGCCCCTCCAGGAAATCCCTGGCGTCTCTGAGACTGTGAACGTGCTGTACCGTGGTGAAAAGACCGATTCTTTCACTTTCAAGGAGAGACAAAGCCTTCTCAAGCACCCTTTCTACCTCTACCCTTGCGGGAGTCTCCACAAAAACGATTCGATGTGTATCCCGCCCAGAATGTCCCAAATGAAACAAAAGGTCAACCCTCCCCAGGAGACGGGTGTCAACATCGCAGGCACCAAAACAAGGATTACCCGAGATTAAAACCCTCACCCCACACTCCCTCTCCAGTATACCGGCAATCTCAGGACCACGGCGCTTTAACCCTTCAGGGAGCTGGAGTCCCACCACCCGGACATCCCGGGAAAAAACAACCTCTTTTAAACGGTCAATATCAATTTCAAAACTTCTTTCCACAACCGGTATTTACGATGCCACCTCGGTTTTCCTTATTTCAACCCTCCGGGGTGGATAAATGCTCTTTAGCCCCCGATAGATGGTGGCAGCAAGTTTACCGCCCACAACTTCCTGGACGAACTGATCAAAGTTAAGCTCTCCTGCCCGCTCTTTAACAATCTGCTCCATGGCCTGGCGTATGGCCTTAATCTGCCTCTGTCTTGCCCTTTTTATTGTAAAACAGACAGGCTTAACCCGAATAACCCGGCCATCACTTGTTTTCGCCTCAATGACAGAACTCACAAGCGAGGTCTGCCTCCTCACCAGAGAACGCAGGTAATCCTGGGTAAGCTGATGACCCACAAATTTAGTGTAAGCAGTATCCCCTCCAACCTGCTCAATTTTAAGGTTCAATTTAATATTCTGCTTAGAGAAATCCCCCACAATGTCACCAAGAGTGATCTCAACCACCCTGCCAAGAAGCTTTTCCGGATCATCCGCAATAGTCTCTCCAACACTAACCTTCCCCAGCATATCCGGGGCCACAATGTTATACCACTGTTTACTCTTCCAGCCTTCCCTGGCCAAACTTTAATCCTCCAAATTTAAATTGAAGAAACCTAAATAGCAGGCTCTCTACTTAATGCTTTCCCCCCACCACCAGGCTGTGGGGCAAAA
>CAZCCY010000037.1:0-13674 GCA_964497545.1 uncultured Methanosarcinales archaeon | reverse complement strand
CCCGAACGTCCCTTCGAGGGACAAGCCCCGTCCGTCAGGGCGGGGTAGTTGACTAAAATAAGTAAAATCATAAATGGGTTCTATGGCCTGGTGGGACGGAAAGAAAAAGCACGGCTTAAACTTGACCTCCCCCTGGGAAATTTGAAGCTCGGTCAGGGCTCTGGGAGCCTGGCTACCAGCCTCTGGCTTCTCGTGGAACACATGAATCTTGAAGATGAAAATGAAAGGAAGGAGCTGGAAAACAGATATTTCAGTAAATGGAAGGTCAGCAAATACGATGGAGAGCCTAAAACTCACAAGCTTGTGAGATGGAAGAATAGAAACTGGACGATGGGGTGGTGTAAATGGAGTTGGAAGAGCTGATAAAAAAATGTGAGAGTCTCCATGGAGAGGAGTTTGAGGAGTTTTACAGGCGGGAGGTGTTCCCCTGGGTGGTGGAGGGTTTCCGGAAAAAATGTGAAAAATTAAAGGGGAAATACCAGGGTCTCTTGCTCACGGTGGGCTTCTCGCCTGAACCTTTGATTCTGAGCATAACCGGTCTGAGACCTGAGCGGGTGCATTTTCTCTGCACCAGGGAGAGCGAGAAACACCTTGACCGGATAATAGAGGAGACAGGTCTGAGGGCGAGCAGCTACACCCGGGATGTTGTGGAGCGAAAGAACGGGGAGGATGTCTACCAGTGTGTGAGAAGGCGGTGGAGTGAGTGGGGGTTCCCCCGGGGGAGTGTGGCTGTGGACATCACAGGTGGGACCAAGGCGATGGTGGGAGGCTGTGCCACTGCTGCCAGCTTCCTGGGGCTTGACCTCCTCTACATTGACTCAGAGTACGGCTGGAAACATCGTAAATCCCTGCCCGGCAGCGAGCGACCGGTAATATTAAAGAACCCGTTTGAGGTGTTCGGAGACCTTGAGGAACGGGACGCCCTCACATTCTTCAGAACCCACAATTACCAGGCAGCACAGAAGATATATGCCAGCCTGGCAGAAAAGGCGCCAAATCCCAGGCCGTTTGAGGCAAAAATGAAGCTCGCCATGGCACTCCACCATTGGGACTCCTTTGAGTACAAAAAAGCCTACAAACAAATCAAAAATGTGGAGGATGACAGAAAAAAATTCAGTTTGTCACTCCCAGAACTCCGGCTGGGCGCCTTGGAGGTTCTCTCAAAACTGGATGGAGATTCGAATTTTACAGAGTTCATCAAACAGCCAGACCATGCCTCCATGCTTGCAGCAGACCTCCTCGCGAATAGCAGGCGGCGGGCAGAGCAGGGGAGATACGATGACGCAATTCTAAGGGTGTACCGGGTGCTTGAGCTCACATCCCAGCACCTCCTGCTCTGTCGTCACGACATCGACACCGGAAACGTCAAATCTCCGGGAGAAGACGTGGAAGCCAGGTTCAGGGAAGCCTCAAAGGAGATATACGGGGATAGAGGTGCGAGAGGGATAGCTGACAAACTCGGTCTGGTGGATGGCTGGCTCCTGCTCCACGTCCTCGGTGATATCCCAATGGAAAAGGTGAAAGAAATCAATGAACGCGTGAGTGTGAGAAACAATCTCATGATTGAACACCGCAGCGGCCATGGCACTGATAAAGGCTACAACAAGTTCTACAGTTTTACCAGCAGAGATATTGCAGGAAAATTTCTGCCAGGGCTTGATAGGAACCTGGAGCAGGTGAGAGGAATGTTTAGGTTAGACCTTTGAGAAAGTTCTATCAAAACGTTTTCGATTGTTTTCGTTTTATCCTTTTCTGTTTTCGGTTCAGTCTTTTTCTAAACGATTAGTTGGTTGGTGGTATTCTTTTAGGGATTTGATGGTTATTTCTTCTTTTTTTATGGTGGTGATGGCGTTTGTTGCTGCTTGGGCTGCTTGTATTGTGGTGATGTAGGGGAGGTTCCAGTCTACGGCTGCTCTTCTTATCTGGTATCCGTCTTTTCTTGATTGTTTGTTTGTTGGGGTGTTGATTATGAGTTTTATTTCTCCTTTTTTTATCAGGTCTAGGATGTTTGGTGTGCCTTGGCTTACTTTTTTGACGGTTTGGGTGGGGATGCCGTGCTGTTGGAGGTATCTGGCTGTCCCGCTTGTTGCTATTAGTTGTAGTCCGTTTTTTTGGAGTTTTTTTGCTATTTCCAGTATCTTGGGTTTGTCTGTGTCTCTGATGGAGAGGAATACTTTTCCGTGTTGTGGTAGGGTGTTGCCTGCGCTCCATTGGGCTTTGAAGTAGGCTCTGCCGAAGTCTTTGTCTATTCCCATGACTTCGCCTGTGCTTCTCATTTCGGGTCCGAGTACTGGGTCTACGCCTGGGAGTTTGTCGAAGGGTAGGAGGACTTCTTTGACTGAGACGTGTTTGGGCTGGGGTTCCTGGGTGTAGCCTAGCTCGGGGAGGGTGTGGCCGTTCATCACTTTGGCTGCTATTTTGGCTAGTGGTAGGCCTGTGGCTTTGCTTACGAAGGGTATGGTCCTGCTGGAGCGGGGGTTTGCTTCGAGGACGTAGACTGTCCCGTTTCGGGCTGCCATCTGGATGTTAAGCAGCCCTTTGACCTTGAGTGCGAGTGCTATTTTTTTGACGTATTCTCGTACGGTGTCCAGGGTGCTGGGGGGTATGGATTGGGGTGGGATGACGCAGGCTGAGTCTCCGCTGTGGATTCCTGCTTCTTCGATGTGTTCCATTATTGCTCCGATGAGGACGTTTTCGCCGTCGGATACTGCGTCCACATCTATCTCGGTTGCGTTTTCGATGAACTCGTCGATGAGGACCGGATGCGTGGGTGATACCCTTACTGCCTCGTGGATGTATCGTTTCAGGTCGTTGTCGTCGTAGACTATCTCCATTGCCCGGCCGCCGAGGACGTAGCTTGGCCTGACAAGTACCGGGTATCCGATCTCCCTTGCGGTTTCCAGTGCTTCTTCTGGGTTTGTGGCGTATCCTGCCTTGGGTTGGGGTATGCCGAGGGATTCCAGGAGCCTGTGGAACCGTTCCCGGTCCTCTGCCAGGTCTATGGAGGCTGGGCTTGTGCCGAGTATCCTTGTTTTGAGTTTGAGTTCTTTCAGTGCCTTTTCTAGGGGTAGTGCGAGGTTGATGGAGGTTTGGCCGCCGAACTGGACCATCACGCCGTCTGGTCTTTCTTTTTCGATTACATTGAGGGTGTCCTCGAGGGTTAGGGGTTCGAAGAAGAGTTTGTCTGAGGTGTCGTAGTCTGTGGACACGGTCTCTGGGTTGTTGTTCAGGATGTGGGTTTCGATCCCTTCTTCTCGGAGGGCTGTTACTGCGTGGACTGTGCAGTAGTCGAATTCGATTCCCTGGCCGATTCGGATGGGGCCGGAGCCGAGGATAAGGATTTTACGCCTCCGGGTTGGCTCTGCCTCGCAGTGGGGGTCGTAGGTGGAATAATAGTATGGTGTGGCTGCCTGGAACTCGGCTGCGCAGGTGTCCACCATTTTGAAGCTGGCCTGGAGGCCATGTTTCCGGCGGAGTTTGGAGATTTCCCCTGGACTCTTCCGGGTGAGGAGGGCGATGCGCTCGTCGGTGAGGCCGATGCGTTTTGCAGCCTTGAGGTTCTCGGGTGTTATCCCCTCTCTGAGCTGGTCTTCTATTTTGATTATGTTTTCGATTTTCTGGATGAAGAAGGGGTCGATGTCTGTGAGGCTGGCTATCCGGTGGGGGGTGTAGCCCTGTCTCAGGGCCTGGTAGATTATGAAGAGCCGCTCGTGGGTGGGCACCCTGAGGAGTTCCTCTATCTTCTGGGGGTCCATCTCTGTGTGGGGTGGTGCGAAGTCCAGGTCTGTGTCTAGGGAGCGGATTGCCTTTAAAATGGCTTCCTCCAGGGTCCTGCCAATGGCCATCACCTCGCCGGTGCTTTTCATCTGGGTGGTGAGGGTTTTGTCTGCGGTTACGAACTTGTCAAAGGGCCACCTGGGGATTTTCACCACCACATAGTCTATGGTAGGCTCAAAAGAGGCGGGGGTCTTCTTGGTGACATCGTTCTGGATTTCATCCAGGGTCATGCCGATGGCGATTTTGGCTGTGACCCTGGCGATGGGGTAGCCGGTTGCCTTGGATGCCAGCGCGCTTGAGCGGGAGACGCGGGGGTTCACCTCCACCACCTTCACCTCATCGTCTTTCACCGCGAACTGGATGTTACAGCCCCCCTCCACGCCCAGTGCGCGTATGATTTTGATGGAGGCGGTGCGGAGCCGCTGGTGGTCCCGGTCCGAGAGGGTCTGGGAGGGTGTCACCACAATGGACTCGCCGGTGTGGATTCCCATGGGGTCGATGTTCTCCATGTTGCAGATGACAATGCAGGTGTCGTTGGCATCCCGCATCACCTCGTACTCGAACTCCTTCCACCCTAGCACGCTCTCCTCTATTAGCACCTGGTTTATCCGGGAGCGCTGCAATCCCAGGCTCACAATCCTCCTGAACTCCTCTTCTGTATGCGCCACACCGCCGCCTGTGCCTCCCAGGGTGTAGGCTGGCCGGACAATCAGGGGCAGACCGATCTCCTCCAGGAGCTCTTCTGCCTCGGCTAGCGAGTTAACTGCCTTGCCTCTTGGCACTTTTTCTCCGATTTCAAGCATCTTCTGCCGGAAAAGCTCCCGGTTCTCGGCATCAGCGATAGCCTGGAGGGGTGTGCCCAGAAGCTCCACACCATATCTCTCAAGTACCCCCCGCTCAGCCAGCTCACTTGCAATGTTCAGGCCGGTCTGACCCCCCAGGCTCGCAATTAAACCGTCAGGCTGCTCCCTCCGGATTATCTTTTCCACAATCTCAGGCTCTAGGGGCTCAATATAGACCCTGTCTGCCATGTCAGGGTCGGTCATAATCGTGGCAGGATTAGAGTTAACCAGCACCACCGCCACACCCTCCTCCCGCAGCGAGCGGCACGCCTGACTCCCGCTAAAATCAAACTCCGCAGCCTGACCAATAAGAATCGGACCCGAGCCAATAACAAGGACCTTCTCAATATCGCCACGCTTAGGCATCAGCCCCCCTAGATAGCAAGGAGAGGTAATAAAGCCATTGAAACCGACACAACACAAATCTAAAAGACGCTACATATTAGGGGACTATTTGATGCTTTAACGACAATTTATGCGACAATTATTATTCCGTCATCTCACCTAACTTTTGCATTTTTAATTGAAAGTTACGTTAGAATGCTCTCCATTGTAGTGTCTTTACTTGGAATTCTAAGCTCTTTCAGGTTTTGGAATTTCTTAAAAAAGGCTTATAAGGTTTGAAAGCAACAAAAAAGATTGGTGGATACGATGAGAACAATTTTTGTTGTAAAAACAAAGAACGTATGGCTTATAGTTAGCGTTGTTTTCTTCGCAGTTATTGTCCCTGTGCTCATAGTTAGTGCTTTGAAAACGGGAGAAATGCTGGCTTGGGGTTTAGGAATCTTTATGTTTCTCCTTTTTATTGGGAGGCATTTGGGTCATCCTCGCCTCGTATAATTCAGCCAAGAAAGTCGAGAAGTTTATTAGTAACGTTAATATCTACGAAGACAAACTTGACCTTTTCAAAGCCATTAAAAGTTGAGGAAGGATATTTTGAAGCTACTGGGAAGTGGCATTCTAGTGGCAGAAGCAGTAGTTATGATGTCATTGTGGAGTTCATAGCTCATAGAGAAATGGAAACAGCAGAGGTAACTTTAGAACTATAGTTAATATAGCACGTCTAATTCCGTTGTATCCTCTTAAAGATGGTATGGGCTCGAATATAGTGGATTCGTTGTAAATGGGGGGAGGGGTTTAAGCCTTTACCCTCCCACCTTGGGGGGGGATGATCCGGTGTTCCAGGTGTAATCGGCCTGCCATTGTCTTTCAGAGGTATTCGGGCGCCCATCTCTGTGAGGAGCATCTAGTCTTGGATGTGGAGCGGAGGGTGAAGCGGGATATCAGAAGATACCGGTTAAAGAAGGGGGAGCGGGTGGCAGTTGCTCTGAGTGGGGGTAAAGATAGCTCGGTGATGGCCGCTATACTGGATAAAATCTGGGGTGGCAGGCTTGAGTTTGTGGGGTTGACGGTGGATGAGGGTATTGAGGGTTATCGGCCCCGGACAATTGAAATGGCACGGGAAATTACCAGGCGTCTTGGCTGGAGTCTTGTGGTGGAGAGTTTCCGGTCAAATTTTGGCGCTACCCTTGACAGCCTCCTAAGTGGGGATGGTGGGCGGGCCTGCAGTGTCTGTGGTGTGCTCAGGAAATACCTGTTAAACCGGACAGCCCGCAACCTTGGTGCAAGCTGGCTGGCAGTGGGACACAACCTGGATGACACAGCCCAGACCATCCTGATGAACCACCTGCGGGGCATACCACCCACAAAACCCCAGCCCCTCCCGGGTATGGTGCCCAGAATAAAACCCCTGGCCCACATACCAGAGCGGGAGGTAGCCCTCTATGCCCTGACCCAGGGTATACCCATGAGCCTTGACGAGTGCCCCTATAGCAGCACTGCCCTCCGGAACCAGGTAAGAGACTTTCTGAACAGCTATGAGAACCGGCATCCGGGTACAAAATATGCTCTTCTGCGGGGGTTTGAGAAAACCTGCCAGAACCCGCCCAGAGACGAGGTGATGGGGAGGTGTCGGGTGTGTGGCGAGCCGACCCGTGCCAGCACCTGCAAAGCGTGCCAGCTTCTGGGCAAAACATAGAGGTTAGTTTTTTATGCCATCCCCCTATAATTAACAGCTTATGCCAGATGTTAAGGGGTGTGCGCTTTGTACGACATTATCACGATAGGCTCTGCCACCAAGGACATGTTTGTCAAAAGCAGTGAGTTCAGGGTTGTCAGAGACAGTGAGCTTTTCACTGGCACTGGTGTGTGCATGAGTTTTGGTTCCAAGATTGAGCTTGACCATGTGTATTATCGTACCGGTGGGGGTGGGACCAACACTGCGGTGGCTTTTGCCAGGCTTGGGTTCAGGACAGCTTTTCTGGGAATGGTGGGGTCTGACCTTGCCGGGGAGAGTGTGCTGAGAGACCTTACCCGGGAGGGTGTTTCCACAGACCTGGTCCATGTTGACGGGGAGCACACCACAGGTTCCTCGGTGATTATCTCTCCCACCACTGGTGGGGATCGGACGATTATGGTGTACCGGGGTGCCAACAATCACCTGGACCGGGCAAGAATCGAGTGGGACCTGCTCAAGTGTAAATGGCTCTACATCGCACCCCTGGCCGGAGACAGCATCAGGGTTATTGAAAGGCTTGTGAAATATGCTCTGGAGAATGGGATTAAAATCGCTCTTAATCCTAGTTCTTCTTATATTAAAAAGGGGATACCCAGGGGTGTGCTTGAGAGTGTGGATGTGCTTTTTTTGAACCGGGAGGAGGCAGCCCTGCTCACTGGTGTGGAATTCAACCGGAAACAGGAAATCTTCCAGGAGGTCTGCAACCTGGATGAGAACCTGGTGGTGGTCACCCTGGGAAGTGAGGGGGCTGTGATATGCGGTAAAAAAACCGAGTACCACCAGATTCCGGCAGAGGAGGTAGATGTGGTGGTGGACACTGTGGGCGCAGGGGACGCGTTTGGCGCAGGCTTTATCGCTGGGCTTGTGAAGACTGGTAGCATCGAGTATGCTGCCAGGGTTGCTAACGCTAATGCTGCATCGGTTATCAGGAAAATCGGGGCCAAACCTGGTCTGCTCCGGGAGTTCCCGGAGATGGGGAACATAAAAATGGAGGGAGGAGTGAACTGGTGAAAGGACAGATGAAAATGGATTTCCTGAAAGGTGGAAGAGGGTTGATTCTGGCCTATGATCAGGGCATGGAGCATGGGCCCACAGATTTTAACAGAGAAAATGTTGACCCCAGCTATATCATTGACATCGCGGTTCGGGGTGGGTTCACCGGCCTGGTACTCCAGAAGGGTGTTGCCGAGAAATACTATGAGGGGGGGGTCCCCCTGATTCTCAAGCTGAATGGCAAGACAAGTCTTGTGAAGGGGGAGCCGGTCTCCAGGCAGATTTGTAGTGTGGAGGAGGCTCTAAGCCTTGGAGCCAGGGGTGTGGGCTACACCATCTATATTGGAAGCAGCTTTGAGAGTGTCATGTTCCAGGAGTTCGCAGAAATCCACCGGGAGGCAAGAGCGGCAGGTCTACCAGTGATACTCTGGTGCTACCCCAGGGGTGGACGGGTGGAGAACGACCGGGACCCCGCTGTTATTGCCTATGCCTCCAGGGTGGCACTGGAGCTTGGTGCAGACCTTGTAAAGGTTAAATACACTGGAGACCCTGATAGTTTTAGCTGGGCTGTCAGGTCTGCGGGCAGAACCCTGGTGCTGGCAGCAGGCGGCCCCAAAACCGAGACCGACAGCGAGCTGCTGGAGATGGCAGCCGGGGTGATCCAGGCAGGTGCCAGGGGGATGGCCATAGGGAGGAACATCTGGCAGCACCCTGAGCCCCTGGAGATAGCCCGGAAACTTAGGAAGATAGTCCTATGAGCCGGATAAAAACAGGTATCCCTGGCCTTGATGACCTCATCGAGGGGGGATTCATAGAAAACGACGTAATCCTTGTCACAGGAGGCCCTGGGACTGGCAAAACCACCCTTGGCCTCCAGTACCTGGTGGCAGGAGCCACCCAGTACAGCGAGAACGGTGTCATGGTCGCCATGGAAGAGACGCCTGCAAGACTCATACGCAACTCCTGGAACTACGGATGGGACCTGGAAAAACTGATACGAGAAAACAAGCTCAGAATAATCTACGCAAGCCCTCTTGCCTACAAGAGGGTGGTCGAGGAACACGAGAAAAACCCATGGATACCTGTGCTGGAGAGCAGGAGCGAGGAAGACCCGCTGGAGATGGTGGAGCGGCTGATAAAAGAAATCCAGAGACAGGTGGCCGAGATAAACGCACGTAGAGTGCTGATAGACAGTATCACCTCTCTCAAGCTCCAGGGGAATTCCCGTAAAACCATCCACGAGCTCATAAGAAACCTTGAGAACCTTGATGCTACCACCCTCCTCACCAGCGAGACCTATCAGCCAGAAGAATTCAGCGTGGAAGAATACCTGGCAGAAGGTGTCATCCAGACCCGTTTCATCCGCATCTCCCTAAACAAGATAAGAGCCATCGAGATACTGAAAATGAGAGGCACAAGACATGATGAGGCCCTCCACCCCTACAGTTTCACAGACCAGGGCATCGTTGTGCATGCCACCGAGCAGATAATGGAAGAAAACCTCTAAAATTTTTTATGGCCCATCGAGAGAACCACGGGGAAAGCTGTTCTAGATGTGCAGTTGAACTCCTGGAGGAGAGGTCTCCCCTCTGGAGGCAGCAGAGCATGGCCACCATCGCTGTGTCTGCCATCCTCCTCCTGGGTGGACTCTACACCGAGTTTGTACTAAAACAGGGCTATGCTGTGGCATTTTACCTGGCAGTTGTAGCCATCTCAGGCCGGGACATAGTCAGACATGGTATATCCTCCCTCTTCCAGGGGAGGATGGACATGAACTTCCTGATACTCCTGGCAGCAGCAGGCGCCTTTGCCATTGGACACGGCGAGGAGGGGGCGGCTGTGGTCTTCCTCTTCTATATAGCCGAGTCCCTGGAGGAATATGCAGGCTGGCGCGCCCAGAAATCTATCGGGGAACTGGTTAAACTCGCACCCGAGACTGCATGTGTCCTCAGAGACGAAGGGGAGGAAATTGTGCACATCCACGATGTGGAGGTGGGAGACATCGTGGCTGTCAGGCCAGGTGAGAAAATACCTGTGGACGGCACCGTGACCCAGGGGAGCTCAAATGTGAACCAGGCCCCCATCACTGGTGAATCCATGCCAGTAGCCAAAAAACCAGGAGACCGGGTATATGCAGGCACCCTCAACGAGAACGGCTACCTGGAAATAAAAACCGAGAAAAAACCTGGGGAAACCATAATCTCGAAAATCGTGAAACTCGTGGAGGAGGCAGAGAGGAAAAAATCGCCCACCGAGAAATTCGTGGACAGATTCGCCAGGACCTACACCCCGACCGTCATCATCCTGGCAGCAGTGGTAGCCACCATACCTCCACTCCTCTTCAACCTGCCTTTTGAGGAGTGGCTCTACAAGGCACTGGTACTCCTGGTGGTCTCCTGCCCCTGCGCCCTGGCCATATCCACCCCGGTCTCCATGGTCTCAAGCATCACAAGCGCAGCCCGAAACGGCGTCCTCATCAAAGGGGGGAGCCACCTGGAGGAGTTAAACAAAAGCAGGGTCTTCGTTTTCGACAAAACCGGCACCCTCACCGAGGGAAAACCCAGAGTTGTGGACGTAATCACCCTTAACACTCACACCACATCCGAGGTCCTGGAAACCGCAGCCTCGCTGGAGGCTCAATCCGAACATCCCATCGCAAAAGCCATCCTCGAAAAAAACGGGGCCAGGATAAGACCGGTACACAACTTCCAGGCCATCCCAGGCAAAGGCATAAAAGGAGAGATAGACAGGCAGACCTGCTATCTGGGAAGCCCAGGTCTATTTCAGGAGCTCGGAATCCCCTACCCAGCAGGGAGGATAAAAGAGCTTGAGGAGGAGGGTAAAACAGCGATACTCCTCTCCCGTGAGAGGGAATGCCTCGGGATAATAACCATAATGGACACCATCCGGGACACAGCACCCCCCACCCTCGCTGAATTAAAGAAACTTGGAGTCAAACTTGTAATGTTAACCGGCGACAACGAGAGGATAGCCAGGGCAATAGCCACCTCGCTCACCATATCTGAATACCACTCAGGACTCCTCCCAGAGGACAAGGTAGCGAAAATCGAGGAGCTAAACCGCAGTTATGGTAAAATCGTGATGATAGGGGACGGCATAAACGACGCCCCAGCCCTGGCAAAAGCCAACATAGGAATCGCGATGGGAGCCATAGGAAGCGACATAGCCCTGGAAACCGCGGACATCACCCTCATCCACGATGACCTAACCCGGCTCACCTATCTCCACCGCCTGAGCAGGAAGACCATGAAAATCATAAAAGAGAACATCACAGCCTCCATCCTGATAAAAACAAGCTTCGCCCTGCTCACCTTCCCCGGGCTGATAACACTATGGCTTGCCGTAGCCGCAGGAGACATGGGGCTCTCCCTCCTCGTAATACTCAACTCCATGCGACTATCAAAAATAAAATAAGACCACATCTTTAAATAATATTAGAGCAATATTCCTCTTTTGGTTGTTATGAGGGTTCTGGCTGTTCTGGCTGTGCTGCTGATGATGGGAGAGGCCGGTGCTTTCAGCCTTGAACTGGTGGATAGCTTTTCTCTCCCGTTTAACGGGCAGGACATAGAGGTTTCCGGTGATTACGCTTACATTGCCAGTGGTAGAATGGGGCTTTTTGTCCTTGACCTTAACACCCACCGGGTTGTTGGCAGTTTCTCCAAGGGTAGGGGTGTTTTTGGGGTGGCTATCCAGGGAGACACAGCATATGTGGGAGCAGGTGACGGGGGCGTCTACAAGCTGGATATCAGCCACCTCCGGGCGGTTAGAAGATACACTGTCCCAGGAGACGCCTTTGACGTTGACATCCACAAGGGCCACCTCTACATTGCAAGCGGCCCCTTCGGCCTCCAGGTGTTCAACCTCACAAGCTCCCGGTTCGTAACCTCCGGGAGCATCCCAGGGAGAAGCGGAAGGGGCGCGCTGGGTGTTACCATCGCCGGAGACCTCGCCTATGTAGCTGCAGACGGCGATGGCGTCTATCTCATGAACATCACCCGGCCCAGCTTCACCACCAAAACCTACAGGTACTCCTTCCCCCTCCCGGTCTACCCGGCCCAGAACCTGGCTGTCTCAGACGGGTACCTCTACCTGGCAAAAAGAAGACATGAACTCGGTGTCTTTGACATCCACAATCCAGCCAGTCCCAGAGAAATCGCAGCCTACAACTTCCCCACCCGGGTCATGGGCGTGACCGTCTCAGGAGACCGGGTCTACGCTGTAGGAGAGGGGAGAATCTACATACTGGAAATAAAAGAAGAAACTCCACCTGCCAGGGTAGAGACACCGCTACAGGAGACAACTGTAGGGACCTGAATTTTTAGGGTCTCAGGCTTTTTGTTTTCTTTTGCCAAGGAGGCTTGCCACGATTAGGGGTAGGGAGATTGTGGCGTCACAGTAGACTGTCACGGATTTGGCGTTTTCGTTGAGTTTGCCCCAGGAGATTGCCTCGTCCAGGGTTGCGCCGCTCAGTCCACCCCATTGGGGTGTGTCGGTGGTAAGCTGGACCGCGTAATCGAAGCCGCGGGGTGTTACTAGCATGGACTGGAGTATGAAGTTCTTGGGCACCCCCCCGCCGATGAGGAGGGCTCCGGTTTTTTTGGACTCGTAGCACAGGTCTATGAACTCGTGGAGGTCCTGGAAGGTATCCACTTTGAGTTTGTGCTGCTGGCGGTAGAGCCAGGCCTGCAACCCGATAATGCTATCCTGGACTGCGGGACAGAACACCGGGACCCCGGCGTCCACCGCGGAGCGGAGGATGGAGTTCCTGTCATCCAGGCTCTCTCCGATCTCGGCCAGGAGCTCCCGGATGGAATAGGTCCGCCCTCCATCAAGATTCCTGAAGATGGTCTGGAGTTTTTCTTCCAGGACCGTGAAATGGCGCTCAGGCAGGTAGACATCATAGATACGATTTATCTCAAGCCTCCTGAGCTCCAGGTCGTCCACTGAGGAAGACCCCCTGTAATGGTGTAAATCCAGGGCTTCAAGCATGTCATGGACAAGGTTAGCACCTGTCGTGACCAGAACATCAACCCACCCCTCCTGGATTAGCTGGCTCACAATATTCCTCATACCCCCGGGTACCATGGCGCCAGCAAGCCCCAGAAACTTCCTGCACCCCTCATCTGAGACCATCTCTCCGAGAATCTCCACAGCCCTGGAAAGCCTGCCCGCACCAAAGGCACAGCCTGAAAAAAGCTGGACAAGCTCTGCCACCTTCATATCCCCTTTTATTCTGGGCTGTGTTATCAAACCTGCCATATCGCACATAAACCACGGATTCAACAATTATATTTAAAAGCCGCCAAATTATCCATTTTGCTTAAAGGTCCATCTTTTTTCAGTTGTGACAATTCCCATAAGTGGGGGATGAAAAACCCAATAAACATTGGTTGGGTTGTTTAGTGCCCAGACCCGGCACACGATAAAACACCATATGCCCATATTCTCATGAGACAATTTTAATCCTTCGCATCTCTGGCAAATACACGCGGTCCCTAAGATAGTATAAGACGTCTTTTGTGAGCTCACATGCCAGATCAGGCCCTGTGTTAAAATAGATCATGATCCTTTCACACAGCTCTTTTATGCTCATTCCATCTCGGATCAGCGATTCGGCACATCGCAGTACCTGCTCCCTGAGATCCCATACAGAGCAACTGTCCTCCACAGTGATATCGTAGTATGGTCTGCCATCTTTTGTGCGGTACTCCTTGATCCTGCCGTCACAAGCTATCGGCATGCTGCAAACTGGGCATGTGTGCTTGAAATACACGTTTTTAGCCTCCTTTTTAAGGTCTGTTTCTGGTATATGCTAGCACTGCTGCTATTAGAGCAAGCAGGCTGGTGATTCCTTTAAACCCGGGAAGCTTTGCGGACCCAGTGACTACATCCACGCTGCTCTCAGCCTTTTTATCTCCGGCTTCAACAATGATTTTTGCTGTGTAGGTTAGCGGTGGCAGG
>CAZCCY010000036.1:2426-13792 GCA_964497545.1 uncultured Methanosarcinales archaeon | reverse complement strand
CCAGTGCCAGAGGAGACACCAACAGTAGAAGAGACACCAGCACCAGAAGAGACACCAAAACCACCAGCAGAAACACCAACACCAGAGCCTAAAGAGACTCCAGGCTTTGAGGCAGTGTTTGCCCTGGCAGGGCTCCTGGCAGTGGCCTACCTGGTGTTGAGACGCAGATAAAAAAAATTTGATGGGGGGAACTCTCCTCCCACAAACATCTTCTTTTTTTAAAATTTATTTGGTAGTCGGGGAAAATTTATCAGGTTAGACCTGCAATATTTTTTCAGATGAGTTCACCGGTAATCCGCAGGTTCCGCCCCTCGGATTTCTCCCAGGTTGTCTCTATTGAAAGGGAGGTTTTCTCTGAGCACGACCCGGCCCTCTATGTCGACTTCTACGAGTCCAACCCGGAGGGTTTTTTTGTGGCTGATATCAACGGGAGGGTTGCAGGCTATGCTGTTTGTTTCATCACAAAAAGTGGGATGCCAGCACCGCAGACCCTGGAGGAGGAAGTGGAACTGAGCAGAGCCAGGTCACACGGACACAGCGGCCAGGTGAAGGGGAAGCTCTTTACGCTGGCGGTTGCCCCTCCCTGGCAGGGCAGGGGGATTGGCTCCAGGCTGCTGGGGGAGGTCATCCGTTTTTTCCACCTTAGGGGTGTTTTCCGGATCTGTCTTGAGGTCAGGGCGAGCAACTTGCGGGCTCAGCGGCTTTACAGCCGGTTCGGCTTCACGATTGTGGGGGTGAAGCCTGGCTATTATCCTGACGGGGAGAATGCTCTTTTAATGGAGCGGAAGTTCAATCTGGTTGCCTGAGAGGTAAAATTGAAGTCTTTTGACCGCCCTTTTAGGAGGACTATGCTGCAGGATAGAGGAAGGCTTGTAATCTGGCCGGTTTACCTTGACGCTTCCAGGTCCAGGAGTGAGGGACGGATAATTGCCAGGAATGTGGCTGTCCGGACTCCTGAGCTGGGGGAGATTGAACAGGCTGCCCTGGAGCTGGGTCTTAACCCGCTGGTGGAGGCGGACAAGGCTTATCCCAAGTCCTGGTGGGAGGTGAGCGGCAGGGTGCTTGTGGACAAAAAAGGCCCCAAGTCGAGGACTGCACGGATGCTGGCAGAGAGGATTAAGAGGCGGAGACAGAGGGTATGATTGACCTTCACACTCATTCTCTTCTGAGTGATGGGGAGCTTCTCCCCTGGGAGCTTGTTCGCAGGGCCGCTGTTACGGGTTACAGGGGTCTTGCCATCACAGACCATGTTGACCCGAGCAACCTTGAGTTTGTCCTTAAAAGTTTGGATAAGCTGGTATTCTGGGAGCCTTTTGTTCTAAAGGGCGTGGAGTTGACTCATGTCCCTCCACCTAAAATTGGGGGTCTTGTGGAGCGGGCGAGAAGATTGGGAGCAGAGCTTGTAGTTGTCCATGGCGAGACCCTGGTGGAGCCTGTGGCTCCTGGGACTAACCGGGCTGCGATTGAGGCTGGTGTGGATATTCTTGCCCACCCTGGCCTGATTACGGTGGAGGATGCTGAGAGAGCGAGGGAAAACGGTGTTTTTCTTGAAATAACCTCAAGGCGTGGTCACAGTCTCACGAATGGTCATGTGGCAAGGACTGCGCTTGAGGTGGGGGCTGAAATTATTGTTAATACGGATGCCCATTCTCCAGGGGATTTGATTACACGGGATTTCGCGGTCCAGGTTTTAAGGGGTGCCGGGGTCAGGGATGTTGAGAAGGTTTTATCAAAACCTTTAAACCTCATCCAGAAACACAGATAAACATTACGAAACTTATTTATATTATAATTTGTACTTAGAGGTGTGAGTGAAGATACTAAAACTGGGAAAAGTCCTGCATGTCTCGAATAGCGGTAATTTGATTGTGCAGGGGGAATCGGGCGGCAGTCTGCCGCGGTTGAACTCCCGGGTGTTTACTCGTAAAATGGAGGAAGTCGGCAGAATAAAAGAGGTATTCGGCCCGGTTAACAGGCCGTACTATTCTATCCGCCCTCTTAAAAAAATTTCCATCCCAGGAGTTCAGGATAAAATCGTGTATTTCGGTAATCAGGAGAGAAGGAGAAGAGAATGAAAGAAATCGAGAAGACAATAGAGCTAGAAAAAATAGAGAGAGAAAAAATCAGAGAAGAAATAAAAAAACGGAAAAAAAAACTTGGAGAGTTTGAGAAAGCTACGGTTGTCTGCCCTGAGTGCAACAGCCACAATCTGATTCATGATTACGAGCGGGCAGAACTTGTCTGCGGTGAATGCGGTCTGGTGGTGGATGCAGATTTCATCGACCAGGGCCCAGAATGGAGGGCTTTCGACCACGACCAGAGGATGAAACGCTCCAGGGTGGGAGCGCCCATGACCTACACCATCCATGACAAGGGCCTCTCCACAATGATTGACTGGAGAAACCGGGATTCCTATGGCAAGTCGATTTCCTCCAAGAGCCGGGCTCAGCTCTACCGCCTGCGTAAATGGCAGCGGAGAATCCGGGTTAGCAACGCCACCGAGCGGAACCTCGCCTTCGCCCTCTCAGAACTGGACAGGATGGCCTCAGCCCTCGGCCTCTCCCGCACTGTGCGAGAGACCGCGGCCGTGGTCTACCGGAGGGCAGTGGACAAAAACCTCATCCGGGGACGCAGCATCGAAGGCGTTGCAGCCGCCTCCCTCTACGCATCCTGCAGGCAGTGCAACGTCCCCCGGACGCTGGACGAAATAGGCGAGGTCTCCCGGGTGAGCCGCAAGGAAATCGGCAGAACCTACAGGTTCATCTCCAGGGAGCTAGGACTCAAACTCACACCCACCTCGCCCATAGACTACGTGCCCAGGTTCTGCTCCGGCCTCAACCTCAAAGGAGAGGTACAGAGCAAGGCAGTGGAAATCCTGAGACAGGCCTCCGAGAAAGAGCTTACAAGCGGCAGAGGCCCGACCGGAGTTGCAGCAGCAGCCATCTACATCGCAAGCATCCTCTGCGGCGACAGACGCACCCAGCGGGAAGTCGCAGAAGTGGCAGGCGTCACAGAAGTGACCATAAGAAACCGGTACAAAGAACTGGCAGAGGAACTGGACATCGAAATAATCCTCTAAAAAAAGTAGCGGGGCATGGATTCGAACCATGGATCTACGGGTTATGAGCCCGTCGGGATTTCCTGACTACCCTACCCCGCTACCGCCCTTTATTTCCCAGGAAACAGATAAAACCTTCGGTGTCGACAGTACTTCTGAATAGCCCTACTTCCGAGTGAATAAAATATTTTGAAAACTGATATGGGAGGTCATGATAAATTAATATAATGGCCATGACCTCAGAGCTATTGAATAGGACAGCCTGGGGGTTATCGAAAGTTATAATTACTTTTCCTGCTATCACTCTATGCTTTTGATGCCCGGTTTCTGGGCTGTGTCAGACCTTTTCAGGGCTGAACCTGGCGGGTCTGGGGCTAAAGCCAGCGAGGAATACAAGTATGGCTAAAAAGGAAGTTGAAGATTCAAAGGAAGAGATTAAACATATTGTCAGGATTGCTGACACCGACCTGGACGGGAACAAGAGTGTGGTGTATTCCCTCACAGGTATTAAGGGGATTAACCGGCGGGCGGCTTATGCTGTTGCCAAACATGCTGGGATTGACCCTAGCATGACCATGGGATATCTGGAAGACGAGGAGATCGAGCGGCTGCGAGAGGCTGTTAAGAGCATTTCTTCTGTCATGCCAGAGTGGATGTTGAATCGGAGGAAAGACTATTTTACCGGTGAATCCAGGCATCTTCTGGGAGCGGATATCGATTTGACATTGCGGGAGGATTTGAACCTCCTCAAGAAAATCCGTTCGTATCGGGGCATCCGCCACGAGCGGGGTCTCAGGGTCAGGGGCCAGCGTACCCGCTCAACTGGCCGTAAAGGCAGGACTGTGGGCGTCTCCCGCTCTAGGAAATAAACGGGGGGGTTTCTTATGGGCTATCCAGGTAAAAGCAGGAAAAGCTACACCACACCCAGACACCCCTGGCAGGCAGAGAGGATTACCAGTGAAGCCGAGATTGTCAAGTCTTATGGCCTGCGGAACAAACGGGAGTTGTGGAAGGTTCACAGCCAGCTGAGAAAATACAGGCAGATGTCCCGGATGCTCCTGGCCGAAGGGGCTAAAGGCACGGTGGACGTTCACACCCAGCTTGAAACCGAGAACATTCTTAACAAGCTTAAAAGCCTGGGCATTCTCAAGGAAGACGCGGGCCTGGACGACATCCTAGCCCTGGAGGTAGGAAGCTTTTTGGAGCGGCGGTTGCAGACCCAGGTTTACAGGCTCGGCCTTGCAAACTCCATCAAACAGGCCCGCCAGTTCATCGTCCACGGCCACATTGCAGTGAACGGCAGGAAGGTGACAGTGCCAGGATACCTGGTACCGCTAAGTGAGGAAGCCACCATAAACTACTATGAAGGCTCCCCCCTCGCCAGCGAGAGCCACCCGGAGCGGCCAGCCCAGGTCATATCTGCCCAGATAAAAAGCGAGGATGCGGTACAGGGGATAGAAGACGAAAACAAGGAGGAATGAAAGTTGAATAAAGAGAAATGGGGTGTAGCTCATATCAAGGCGTCCTTTAACAACACCCTGATCACCATTACAGACATTACAGGCGCTGAGACCATTGCCAAGATGAGCGGGGGTATGGTCACAAAATCAGCCAGGGAAGAGAGCTCCCCCTATACTGCCATGAACATGGCAAGCCAGCTTGCAGAGCAACTAAAAGACAAGGGGATCTCCGGAATCCATGTCAAAGTCCGGGCCCCCGGGGGAAACAAGCATCGCAGCCCCGGGCCGGGCGCCCAGGCAGCAATCCGGGCATTTGCCAGAGCTGGAATAAAAATCGGGAGAATAGAAGACGTGACCCCAATCCCTCATGATGGCACCAAAGCCAAAAAAGGGAGACGGGTCTAAAAATTGTGGAATTAAAATGGAGATAGACGTAATAGAAGTATCTGATAGATACGCCCGCTTCATCATAAAGGGAGTAAGCCCAGCCTTTGCCAACGGGCTCAGACGCAGCATGCTCGCCGAGACCCCTGTGATGGCAATAGACGAAATAAACCTCTATGACAATACCAGCGTCTTAACAGACGAACAGCTCGCACTGAGACTCGCGCTCATACCCATCCGAGCCGACGACATAGACACCTACAACCTTCCAGGCAAATGCATCTGCCACGGTGAAGGCTGTCCCCAGTGCCAGGTATCCTTCACCCTGAGCGCCGAAGGGCCAGGCATGGTGTACTCAGGCCACCTGGTCTCAACAGACCCGAGCGTAAGACCAGCAGAAGAAGAGATCCCCATCATCGAACTCAAGGAAGAACAGAAACTGGTCCTAGAAGCCATCGCCCGCCCCGGCCTTGGTAGAGACCATGCGAAATGGCAAGCCGGAGTGGCCTGCGCCTACAAATACCTGCCCATAATAACAATAGACAGCGAAAAATGCGAGAGATGCGAAGAATGCATCAAAGCCTGCCCTAAAAACATCCTGGAAATGAACCTCAAATCCCCCAGAGTCACAGACCCTCTGGAATGCACCCTATGCAAACTCTGCGAAAAAGAATGCCACCCAGGAGCATTAAAAGTCAGTAGCGACCCCAACACCTTCATATTCCGGGTAGAAACAACAGGCGCCCTCACAGCAGAGGAACTGGCACTCAAGGCAGCCGAGAGCATAAAAAAGAGGACAGAAGAACTCCAAGAAAACCTCACAGCCATAGAATAAAGCAACGCAGGCAGGGGTTGCCCAGCCAGGCCAAAGGCGGCAGATTTAGGGTCTGCTCCGGAAGCGGTTCGTGGGTTCGAATCCCACCCCCTGCACTCCACACCCTATTTTTCCACCGGGGAAATCGAATAATATTTGTATTATAAATATTGTTGTGAATTGTAAATCTACGATGTAAGCTGGAGGGATGAAGTTGTCCGGCTTTCTGGAGGGATATTTCCGGTATAGAGGAGCATGGGACTGGCATCAAGACCGAGGTGGTGGCAGGGCTTTTGACTTTCATGACCATGGCGTATATTATTGTGGTTGTTCTACCCGTATTAATGCAAGCATATATTATATAGGTAAAAAGCGATAAGTTAGAAGTTATGCCTATAGGACCTTTAGAGGTTGGTCTCGTATTTGGAATAATTCTGCTGCTTTTTGGTGCAAGCAAGCTTCCTGAGTTTGCGCGCTCTCTTGGAAAGGCAACCGGGGAATTCAAAAAGGCCCAGCAAGAGACCGAGAAAGAACTCATGGAGTTTGAAAACCCCCTCAAAGAAGAAGACACACTCAAAAGAGAGGAGGGGAAATCCGAGAAAATCCGTAAGATGGCAGAGGAGCTGGGTATTGAGACCGGGGGTAAAACCGACGATGACCTGCTGGAAGAAATCAGAAAGACAATGAAAAAATGAGCCAAGGACGCCCATCAAGAACATGGTTCTCTGTTTTACACTTATCCCCGGATATTGTTAATATAAAAGTTAGTGTATTTGTAGACAATTGTTGTGCCGATCTGTTTTGAGCTGGCTGTCCAGGATGTTTAATTTTATTGCAGGCAAAATAGGGGTGTAATGGAAGGGCTTGTTGAGGTTCTGGTCAGTCTAAGGAGAAAGCTGTTTTACATTGCTGCCCTGTTTATTCTGGGTGCGGTTGGCTCGTTTCCTTTTACAGGCTATATTATTGAGCGAATTAAGCAGGACATGCTCCAGAAGATTGCCTGGAATTCGCCTTCTGAGCTTGAACTTGTCTATAATAATCTGACCGTTATCTCCCAGCAGCTTAACACTCTTGCAGGCGATGACCCAAGGCTCACTGGTATTTCCAGTAATTTGAGTCTGGTTTCCCGGCAGCTTAGCGAGATTGTCACTGCCCACCCCCGGGTCTCTTTTGTCTATCTGACACCGGTGGAAGTGATTCTACTCCGGTTGAAACTCTCACTACTCCTCGGAATACTTCTGGCCCTCCCCCTGGTGTTTTATTACTCGTACACAGGGTTAAAAGCCAGATTAAATCTGAACAGACGTTTTCTTTTTGTTGTATCCCTCTCGTCAATCACCCTGTTCCTTTTGGGTGCAGGTTATGCATACTTTTTCATGCTCCCCCTTTTCCTGGGGTATCTTTACACGGACGCCCTGGGCATGGGTGTAACCGCAAACTACTCCATAAACAACTTCATATACTTTGTTGTTATGATGGTTGTTGTCTTCGGGCTTGCCTTCGAACTTCCGCTCGTTGTCATATCCCTGGTAAGACTTGAAATGGTAAACCCAGAGTTCCTGGCGAAATACCGAAGACACACCTACGTACTCCTGCTAATAATCGCAGCCTGGGTCACACCCCCAGACATATTCAGCCAGATTCTTGTCGCATCACCCTTCATCGTCCTCTACGAGATAAGCATCGTCCTGGCTAGACTTCTAGGCAAAAGATAAAAATGGAAACAACAGGCGTCCCCGGCGATGTTAAACTACCCCTTGAAGAACACCTCCAAGAGCTGACAAAAAGAACAACCAAGGTGATACTTGTCACCGGAACAGCCACAGCCATAATCTTCCTTTACTCAGACCAGATTCTCCTGGCCCTCTGGAAAACCCTCATCCCCCCAGAAATAAAAATGGTCATCTACTCACCCCTAGAACTGATCCTCACAAGACTCATCCTCTCCCTGGTTCTGGCCCTGACAATAGGCGTCCCGCTTGCCATCTACGAGGCCTTCCTTTTCACCCGCAGAGGGCTTTATCCCCACGAAAAAAAATACTTCCTGATGATAGTCCCTCCTTCCCTGGCCCTCTTCTTCCTAGGAGCAGCCTTCGCCCTCTACATAGCCATACCCCTGGTCTTCAAATACACCATCCTGGCCTCCACCGGCATAGCCACACCCCAGATATCTCTTGCCAAAACCTTCTCAACCATCACAACCCTCCTTGCCAGCTTCGGCCTGATATTCCAGCTTCCACTCCTTGTAACATCAGCCATAAAAATGAAAATACTGGAGGAAAAACAGCTACGCAAAAGCCGCATAATAGTCTACGGGGTGCTCCTGACCCTGGCAGTCCTGACAACCCCAGACCCCTCGTCAATCTCAGTTTTACTGGTTGCAGTGGTTTTCATAGCACTCTTCGAACTCAGCCTGCTAATATCAAAGTTATTATAATATTTATTTTTTATGTGATGTCTGTCCGAGGGGTAGAAACCTTTAATCCATTTTAGACTGGATTAAGGGTGCTTATGCAGCTTCTTGCCCTGGATATTGGCACCGGAACCCAGGATATTCTTTTTTATGACAGCGAGAAGAGTGTTGAGAATTGTTTCAAACTTGTGCTCCCCTCGCCCACTGCTATTGTGGCATCCCATATCCGGGAGGCCAGGGGCCAGAGAAAAGATGTCTTCCTGGTAGGAGAGACGATGGGTGGGGGGCCGTGTGTGCGTGCAGTGCGGGAACACCTCGATTCTGGGCTTCGGGTTTTCGCAGAGGAGCAGGCAGCGCTTACCATTAACGATGACCTGGAGAAAGTCAAAGAGATGGGGGTAGAAATCGTTGAAGAAGTAGAGAGGGATGTTTTGAGGGTTAAAACCGGGGATGTGGACCTCAGGGCTCTGGGAGAGGCTCTTGCTGTTTTCCGGGTCAAGCTCCCCGAGAGGGTGGCGGTTGCGGTGCAGGACCACGGTTTTTCGCCTGGTGTCAGTAACAGGGTTACCAGGTTCCGCTACATCCGAGAGACCCTGGAGCGGGACAACCGGCTGGACAGCTTCTTTTATCCAGGTCAGATTCCAGGGTGTTTTAACCGGATGGAGGCTGTCCGCCGTCTTGTCCCAGGCGCCCTGGTTGCGGACACAGGGATGGCTGCTGTCAGGGGCGCCCTTCTCGACCCCAGGGCCAGGCTGCCTGCAGTGGTGTTAAACCTGGGAAACGGCCACACCCTGGGAGCAGTAGTGGTGGAAGACGGGGGGATTCTAGGGGTTTTTGAGCATCACACCTCGCTTCTCAGCGCTGTCCACGTTGACAGCCTGGTAAAGAGCCTCTGTAATGGGGACCTGACCTTCCAGGAGGTCTTCAACGAGGGAGGTCACGGCGCCTTTATCCACCAGGCTGTGGGATTCGAGAACATCGAGGCCATCCTTGTCACCGGTCCCAGAAGGGACCTGATGGAGGGGTCATGTCTCGACCTTGTTTTTGCCGCCCCCTTTGGAGACATGATGCTCACCGGATGTTTCGGCCTGGTAGACTTTGCCAGGGGAATGTGGGAGGGCTAGAAGAGACTTGTGGAACCTAGAGGAACTCAGACGTATTGACCCCTATGACCTGGAAATCCTGGTAGGGGAACTCTTTGAGGCTATGGGGTACAAGACCCATGTCACACCCCGCAGCCGGGACTATGGCGTTGACATCCTGGTGAAGATTGAAAGGCTGGGACTTGTACATGCCTGGGAGGTCCAGGTTAAACGCACACGGCAGGTAGGAGTACGGGAGGTAAGGGAGTACAGCAGCCTGCGAGAGCGGGACCGGGTGGACGGCGTGATAATCGTGACAACAGGCTACTTCACAAAAGAGGCCACAGAGGAGGCAGCCCAATACAACGTCAAACTGATACCAGGAGACCTCCTCACCCTGATGTTAAACCACTACCTACCCCACAAAAAGTCCAAACCGGGAAAGACAACAAAAAAAAAGACAGGCGAAGGGAAAGCAAAGGAGAAAGCTGTAGAGGGGTTGGTGCTCCAGGAAGATGAGACTGTGGTAACCTGCCAGCCAGTGAAAACAGACTCCGGGAAACTTGAACTGATTCTAACAAACCGTGCCATCTTCCTCCGAGAGAAAGGTGGGCTGTTCCGCAGGTCCAAACTCCACCGTAAAATCCCCCTCTCCGAGGTTATCGCCACCACCCAGGGGGACGAGGTAATCCTCCTCCTCGAAAGACCAGAAATACTCACCCTCAAAACCCCCAGGGCACAGGAAATCCTGGAACTCATTGACAAATTCAGAGCCGTCTACCCGGGGACAAGAGAGAGAATCCACAGAATCAGCCGCAAAAAAGGCGAGACAATAATCCTCACAAACCGCAGACTCATCCACTTCAACAGAGAAAACAACGCCCGGGAAATAAAACTCCATGACATCCTGGAAGTCGAACTCCAGCGCAAAAGCCTAGGAGAAAGATTCCTAATCACAGTCAACGGAAACCCAGTAGAAGAACTCGAACTCCACGTCCCAGGCGACTGGAAAAAAGAACTCGAAAAACTGGCAAAAAAAGGAGAATAAAATATGAGAGAAAGGCTTTCAGCGGCCCTACATATCCATTGCTATTTCTAGCCGGTTTTACATATACCTTTATGCACTCCCAGGTAAATCAAGGTCTTTGGGTGTAAAACAGATGACAAAAATCTACTACGATTCGGATGCAGATTTAAATGTACTGGAAGATAAAACCGTGGCGGTTATCGGATACGGCAACCAGGGCTCAGCCCAGGCCCAGAACCTCAAGGAATCCGGGGTCAAGGTGGTTGTCGGCCTCCGCCCCAGGGGTAAATCCTGGAAACAGGCAGAAAAAGACGGACTGGAAGTCCAGCCCATCGAAACCGCGGCCGAAAAAGGAGACATCATCCACATGCTCCTACCCGACGAGGTCCAACCCCAGATCTACCAGGAAAAAATACTACCCCACCTCAAAACCGGCAAAGCCCTCTCCTTCTCACATGGGTTCAACATCCACTTCCACCAGATAATACCCCCCAGAGATGTGGACGTCTTCATGGTAGCACCCAAAGGGCCCGGACACCTGGTAAGACGCACCTACCTCGAGGGGAAAGGCGTACCCGCACTGCTGGCAGTCCAGCAGGACGCCACCGGCAACGCTAAAAAAATCGGGCTTGCCTTCGCCAGGGGAATCGGTGCAACCAGGGCGGGCGTCCTCGAGACAACCTTCCGGGAGGAGACCGAGACCGACCTCTTCGGCGAGCAGGTAGACCTCTGCGGCGGCGTCACCGCCCTGATAAAAGCAAGCTACGAGACCCTGGTAGATGCAGGCTACCAGCCCGAGGTAGCATACTTCGAAACACTCCACGAGCTAAAACTCATAGTGGACCTCATACATGAGGGTGGACTCACCAAAATGTGGAAATTCGTCTCCAACACAGCAGAATACGGGGGCCTCACAGTGGGGCCCAAGGTAATAAACGAGAAATCCAGGGAGGCCATGCAAGAGGCACTGCGGAGAATCCAGAGCGGCGAATTCGCCAGAGAATACGTCCTCGAGGGAAAAGCGAACTCACCCGTACTGCGGGCACTGGAAGCCCAAGAACAAAACCACCCCATCGAAAAAATAGGCAAAAAACTCCGGGCAATGATGCCCTGGCTAGAAGAATAAAA
>CAZCCY010000036.1:0-2326 GCA_964497545.1 uncultured Methanosarcinales archaeon | reverse complement strand
ATGGCCACCCCAGTCCTCGAGGTCAAAAACCTCACAGTCGAACTCAACAACCTCACCATACTGGAGGATGTGAGCTTCCAGGTGGAACGGGGAGACATCCTGGGAATCGTGGGGCCAAACGGGGGCGGTAAAACCACCCTCCTCCGGGCCATACTGGGACTCGTGCCCATCAAAAAAGGGGAAATCAGACTCTTCGGAGTTGAACGCTCCAGATTCCATGACTACCAGAAAATCGCCTTCGTAGCCCAGAATGCAACCCAGTTCGACCCCATCTTCCCCGCCACCGTAAAAGAAATCGTAAGCCTCGGCTGCCTCTCCAGGTCAAAGATGGGAAAACCCCTAACCCGGGAGGACCACCACAGGGTACAGGAGGCCATCGAACTGGTAGACCTCAAAGGACTGGAAAACCGGAGAATCAGCGACCTCTCAGGCGGACAACGCCAACGAGTACTCATCGCCAGGGCCATGGTAAAAGAGCCAGAACTGCTGATACTGGACGAAGCCGCCACCGGCCTCGACATACAAATCCACGAGAAATTCCTGCAAATGCTCAAAAAAATCCACCAGGAATCCGGGATAACCATCCTACTGGTATCCCACGACCTCTCCGCAGTATTCTGCCAGGCCAACAAAGTAGCCTGCATAAACAAAAAACTACACTTCTCCCAGGTCAACGAAAACATCGACCCCACCAGAATCCTCCGCACCGTCTACGGAGAACACTTCACCTTCCTCTTCCACCAAGAAGAATGCAAAATATAAACAAAACATGCTAGAATTCCTCCACTACGACTTCTTCCAACGAGCCCTCCTCGGAGGACTCGGCGCCTCAATACTAGCCTCCACCCTCGGAGTCCTACTAATCCTCCGCCGCCTCTCCCTCGTCGGAGAAGGACTCGCACACCTCTCCTTCGGCGGCGTAGCACTAGGACTCTACGCCGGAATCTACCCCCTCTACACCGCACTACTACTAGCCTTCCTCGGCACCTTCATCATCTCCCACCTCCAAAGAAAAAAAATCGTCTACTCCGAGACAGCCATAGGAATCATCATCTCAGCAGGACTAGCCGGAGCCATAGTACTAGTAAGCCTGGCCAGAGGATTCAACGTAGACCTCTTCACCTACCTCTTCGGCTCCATCCTCACCATATCCCCCACAGACCTCAAAATAATAGCCCTACTAACACTGGCAGTACTCACCTTCACCCTAACCTTCTACAAAGAACTCTTCCTCCTCACCTTCAACGAAGAAGACGCAACCCTCGCAGGACTACCCACCACAACCCTCAACGCCACCTTCAACCTCCTAGTCGCACTAGCCATCATAGCCTCCATAAAAATCGTAGGAATACTCCTCATCTCCTCCCTACTAATAATACCCGGAGCCACAGCACTACAAATAGCCACCTCCTTCAAAAACACCCTGATACTATCAACAATATTCGCCACCACCGCAGTAACACTGGGAATGCTAATCTCCTTCAACTACAACATCGCAACCGGAGGAGCAATAATACTAGTAAGCCTAACACTATTCACCCTGACCGTGACAACAAAAAAAATGGGGGGCTAACCCCTTACTTCTGCCATCGTCTGCCCAGCAGAGATATACCAGCCAGACCCCCCAGGAGAAGGACAAAAGTCGGGAGCTCAGGAACCGGAGGCGGGTTTTCTCCAACCCAAAAAGAAGTTCCAGGGTCACTCCCAGAATCGTACTTTTCATTACAACCACTGTCCAAAACAACATACCACCCCCCCTCAGTGGTGGCACTTGACCATATCTCTAGCACCCCAACATAATTGCCATTGCCACTCTCGTCTGTTGTGAAACTCTCCTGTCCGCCAGAGGGGTCATCGCTGAAGTTGAACGGCTGACCATTACCAGGCATAGACGACTGTATCCATACACAATACTCTGTATTAGGCGTCAGTCCTGTTGCTTCCAGGTAAACCGGCTCGTCCACACTGAAAACCTGTTTCGTTTGTCCATCCGAGTCCACGGTCTCAACAGTTGCCATAGCCTCTCCTGCCACTGCCAACATCACAAGGAAGGCAGCCAGACCAACAAACACAATTCTCCTCATAATTTCACACCTCCCATTTCATGTGTCAATTCAAAGATCGAAAACGACCCCGCCTGCCCAGCAGAAATATACCGGCCAGGCCAGCCACAACCAGGACAAAGGTGGGAAGCTCAGGAATCGGCCCAGGCGGCTTTTCAGCCTGTGGGGAAATGTGCATATCAACACAGATATTAACACTGTCACCACTGCTACTTCCCTGGGGCAGCGGCGCAGTAAGACCATACCAGAGCGGACTGCGGGTG
>CAZCCY010000035.1:0-13933 GCA_964497545.1 uncultured Methanosarcinales archaeon | reverse complement strand
GGCTGAATAGTTACAAAAATTATATCTATTGACGTCCACCTCTCGAATGTGAGATGGAATATTCGTATGGCGTTCATTTAGCTCTTTGAAAGAAATCTATTTAAATGGGTTTACTAGTTTGGTTGTGGGAAAATGTTGTGGAGAAGGGATTTCATGGTTAATTATGGAAAAAATAAATATCTCCTTGCCGGGATTGTTTTTCTGGTTGTGATAGTTGCTGGCTGTGTTCAGTCTAGTCCTGAGTCAACACCGTCTCCTGTAACACCATCTGTAACATCGACTCCTGCATCTGCTATATCGACACCGGTATCCACGGCTTCAGAGGACAGGAATCCATATTGGGGTGATGAGAAGGCGATAGCCGAGGGAAGGGGTATTTTTAATTCGAAGTGTAAGGGCTGTCATGGTGAGGATGGCAGAGGTCTTCTGAGCGGTCAGCCTGATTTCAGGGACCCCAGTTACTGGGCTGGTGTGGACGAGAAGAGTGTTTTCAACACCATAGCCAAGGGGAGGAGGGTTATGCCTGCCTGGGAAGGCACCCTCACCCGGGACCAGATATGGAAGGTTATGGCCTATGAGAAGTCATTCTCGGAAAAGTAACTTGGAATTTTTTTAAGCGTCTATACTTCCTTTTTTGTTTTGATGTTGTTTCGTGAGGCTGGCGAGAAAGAGGTTGTTGAGCGGGTCAGGGCTCTTCTCTCGATTCCGCCGGATGATGCTGCGTGTCTCCGTGTCCCAGAGGGTGTGCTTGTGGTCACCACAGACATGCTCCATCTTGAGTCAGACTTCCCTGTGGGCATGTCCCCGTGGGAGATGGGTTGGACCAGTGTGGCTGTGAGCCTGAGTGACCTGGCTGCTATGGGTGCTTCCCCTGTTGGCCTTGTGATGGCTGTGGGTGTGTCTGGTGACTGGAAGGTGGATTCCATCCTGGAGCTTGTCAGAGGGATGCAGGATTGTGCCAGTGTCTTTGGAACCCGGATTCTCGGGGGAGACCTTGACAGGCACAGGGAGGTCACACTGGTGGGGACTGGCTTTGGTTTGGCTGAGCGGCCGGTCCACAGGTGGGGGGCGAGACCTGGGGAGGTTGTGGCTGTCACAGGGCGCCTTGGGGTGGCAGGTGCGGCTCTTGCGGCTCTTGAGCGGGGTGAGCCTGTGGACGAGGAGATGTTAAAGAGGCTTTTCCAGCCCCATCCAAGGGTAAAAGAAGGTGTGGCTCTCTCTGGGATTGTCAGTTCCATGACCGATGTGAGCGATGGGCTTGCAATCTCCCTCCATGAACTTGCCAGTGCAGGCAGAGTTGGATTTAAAATACGAGAGAACGAAGTCCCTGTCCAGAATGGGGGGATAGAGTTCGCCCTCTACAGTGGTGGAGACTACGAGCTTCTCTTCACACTTGACCCTGGGCGTGTTGAGGAGGCAAGAGGTGTGTGTGATTTCACCGTGATTGGCGAGGTCACCCCTGAGGTGGGGGGTGTGGTAATGGAAACCCAGGGGGGGGTGATAGAGGTGGAAAACCGGGGCTATGAACACCGCTAGAGTTTGGAAGGTTATTTTTGGGTTAAGGTTGGAGGTGTGGGTATGGCTTGGGCTGTCTGGTTCACGGGTCTGCCGGGTAGTGGTAAGACCTCTACCGCGTTGAAGACAAAGGAGGTTTTGGAGCGGTGGGGGATACGGGTTAAGATTTTGCATCTTGATAAAATCCGGAAGGTTGTAACACCCCATCCCAGGTACACCCAGGAGGAGCGGGATGTTGTTTATGCCAGTCTTGCGTGTATGGCAGCGCTTCTTGTGGAGGAGGGTGTTAATGTGATTGTTGATGCTACAGCTAATCTTCGCAGGTACCGGGACCTCGCCCGGAGTCTGATTCCAAATTTTGCGGAGGTCTACATCAGATGTCCTCTTGAGGTTTGCATGGAGCGGGAACGGGAGAGGAAAAATGGTTTCGCACCCCCAGATATTTACAAGAAGGCTAACGGTGGGGCGGCGGTGCCGGGTGTCGGCGCGGTTTATGAGGAGCCTCTGTGTCCTGAGATTACGGTTGACACAGCCTCCCTGGGGGGTGTGGAGGAGGCTGGCATCCTGGCTGCTGGGGAGATTAAACGGTTGTTTTATAAATCTGGGGAAACCGAGAAGTAAGAGGAGGGGGGAGAATGTAGGGGTATATGGAAATCACGTTTCTGGTTGAAATCGCATGTGAGGTCAGGGATAGCATTAAAAATTGCATGGAGCGCAGTTCAGACTATGGGGAAGCTGTAACCCAGAGGAGGGGGGATGTCACCCGTAAAATCGACCTTGTAGCCGAGGATGCGCTTGAAACCGCGCTGGAAGATAGGGGGGTTTCAGCCAGGGTAATCTCCGAGGAGAAGGGAGACCGGAAAATCGGGAAAAACCCCGAGTTTCTCCTTGTTTTTGACCCGGTAGATGGCTCTACCAATGCCACCTGCGGCATACCCTATTTCTGCACCTCTCTCGCCTACACCCCCAAAATCGAGAATGCAGGTCTCTCGGACATCACCATAGCTGTGGTTGCAGCCATCCAGGGAGACACCTATCACGCCAAAAAAGGCGGTGGAGCCTATCTCAACAGCAAAAAAATAGAAGGGAAAAAAGGGGGGACCAGGACAAAGCCTGTTATCTCTCTTTACACCTATGGCGTTCCAAGTGTCCCCCGTGGGGTCCTTGAGCTCCAGAAAAATATTATTGTGCGTACCCTGGGGAGCATGGCTCTGGACATGTGCCTTGTGGCAGATGGCACCCTGGACGGGGTGATGGACACAAGGGGCCATTTGCACAGTTATGACATTGCAGCATCCCGCCTGATACTCCTGGAGGCAGGAGGCCTCCTCACTACACCCCAGGGCAAGCCCCTTGAGCGGGCAGCCGGTGATGGGAGCATCTCTCTTCTTGGCACAAAAAACCCAGGTTTACACCAGAAGATAGTAGAAATACTAAAAAGAAAATAAACTGGAAACAAAATTGATGTGAATCTAATTCCGTACCTGAATATTTTCGAGGTAAGTGTTGCCTTCCAGAGGTGTGAAAAGGCTGTTGAAACAGCACACGAGCTTCACCGCAGGACCCTGGAGGTGCTGGACTCTCTCGAGCCAGAGGTTGTGATGTTCGACCTGCCCGGTAGGCTGGAACTTGAGAACAGCTTTAACTTCCGGATGATTTCAAGCTGGAGGTTCTGGCAGGAATACTGGGGTGAAGACCTCCAGAGGATAGGGGAGACAAAGGCGGTCGAGCTTCTCAGCGATCTGGCCAGGCTAATCGAGAACCGCTACCACCACCCCTGCACCATCATATTCTACGGAGACCCTGAGGTGCGAGAGGGGTTTTTCCAGGCCTTCAGGAGAGCCTGTGAAGCCGACTCAGAATTCATCCTCAAACTCCTCACCACAACCCAGGACATGACAGACTTCAGAACAAAACCAGGTAAAATCTGCTACGCAGCTTTCAGGGACAGCCTCTTCTGCTACGAGGAAACAGAAAAATTCTACCAGGAATACAAATACAAATTCACCCGCCTACTCCAATCTAAAATGGCAGGCTACATCACAAGAAAAACACGGATGGAGGCAGAAAAACTCCTGGAAGAATACAAGGGGTACCTGAAATGGAAAAACCGGGTGGAGGAGACCCATGCCTGGAACATCCAGCAGGCCATCCAGATGCTACCATTCCAGGGGAGGATAGCAGTCCTGGTCCACCCGCTCCATTGCCAGAACCTGTCAAAAACCCTCAAATGCCGCCAGATACCCCTCCCGGCTGAGGCGTTCCTGCTAAAAAACAGGGGGATGGAAATCGACCACGCCCTGGCTCTGAAAATCGCCTCGCCCCGCAGGCCCGAGATCTTCCGACCCCCACGCTAGACAGACATTTAAGATTTGTAAAGATTTATCTAGGTATAAAAAGTATTGGAAAACGATGATGGTCAAATCTGGTTTGTATGTAGATTCTGGAAATATTTTTAGAGCGGATTGTTTTATCAACTATCGGGCTCTCTATGAATTTTGCAGCAGAGGTAGGCTTCTCCTGAGAGCTAACGCCTATGTGGTAATTGACCCCACCAATGTTGAACGGTCCCAGGGTTTTATCACAGCCCTCCGGAAGTTCGGGTTCAAGGTGATAACCAAGTCCCTCCAGCGGTTCATTGACGGGAATGTCAAGGCCAACATGGACATTGAACTCGCGGTAGACATGATTGTGCAATCCCAGAACCTGGACATTCTCATCCTGGTAAGCGGAGACGGGGACTTTGTCAGACTTGTGAACGCCATCCAGAACATGGGCAAAAAAGTGATTGTGATCTCCTTCTCGGACCGGGTATCCTCCAACCTCGTTGAAGCAGCTGACGAGTTCATACCTCTCGAGGAGATAGAGAACATATTCCTGGACAAACCCTCCAAACCCAAAAATGGAAAACCAGAGGTTTACAACTGGCACAAAGGACTCTAACAAAAAAGTTTTTCGTTACAGATACTAGTATTCTAAAGTGAATCTATGACACCGGCTAAAATCGAGAATATTGTGGCATCCACCACCCTGGCAGACAGCCTCGACCTCAACCAGATAGCCAGCCTCTTCACCGAAGCAGAATACAACCCAAAAAAATTCCCAGGTCTCGTATTCAGGCTACTGGAGCCTAAAACAGCGCTCCTGCTGTTCCACAGTGGTAAGGCTAACTGCACTGGCGGTAAAAGTATTCAGGATGTTAAGGAATCTGTCAAAAAAGTGGTCGCCATGCTGGCTGGCCAGGGAATAACCGTAAACCAGAACCCGGAAGTGGTAATCCAGAACATCGTGGCAGTCCATGACCTGGGAAGCGAAATCAACCTTAACGCCATCGCCCTGGCCCTCGGCCTCGAAAACGTGGAATACGAGCCAGAACAATTCCCAGGTCTCGTATACCGTATATCCAACCCTAAAATCGTGACACTCCTTTTCTCATCCGGCAAAATCGTGCTGACTGGTGCCAAAAAAATCGAAGACATCAACCAGGCTGTAGAACAAATAGCCACAAAACTCGCAGACTTTATACACTAAAACCCCAGGCCAGAATATAGGCCAAAAGACTAAAATCCCACATGCTTCTACAAGTGGCTGCCAAAACCAGCCTAAGGCAGGACTGGGCTAACGAACTACTATAGGAAATGTGAATTCAAAGGTGTAAGTAACCATCAAGTTTTATTAAGACAGTGGCTTCTCAGCACAGCTTTGTCTTATTTATCTGTTCCAACTTCACTACATGGTTTTTCAGGTTTTAGTTTAGCGTTTTTAAGCCGGGGTTTGTTTTTGTTTTCGTTTTGTAAACCGCAATCTAGGTAAAAAATTAAATAGACTATACATCAATTGGAAATTGAGGATTTTTGCATCCAATTGTAGGGTAGAAGGTGAATATGAATAAAAAGCAAAAAAATACATTGTATTTTGGGGTTATAGCGGTATTAATAGTCTACCTGGGTGGTGTGAGTTTCAACAATTCTCTTTCATTTTATTATGAGGTGAGTGAATTTGTGGAAAATGCGGACTCACTGAGTGGAAAACTTGTGAATGTAAATGGTACTATAGTGAAGGGTTCTTCTATATGGGAGCCTGAAAAAGCCAGGTTGACGTTCAATCTGACAGATAACAATGCCACCATTACAGTGGTATCAAACGATGGTATGCCGGGTAATTATAAGGAGGGGATCCCGGCAGTGGTGACAGGATATTTCATAAACAACACTTTTCAGGCAACTCGGGTTCTCACAAAATGTCCATCAAAATATGGAGGAGACGTTGAACATGGGGATCACGAAGGGGAAATCTAGGTGGAACTAGGGGAGACAACGCTAAGTTTCGCGCTGGTATTGAGCGTATACGCACTCTTGGCACACATATTTGGGCTATGGAAAAAGAAAGATGAGTTTTTCGATAGTGCCAGAGTCACCATTATCGGGATTGCTGTGCTGCTCACTATCGCATCATTATGGCTTTTTAATCTGTTTGTTACTCGCAATTTTCAGTATGAATATGTAGCTCTCTATAGTAGTTTGGATTTGCCGTTAGTTTATACCGTTTCTGCATTCTGGGCTGGAGCCGATGGTTCGTTATTGCTCTGGGCATGGCTGATATCTATTTATATTGCAGTAATTGCTGTGAGGGGGAAGTCCTATGATAATCTGGTAAGGCATGCGATGCCTGTAGTCCTTGTCACTCTTGCTTATTTTATTTATATGCTGCTGACGGTATCTCGTCCTTTCAGGCGGCTTGATTTCGTGCCTGTGGATGGTAATGGTCTGAACCCGCTTCTTCAGGATCCAGGTATGTTTTTCCATCCTCCAACGCTTTTCTTGGGGTATGCGGGGGTGATAATCCCGTTTGCTTTTATGATTGCTGGTGTTTATCTTGTTGATGATACCTGGATATATCGTACAAGACGTTGGGCTTTGTGGGCTTGGCTTGGATTGTCTCTAGGTAACATGTTCGGAAGCTATTGGGCTTATACTGTGCTCAACTGGGGTGGTTTCTGGGGGTGGGACCCTGTGGAAAATGCCTCGTTTCTTCCCTGGCTTACCCTGACCGCTTTTTATCATAGCACGATGATACAGGAGCGCAAGGGTGGGATGAAGTTTTGGAATATTCTGCTTATACTTTTTACATGGGAGCTCGTGGTTTATGGGACGCTGCTTACAAGAAGTGGGATAATTGATTCTGTGCATACCTTTGGCCAGTCTGTCACCGCCCCGTATTACATATATTATATGATTGTGGTGTTAGCAGGTACGCTGATGCTTTTGGTGTGGAGGTACAATTCGATAAAAAGCAAGAAAATCTTTGAATCTTTTGTCTCGAGGGAGGCGAGTTTCCTTTATAACAACTGGATATTTATTGCATCAGCCTCATCGGTTTTGTGGGGAACGACTTATCCGCTTCTTTCTGAGGCTTTCCGTGGCTACAAGGTTATGGTGGGTCCGAGTTTTTACAACCAGGTAAATGTGCCGCTTGGGATTGCACTTCTTTTTCTTATGGGTATTTGCCCTATTATAGCGTGGAGGAAAGCTTCTGTGTTTCATCTGAAGAGAAACTTTTTTAGGCCGTTTATGGCTGCTGTGGTTGCGATGGTGGTTGCTTTTGTTTTAGGGATTCGGGAGTTATATGCTCTCTTTGTTGGTGTTGGGGGTGTTGTCCTTGTAATATCTACTCATCTGGTGGATGCATCTAGGATTGTGAGACGGCAGAAAAAGGTTGAGGATAGAGGGTTTTTAAGGAATGTTCTGGGGGCATTCTGGAAGAACAGGAGGACATTTGGGGGCTATATATGTCATATCGCGATTGTTATGATTATTGTAAGCGCTACTGGAGCTGTGGTGTATGAGCAGGCTAAGACTCTGAATATGAAAGTGGGTGATGTCTATAGTGTTGGTGAGTATGATTTTAAACTTACCAAAATAATCCATTATTCTAAAAATAACAAAGATGTGACTGCAGGTTTATTTGATGTCTACAAGAACGGGGAGAAGGTTTTGACCGAGGCCAATGCGCGAATGTATTATTATGGCAAGCAGGACACCACTAGTGTTAAACCTATGGCTTATAGGGTGGGTATTGATGATATATATTTTTCAGCCCAGGCTTTCACTGCGGATAGTGTCACTGTTAAAATTAAGATTATACCTTTTATGTTCCTGATGTGGGTTGGGGGGTTCTATGTCCTTATTGCTGGAATCCTGATATGTCTTTCAACAGTTGTGCCTGTAAAACGAAGGAAAAAATATTATAATCTACATAATAAAATTGAAAATGAAAATCAGCGAGGTATGTATGATGTTGTATAAACTGGTTGGAGTATTGTTTTTTCTTGTCATGCTTGCAGCGCCGGTTATGGCTGTGACCGAGGAAGAGATTACATCAAATCTAAACTGTCCTGATGTGGGTGGATGTACCATGATAGCTTCGGAATGTTCCTGTGAGAGTGCTCTTGAAATAAAAAGTAAGGTCAGGTCAATGCTTGCCCAGGGTTTGTCTGAGAAAGAGATATACAAAAGACTTGAGGCTGAATACGGTAGGGGCGTTCTTGCCACACCACCCAAAGAGGGATTTGACTGGATTGTATGGCTGGCTTTACCGTTGGGCATCATCGTAGGGGGAGTTGTTGTTTATAAAATCAGCAGAAAAAAAATGGATGAAAACGAACTGTTTGAATATGAGTATCAGAAATTCCTGCAGGAACGTGAAGAGTAATGAATAAGCTACCACTATATTTTATAATTATTAGTTTATTCTTATTCGTGGTTCCTGCCCATGCAAATATAAATGGACAGGTAAGTGCTCATGGAAAACCTCTTGAAAACTTGAGTCTTACCCTCAGTAAAGTAAGCCTGACCCAGGATGAAGCAGGCAGGAATGTGTACAGTTTTCAGTACATGCTAAGCACAAATACAGACAAAAACGGGAAATATGAGTTTACAGCAGCAGACGTTTCTGCTGTCTATCGTGTGAATGTCACATACCAGAATCTGACTTTCGGTAAGAATGTGCACGATGGTGAAACTGCAAATTTCAATCTTTCTGGAACTATTACTGGCTCTGTCTTCCATTTTGAGAGAAATAAAACTCTTGCAAGTATTCCGGTTAACCTGTGGGACGAAGACGGCGTTATGGTCGCAAGCACCTTAACAAACGATGCTGGCAAATATGTATTTAACAATGTAAACATTGGCAACTACACTGTAGAAGCAATATATGAAGGGGTATCTTATGCAGAGACCGTAATGTTACCATACAATAAAAGTATTAATTTTACAGTGTATGATACTTCGGATAATAGAAATATGATATCTGTAATACTAGACCATATAATTCTATCCAGAGCCCCAAACGGCATCTTAGTGCGGGAATTTGTGAAATTCAGAAATGACGGGGACAAGGTGTTCTACAGCCCAAACAGAGTATGGCTTGGTATTTCAACACCCCCTGGCATAACAAATTTCCAGACTGACATAATGGAGTGCTGTCTGAGACGGGACAAAGACGCTGCATGGATAGACCCTATGAAGCCCCTTATGCCAGGAGAAACATACGGTGTCCAGATATCCTACACCTTTAACCCCCAATCCGAAGAAGCATTTTTTAACAAAGAAATGCTCTACAACACCTCTTATTTTTCCTTGATTTCTGATAAAAACAACGGTTTTGGAATTGAAAGCAGATTTGCCAAAAAAGAGACAGTTTCAGAACAAGGGAAAGAATACGAAATACTGACCCTCTTGAACCTACCCCGAGGACAACTCATTGACATACAGATAATAGGTTTTGTACCCTCAAAGACAGACACTAAAGAGCTTAACTACATTATCCCGGTACTGGCGATACTGATAACAGGGGCAGTCTTGTATCCCTTTGTCAGAAACAAGCTGACAAGAAAAACAAAAAGAAAACATATCAAACAAGAAGCCTCCACTAAACCTGCAGCCTCAGTAAAACTATCAACTGACGAACCAATGGTTGCAGAAGGATTTTCAAATACTGCAGACGACCTTGAAAACAAGAACATTTCAGAGAAAACTATTTCCGATATGTCCTTCGACGAACTACTAGCTGAAAAAAATTCTGTGTTTGAAGCGATTCTAAATCTTGAAAACGAATTCAATGCCGGGAAGATTCAGGAAGAAGAATACAAAGAACTCAAAAAAGAATACAGAGAAAAGGCAATACTTGTACTAAAACAACTAAAAGAGACAGCATTAAACATCGATCTTGCACAGCCTGTGCCTGTAATTGAAAAAATAATAGCTCATGTGGACGATATAAATATTCTGGAGCGTATACTGGAGCGGGAAAAACACGGTGAAAACAGGGATGAGATAAAAGAGCTTATCGAAGAGAGAATAGAGGATATAGAACAAACACAATGAATAAATCAAAAAAACATAAAAAAAAGATTAAACACAAAAGAAAGATTCCAAAAAACAAAGCAGAAAACAAAAAACAACACCATCAGACAGTCTTATACCTGGCTATTGTTACTGTGATTTTCGTTTCGGCAGCTTATATAACCATGAACAAAACCGTTTCTTTGATTCCGGAAGACAAAGAAGCCATCAAAATGACCATTACCATGGCAGGCTTTGACCCCAATACCCTCCAGGTAAAAGTGGGAGAACCTGTGAAAATAAACCTGATAAACACTGACAACCAATATCACAGAGACGGCGGCGGGTTTCACAATTTTATACTCAAGGGACCTGGTTTAGATGTGAATATTACGGTTCCGCCTGAAAACCAGACAGTGTTCGCCTTCACGCCCACCGAGCCTGGAGAATACGACTGGTACTGTGATGTATGCTGTGGAGGTAAGGAAAATCCAAATATGCATGGAACACTTATAGTGACCTAAAAAGAGAATGGTAGTCGACCCTCAAACTTTAACTATCCCCATTGTAATCGCTGCAGGCATAGTTGACGGGTTTAACCCCTGTGCTTTTGCTGTCCTGCTGCTGTTTGTCAGCTTTACCCTAGCCCTGCTCCAGATGCAGACAAACTACAGGTATGGGCTGGTGAAAGTTGGATTGATTTACATAAGCGGCATATTCATAACCTATGTGTTAATAGGCGCTGGCTTTCTCAGCGCTGTATCATTCTTTTCAACAACACATCTGGTAGGCAAAGCAGCCGCTTACATTTCTATGATAATTGGCGTTATTTTCATGAAAGACTACTTTGTACCTGGCGGCTTTAGCCTGGCAGTACCCAGCAGCCTGCACACAGCGATAAACCGCTGGATAAAACACACCTCGACACCTGGTGTTTTTGGTGCAGGTGTTCTTGTTGGCCTGTGTACAGTGCCATGCAGCGGAGGCATATATCTTGCAATTCTGGGACTTCTCGCCATACAATCCTCCCAGCTCCAGGGCATGGCGTATTTGCTGCTCTACAATTTTATGTTTGTCATGCCATTGTTAATACTGCTCTTTGCCTCCTCAAACCGGGCTGTAGTTGAGAAGATGGTAGCATGGCAGTCCAGTAACAAAGCAAAGGTGAAACTGCTTATGGGCTCGTTTATGGTAGCAATAGGCTTCGTGATACTATGGATTGCATAAAAAAGACCTCAAAAAGATTCCAAGATAAAAACACAAAATGCCAGAAATTAAAGTCTATTAGATGTTCTCGGTACCGCTATGCATCCGGGTAAAATAAAAAAGAAATATGGTATAATAATTGTAGCCATCGCGACTGTTTTGCTGGTGGCATATCTCTCCTACCAGCCAGATGCCAGAAAAAGTATCTTCACTGAAAGACTGGGTGACATGACCCTGACAAGATATGAGAGCGGAGAGGCTGCTGCCCGTGAAATCTTTAATATATCCGTACTGAAGGATGTGCCCTTTGCAGAAGGATACTTTGCAGTCTACACGGGCAAAAATGGCACCATGCGCATCTGGGTTTTAGAGATTGATGACCATAACATTGCATACAATGCCTTCAATGCCATGCACTCCGAACTGATAGCTTCAACAGGACATGGATTCCCAGACAATCTAGGCCAGAGAGAATCATACAGCAGGAGTGGTGAAAATACTGGAACGACTGGTTTCACCAGGCCAATGAAAGTGGACATACCAGATCTTCTGAAGCCAGAGGTATATTTGATAAAAGCAGATACTCTTTATATCTACTATTACCTTAAAATGGATTACAAGAAGGGTAGAGTTTACTGGATAACTTTTGACTATCCAGATACAGGCTATCAGAAAGCGATGGTGATACAGACAATACTCAAGATATAGGCAAATTTATGAATAGAAATAAATATAATATATATCTTGCAATATTCATAATATCTGTAATAGCCTTAACTGCGTTCTCCTATATTCAGACGCAGGAGAAAAATTCCTATGGTATTTTTCCTGAAAAACTTGGTGACATGACCCTGGCTCTCTACAGAGAGGGGGCTCCAGCCATAACAGAGGTCAAAAACCTCCACCAAGGACAGAATCTCGGAATGGAGAACGCATATATAGCATACTACAGAAGTAAAGAAGGCAATAAAGCCAAACTCTGGGTATCAGAGTCCAAAAATGATGAACGTGCAGCCTCAGCTCTTGCAGCCATGAGCAGCAGGGTAGGAACAACTGGCATGTTCAGCGATCCAACCGTCAGCACCATAGAAGGTATACCAGTCTATTTTGTGACAGGCCCTGGCGGCTATCATTACTTCTATGCCAAAGACAAAAGGGTGTTCTGGATCCAGATAAACAATCCGAACAAGGACTACCAGCTTAACATTGTGAAAGAAGCCATAAAAAATATTTAACAACATAAATGAAATTTAAAATAGGCTTTTTCGGCGAACTTATTGCACTTGGCTTTATACTGCTCGCAGTCGTCACATTCTTTTCAGGTCTAAGCCTACTTTTCGGCTTCGAGACTCCTGAAATCATTAATGGTGATGAAAATCAAAACCCCAACGAGTACGCCTACAATAACTGGATTGCAGTGCTACTGAGCATAGGTTTTTTCTCATTGTTCACCCTCAGCTTTCTCACTCCAACAAAAAAACAGGAATGGCACACTGCAGGGATATACGAGGCGTTCATAATCTCCCTGTTCACAGAGATGTACGGATTCCCCCTGACAATCTATATCCTCTCCTCGATATTCGGACTGCAGCTATCCTTTGGACACATCCAGGGTCACCTTCTAGCGGTAATCCTGGCACGGACAGGTGTCATGGACATGGAAACCGCATGGGCACTTGTAATGACAATAAGCAGCATCCTGATATTCTTCGGGCTTTTTCTTATATCAAAAGGATGGAGCAAGATACATACAGCAAGAGGAGAACTGGTGACAGACGGCATTTACAGATACATGCGGCACCCCCAGTATCTTGGAATTATAATAATAACAACCGGGATGCTCATCCAGTGGCCTACCATTCCCACTGTGTTTATGTGGCCTATTCTTATACTAAGATATCACCAACTAGCAAAAAAAGAAGAAAAAGAGGTAACAGAAACCTTTGGGGAGAAATATGAGAATTATAAACGGCATACACCAATGTTTTTACCATTAAAAAAATTAATAAAAATTTGAAAAAAATAAAAACTCTGCCAGCATATTTACAAATATAAAGCAAAAACCAATTAATACAAGACCACCTTTAATCCCTATACGACAGTTATAGACAGAAAATACCCTCACAGAACATGAATCACCCATAGAACATGAACGACAGCATCTAGAAAACGACAAAGAAAAACCATGCTACAAAAAAGGAGGTAGAATTGAAAAAAATAAAAGTAACAGTAAATTATGATTTCACTCAGAAGGAGTTAGTGGGCGAAAAAGACGTCTTCGAAATCGCCGAAGGCACTAAACTTGGCGAACTACTGCAGATCATAGATAACAAAATAGTTAATGCCGGAAAAAACAAGGGCATTGAGACCACTTACAAAACTACACTTGCAGGTAATCAGTTAAATGGATGTGTGGTCTTTATAAACGGTTCAACCCCAGAAAAAATGCTTGAACATGAACTGCACAACGGAGACAATATCGAATTTGTTTATGGCTTCTGCGGAGGATAAGTGAAACCAGGGCTGTAAAAAGTCTGGTTTTGAGAGTGTTATTTAGTTTACGGTGTACTCACTTTACGAACTACTGATAATAATTTTATCCGATGGCACTCAGATTGTCACTGAACAAACCAAACGGCAAAAATAAATTTTAAATGTACTTGTATCATGTGCCTAACTGAAAGAGAAGTTAGGGTGGAATTCACCAAAATACTTACCTGCTTTTAGAATTAAATATGGGCTTCATGGCAGAAAAAATCATCAGACCAATTACTCCCGACGGTAAAATAACAATCCCCGAAGAGCTAAGAGAAAAATTCAACTTTTCGTCGCAAGGAGTCCCCTTCCGAAAGGGAGGGGAGGAATTGCGA
>CAZCCY010000034.1:0-14697 GCA_964497545.1 uncultured Methanosarcinales archaeon | reverse complement strand
CTTCAGCCCTCGCCATGGCCTCCTCAACTATGGAATCCATTTTCACTTCACCCTCTCCGCTAAATAGAAAACAGGATAATAAATAGTTTTTCTTTTAAATGCCCTCTTGAGCAAATTTGCATGTTCTGTCTTTTTCCTGAAGCACGGCTGCAAGAGCTTCCAGCAGCCTGTCTATCCCCTCGCCGGTGAGGGTGGAGATCTGGAACTCCCCCCTGGGCATGTTTTTAAAAATGTCTTTTTTGTTGTAGGCAGCTATTATGGGTAGATTGAATTCTGCTTCAATCTGGTGGTAGAGTCTTTCCTGTTCCTCCAGGGTGTAGCCGCAGGTTTCGGTGGGGTCGAGGAGGAAGAGTATGACCCCGGCGAGGTGTCTCAGCGCGGTTATTGCCTGGAGTTCAATCTGGTTGCGCTCCTGGAGGGGCCGGTCGAGGAGGCCGGGTGTGTCGATTATCTGGCAGCGTCTCCCCTGGAGGGTGAGGTGGCCTACTGCCAGTCCCTTGGTGGTGAAGGGGTAGCTTTCTATTCTGGGTTTGGCTGAGCTTACCCTGTCGATGAAGCTTGATTTGCCCACGTTGGGATACCCTGCCACCACTATGGTTGGCTCGTCCTGGACGACGTCTGGCAGGTGTTTGAGTTTGTCTCGGACCTGGCCTAAGAATTCCAGGCTTGGATTTACCTGGTGGAGGATGGAGGCGAAGCGGCCGGTGGCTGCCCGCCGCTCAAATGAGGGGTCATTGGCCCGGATTTTTCTTATGGCCTCTCTTGTGAGCTGGTGGATTCTGTTGCCTGCCCATTGCACCCTTGCCAGGTTTTTTTTCATCTCTTCTACTCCTACCAGGATGTCTACCAGCTCCCGGTAGAAGGGGTGGATGCTGTCAAAACTTGGGAAGTCCCGGACCACCCGCTGTAGGTTGTCGGCAAGGATATTACCTGTGGTGAGCACAAAGGACTCTTCTGCTTTTCTCTTGTCCTGTTTACCTTTTTTAGCCCGGCTTCCCCGTCTAAACGCCTTATCCAGCAACTCCTGGCCTGTGGGGACTGTGCGAATTTTCTCGAAAATCATCATTTATTTTAACCTATCGACAATTATTTCAGCTATCCTCAGAGCCTCTTCAGGTGTTTTCACCTTTTTTACAAGCATCCTCCCACTGGGATAAAGGGAGACCTCACACCCCTCCACCTGGATGATGGTGAGATGCCTGGTGGCCACCCGGGCCGGGAAGACTTCCCCTGCCCTCAGGGTGTCCAAGGGGATGTGGGTTTTGACTTCAAAGGCTGTTTTGCCGCTGCAGAGGCTGACTGTGAACATAATTTAAACAAAAAATGGGTGGACTGTGTCTTAAAACTGCTGGATAGTTTTTTACCGTCTCTGGTTGTCTTTTGGTTTTATGTCTGAGGAGTGTGTTGTCCCTGATACCAGTGTGATTGTTGACGGGAGGATTACCGAGAAGGTCAGGGGGGGCGAGTATCGGGGGAAGGTTATTCTGATTGCGGAGGCTGTGGTCTCGGAGCTTGAGTCCCAGGCCAACCGGGGGCGGGAGACCGGTCTGCGGGGACTTGAAGAGTTGAAAGAGTTGAACGAGCTCTCCCAACAGGGAGAGATTACACTTAAATATGTGGGGGAGCGCCCCTCGCTGGAGCAGATTAAACTTGCCAGCAGCGGGGAGATTGACGCTATTATCCGCAGTGTGGCTATGGAGTATGGAGCGGTTTTTGTTACCAGTGACCAGGTGCAGGCCGAGGTAGCCAGGGCCAAAGGTTTGAAGGTAAAATACCTCTCCCCCCTGGAGGAGGAACCGGGCAGGCTCTCGATTGAAGATTTCTTCACAGAGGACACACTCTCGGTGCATCTCATAGAGGGCACACCACCCCTGGCGAAACGGGGCAGGATAGGTGAGGAGAAACTTGTGAAGATCAGGGAGGAAGAATGCAGCAGTGAAGAGCTACGGAGTATTGCTAAAGAGCTTGTGGAGCGGGCCAGGCGGGTTGGACTGGTGGAGATGGAATGTCGGGGTGCGGCTGTCCTCCAGATCGGAGTTATGCGGGTTGCTATTGCACATCATCCCTTCTCGGCCAGGTGGGAAATAACAGCGGTCAGGCCGGTTGCCACTGCCAGACTCGAGGACTACAGGTTCAGCGAGGAGTTGAAAAAACGCCTGCTGGAGCACCGGCGGGGGATTCTGGTGGCAGGCCCCCCAGGTGCGGGCAAATCCACCTTTGCAGCAGGTATAGCCGAGTTCCTCCTCCAGAACAATTTCATTGTTAAAACCCTGGAATCACCCCGGGACCTCCAGGTGGACCCAGCCATCACCCAGTACGGGCCCCTGGAAGGGGACATGGAAAAGACCGCAGACCTCCTATTGTTGGTACGTCCTGACTACACCATCTACGACGAGGTGCGAAAGACCAGGGATTTCAAGGTTTTTGCTGACCTCAGGCTGGCAGGTGTGGGCATGGTAGGTATAGTCCATGCCACCCGGCCGGTGGACGCTATCCAGCGGCTTCTGACACGGGTGGAACTGGGCATGGTATCCCAGGTGGTGGACACCGTGGTCTTCATCGAGAAGGGGAAGGTAACAGGGATGCATGACATTATTTTCACGGTCAAGGTGCCCCAGGGGATGACCGAGGAAGACCTGGCAAGACCTGTAATCCAGATGGTTGACTTCGAGACCAGGACACCGGAATATGAAATCTACACCTATGGAGAGCAGGTCATTGTAATGCCGGTTAAAGAGGTGAAACCTCCCGGTAGCTGGGGGCTTGCCTCCAGGGAAATCCAGCGGGAAATCGAGAAATACACGCCAGGGCCGGTGAAAGTCGAGATGGTGAGCGACTCCAGTGCAAAAGTCTACCTGCCCCCGGAGGATATTTCAACCGTGCTGGGGCGGAAGGGGGGGAACATCGATAGAATCGAGAAACGCCTGGGAATACACCTGGACATCCACAGCCTGGAAGACACAGGAAAACCGGAAAACCTGGAAGAAGACACAGAGAAAGTCCACATCAGGAAAACCAGAAAACACGTGGTACTGCAATCCTCCCTCAAAAATAGGGCTGTGGAAGTATTGGTCGGAGGTGAAAGACTTCTCACAGCCACTACAGGTAGAAAAGGCGACATCCGTCTGCCCAGGGACTCAGAGGAAGCCTTTAAAATACTGGAAAACCCAGGGGCAGTGAGACTCAGAATCCTCACCTAAAAAAAATATTAACTGCAAAAAAGGGGGGTGTAAAATAATATGTGTGTAGAGGGGAAAAGAAGATGGATGGATAGGATAGGGTTCCTCTACAAACTCTTTGTTTATTTTGTTATTAAATACTATTTTCCCAAGATTATTCCCGTTTAATACCCAAATTCAGCCCGGATTCCTTCCAGTTGAAGACCGGATGTCTTTGCCGTCTGCCAGGGTCCTCGTGGAGGGCGTGGGCTACCAGGGGTAGGGCGATGGTGGCATCGGTGAAGACCTGGACGTTGCGGGAGACTGGTGAAATCTTGCCCCAGGAGATGGCTTCCTGGAAGGTGCAGCCTGAGAGGCCGCCCCAGTGGGGTGCGTCTGTGGTGTACTGAATCGCGTAGCTGTGGCCCTGGGTTTTCTGGCCCAGGAGGGAGAGTATCACCTCGGTCTGCTGGATGAAATTCTTGGGCACACCACCGCCAATGTAGATCACACCGGTTTTGGCTGACTGCTCCACGATCTGGGTGATTTCGTCTACGTCTTTAATCTGGTCAATCACCACACCATTTTTTTTCTGGCGGTATGCCAGGAAGGCCCCGATTCCAAGGGAGGAATCACAGAAGGCCGGGATAAAAATAGGGACGCCCGCATCGTAGGCTGCCACCGTGATAGAGTCCATTTCAGTCCCGCTAAGGCCTGGTTTTAATGTTTTTAGCATGCCGCCTAGCAGGTGGGTGAGCTCTCGGGTGGAATACCTCTTTCCAGGCTCAAGCCCGGCTATGAACTCTGCTACCAGCCTGTCAAGGGAGCGGAACTCGTCCTCGCTTGCGAAGATGTCGTAGATTCTGTCCACACCCTCCTGGAGAAGGGCGTGGTCGTCTGCCTGGTGGCTGCCCAGGTAGTGGTGGCCTCCCAGGGCTTCGTGGCAGTCGTGGAAGATGTTTGCCCCGGTACTTACAAGGCAGTCAACAAAGCGGTTTCTCACCAGGTAGGATATTATCCGGCGCATCCCACCAGGTACCATGGCACCGCTCAGACCGAGGAAAATTGTGAGGTCTTCTTCCTGGAGCATCTGCCTCCAGACCTCAATGGATTCGGCGAGCTTCCGTCCCTGGAATCCTGTTTTAAGCATTTCCCGTGCCAGCTCACCGATGCTTTTACTGTCAACTGTCGGCGGAACCGTGGGCTCGTGGAGAAAATGTGACATCTCTTTTTTAGTCAAAGGTTTCTTCACTGCGGAACTGGGTTGCGGTAATGGCAAGTTCGCGAAGGGCTGCTGCCTCTTCCTCGGTAGGCTCCTCTTTCTTGTTTATTGCTTTGAGGCGTTCCACCGGTATTTCGGTGACCTTACTAATCTCTTCATAAGTATATTTAAACACGTGCAGTAGTTCCTTCAGATGCCTTTTAGTCGCGGTCCTGGATACTATTTCAATCACCTCACACCCCCCTTCTTACCCCACAAGAGGTATTAAACCTAATCCAAGTAAACAATTTTTTAGACTGAAAACCATTAAAATACCAGTACGTATTAAATAGCATCCCCATGCAAAAAGAGAAACCAAAAAAAATCAAAAGAAAATGCGTTGTCCTCCGGGTAGCACAAGCCAAGGGATGGAGGAACGCAGTTGTACAGGACCTTAAAACCGAGAAAAAATACTTTTTCGGCAAAGTCAAAAACCCACCACCAGACATCAAAGAAGGAGACATCCTCTACATCGGCTACGAAGAACTCCCCTACGACCTACCAGCCCTAAAACACAAAATAGTCCTCATGGACAAAGACGGCCTACAACTAGACTGGACAATGGTAGGAGACTAACAAAGGGAAACTAGACAAATACAAACCAGAATAGACCAGAGAAACCTAAAAAGCCAGACAATGCATAAGCCCCTACAGACCAGTTAGAGCTTCACAGCTCCTTCCGGAGTTGCCTCTGATTTTCGGACCTCAGAATTAAGACACCTCACCTCCACCCCCGCCTTTTCAAAGAAGTCAAGCGCGTCCCGGTCAGGATAAGGATTCGCAAACACAACCCGCTCAACATGGGCGTTGATAAGCATCTTGGCGCAGAGAATACAGGGCTGATGGGTACAATAGAGAGTCGCGCCTGCAATGCTGACACCGTGCAGAGCCCCCTGGATGATAGCATTCTGTTCAGCGTGAACCGCCCGACAAAGCTCGTGTCTGGTACCAGAGGCAATATTATTCCGCTCCCGAATGCAGCCAATCTCCAGACAATGCCGGAGGTCCCGGGGCGCCCCATTGTAACCAGTAGAAAGAATCCGCTTGTCCCGCACCAGAACAGCCCCCACCCGGTTCCGCAGACACGTTGAACGCCTGGCAACAACAAAAGCAATCTCCATGAAATACTCGTCCAGAGAAGGTCTTTCCATCGAAAACCAATTCTGATTTGACAATATATCTAACTTTTTACAGGCCGACTGAAGGCAAGGCAATGTTTATGTAAGAGAAAGGTAATTAGGGGGTGATTTGCATTGTATTGAATCTCTGTTATTGATTTAAATTTGAACGTGTGAGTGAATAAATGAAGAAGAGAGAGAAGACCAACCCAAGACTTGTGTCCCTGATATCCAGTTTGAAGGCTGCCAGCCGGCAGACCGGCAGGAAGGTCTGGCAGGATATTGCAGAGAGGCTTGAGAAACCGTTGCGCCGCCGTCCTGAGGTTAATCTGAGCCGGATTAACAGGTACACCCAGGAAAATGAAATTGTGGTTGTGCCTGGTAAAGTGCTGGGCGCTGGTGTCTTGGAACATCGGGTGACAGTGGCAGCCTTTGCCTTCACCAGGGAGGCGAAGGAGAAAATAGCGGAGAGCGGTGGGAGATGCCTCTCTCTTGAGGAGCTTCTGGAGCAGGGAGACGTCCGTGGTCTGCGGGTGATGGGATGAGAGTGATCGACGCTGACGGATTAATTCTGGGCAGGCTTGCAAGTATGACTGCTCGCGCTCTCCTGAAAGGAGAGACGATTGTCATTGTTAATGCTGAGAAGAGTGTTATTTCTGGCAGAAAAGCTTACACCTTCCAGCGTTATAAACAGTATTATGACCGGGGCAGCAGGGAGAAGGGGCCGTATTTCCCAAGGATGCCTGAAAGGATTCTTAAACGGACGATACGGGGTATGCTCCCCTATAAGAAACAGCGGGGCAGGGAGGCCCTTGCAAGACTACGGGTCTACCGTGGATTACCAGCCGAGTTCGAAGGAGTGGAAAAGGAATCTCTGGAAGATGCCAGCATCCACAGGCTGAGTACTGCTAATTACTCGACCCTGGGAGAGGTGAGCCGCAAGCTTGGAGCCAATTTTTAGAGGTGGAGATATTTGAAGATTGTTACTGAATCAGGTAAGCGGAAGACTGCAGTGGCCCGGGCTGTGCTCCGGGAAGGTAAAGGCAGGATTCGGGTTAACAAGAAGCCCCTTGAGATAATAGAGCCTGAGCTTGTCAGGTTGAAGATGTCTGAGCCCCTCAACTTCTGTGAGGATATTATCTCCGGCATTGACATTGACGTTAATGTCCGGGGGGGTGGTATCTTTGGCCAGGCCGGGGCTGTCCGCACCGCTATTGCACGGGGACTTGTGAAATGGACAAACGACACCGAGCTTAAAGAGGCATTTCTAAAATACGACAGAAGCCTCCTGGTTAACGACACCCGCTACAAAGAGGAGAAGAAGTTTGGCGGGCGGGGTGCCAGGGCCAAACGGCAGAAGTCTTACAGGTGATACTCTGTGATCCCGGTTAGGTGTTTTACCTGTGGTAGGGTTATTGGAGCGGTCTGGGAGAGCTATAAGAAGAGCGTGGAAGAAGGCCGGAATCCAGGCGAGGTGATGGACGAGCTTGGAGTTGAGAGATACTGCTGCCGGCGCATGCTCCTCTCCCACGTTGAACTGGTGGATGCCCTTGCCCCATACCAGTGACCTTGACATGTGGGGTTGTAGGGTAGCCTGGTCCATCCTATGGCGTTCGGGACGCTGTGACCTGAGTTCGAATCTCAGCAACCCCACCAGACCATCCATTTTAGATGGTCAAAATATTTTTGATACCAGGAATATTATTGTTAGGACTACTTAGGTGGCTGAGTTTTTTAGAGGTGGAAAAGATATTGCAATCCAGTATTCATCTTGGAATGGGAGTGACATCATCGAATTCAGGGATGGTGGATTTATTATTTAACCGAGGTGGTCAGTTGGCTGTTGAAAAATATACCCGCTATGAGCGCGCCAGGATTGTTGGTGCAAGAGCCCTGCAAATTTCCATGGGAGCCCCTGTGCTCGTTAATGCAAAGGGGGACCCCATTGACCTTGCAATCATGGAACTGGAACGCGGTTTGATTCCAATCACTGTAAAACGGAAGAAGAAAGAGAGGAGTTGAAATGGAGGATGTAACAAGAAACCCGGATTATGAATCGATAATACCCCAGGACGATTACCTGACTGCTGGCATCCACATCGGCACCCAGCAGAAGACCAAGGATATGATGCGTTTCGTCTACCGGGTTAGAACCGATGGCCTCTATGTCCTGGACATTCAGTCCACAGACGAGAGGATCAGACTAGCAGGTAAGATGCTGGCAAAATACGACCCGGAGAGGATACTGGTGGTCTCGACCAGACAGTACGGCCACCATCCAGCCCAGACCTTTGCCAGGCTCACAGGTGCCAGGGCAATGACAGGCCGTTTTGTGCCAGGCACCCTGACGAACCCAGCCCTCCCCTACTATGTGGAGCCGGACATACTCCTGGCCACCGACCCGGCTGGAGACGCCCAGGCAGTCAAAGAGGCTGTGAACATAGGGATACCGGTCATCGCCCTCTGCGACACCAACAATTCCACCTCGTATGTTGACCTGGTGATTCCCACCAACAATAAAGGGAGAAAAGCTCTGGCCCTGATTTACTGGCTGCTAGCAAAACAGGTAATAGAGGAAAGAGGCGGGACTTTCACAGCCCAGCCAGAAGATTTCGAAACCGAGGTGTGAGGCTTTGCGGTTACCTGCGGTGGCAGGCCAGTTCTATCCCAGATGGAAAGGTGAACTGGAAAAAACCCTGAAAAAACTCATCCCACCCCCCAGCCCCCGGGACGCGATAGGAGGTGTGGTCCCCCATGCAGGCTACATTTATTCTGGCAAAACTGCTGGCAGCGTCTATGCCCTCCTCCCCAGGGCTGAAACCTACATTCTCCTTGGCCCAAACCACACCGGCATGGGCTCGCTGGTAGCGGTCTCCAGGGAGACCTGGCAGACACCCCTGGGCGATGTGGAAAGCGACCAGGAACTCACAGACAGCCTTGCAGGAGGCATAATAGACCTGGACGAAACCTCCCACCGGTTTGAGCACTCCATCGAGGTGCAACTCCCCTTCCTCCAGCAGAGATTCCAGGGCCGGGCCCTATCCCCTGGGTTCAGGATAGCAGCCATCTCCATGGCACTACAGGACATGGACACCGCGCTGGAAGTGGGTGAGACAATTGCAAGGGCGATTAAAAAACTGGAGAGAAAAACCGTTATTCTGGCCTCCAGTGATTTCACCCACTACCGGCCAGAGGAGGAGGCAAGGGAAACCGACAGCTTTCTCATCGAGGCTATCCTGGAGATGGACGTCCCTGGTTTCTACAGGCGGCTCCAGGAGAAAAATGCCACGGTCTGCGGCTTCGGCCCCATTGCAGCCATGCTCACAGCATGCAAAAGGCTCGGAGCCTCAAAAGCCAGCCTGGTGGACTACAGCACAAGCGCCAATACAACCGGCGACACCACAAGCGTGGTAGGCTACGCAGGAATCATTGTAGAGCGATGAAAATCGAAATCCGTGTCTCTTCTCTTTTGAAAGTTGCACACTAAAAAACCTGTATTCCTAACAGGATAAGTTTTACGTATCTCCCCGGAGTTTTAGGCTATCCATGAATCCCTTTGACCCCTGGACAGGTGAGGTCCAGGACTACTCTAAGCTCTTCACAGATTTCGGTGTATCCCCTTTCGAGGAGCTTCTACCCAGGATACCCAGGCCCCACAGGCTCATGCGGCGCAGGGTGATCTTCGCTCACCGCAGCTACGAGTCAGTGCTCAACGCCATGCTGGCCGGGGAGAGGTTTGCTGCCATGAGCGGGTTCATGCCCTCCGGGAGAATCCACCTCGGCCACAAGATGGTGATGGAGGAGATAATCTGGCACCAGCAACAGGGGGGAGATGCCTTCCTCGCCATTGCAGACATGGAAGCCCATGCAGTCCGCGGGATACCCTGGGACCAGTGTCGGAGGCTCGGAATCGAGGAATACATCCTGAGCGCTATCGCGCTGGGACTTGAGCCTGGCGCCACCGTATACTTCCAGTCAGCCTGCCAGCCGGTGAGGGACCTGGCCTTTGAACTCGGCATTAAAGCGAACTTCTCAGAACTCTCAGCCATCTACGGTTTCGGAGGTGAAACCAGCATCTCCCACATGACCGCGGCGGTAATTCAGAGTGCGGACATACTTCAGCCCCAGCTAAAAGAACATGGAGGACCGAGACCAGTGGTAATACCGGTAGGGGCGGACCAGGACCCTCACATCCGTCTTACCCGTGGGCTCGCCCACCGGATGAACATGTTTCTCATCGAAAGCCGAAGCGAAAACCAAGACAAGGAATACATAAGCATCCGGAGGAAAACCGCACCGCCCGGCCTGCTGGAAAAAATCGCTGACAGGCTTGAAGGAGACATCCAGAAATTCGAGGCCCACATCGATGTCAGAAACAACCCGGACATCCGGGCCATCCAGGAAACCGTGAGGGGTGTGGAGCTGGAGGCGGGTGGGTATGCTTTTCTGCCGCCTGCTGCCACCTATCACAGGTTCATGACAGGTCTCCAGGGGGGTAAAATGTCCAGCAGCCAGCCTGAGAGCTACATCGCCCTGACAGAGCCGCCAGAGGATGCGGCCAGGAAAATAATGAGGGGAAAAACCGGTGGGAGGGTGAGCCTGGAAGAGCAGCGGAAACTCGGAGGCCAGCCCGAGGTCTGCAGCATCTATGAGCTTTTCCTCTACCACCTCATCGAGGATGACCAGGAACTCCAGGAGATCTACCAGGAATGTCGCCAGGGAAACCGGATGTGCGGGCCCTGCAAAAAACATGCCGCAGAGCTGATGACAGTGTTTCTGCGGGAACACCAGCAAAAAAGGGAGGAAGCCCGAGAGTGGCTGGGGGAGTTCGGAATAAAAGAGAGAACGTGAATCAATTTTTAGAGGGGCAATTTTAGAGGATGCCCCGTGGCAGGTTTTTGACTTTTATTTCTCTCACCTTTTTCTCCATCACCATGTCCGGGGTTATTTTCCTACCCTCGATTTCGATGGTTTCGCCCCTGGCAAGTTTCCCATAGAGGGGGCCGGGGGGTATGTCCAGTTCTCTTGCCCTCTGTGGGTTGAATTGCTGTTCTTCCAGGTACAGGGTTTCCCCATCATATTTTAGCTGGTAGTGCTCCTTGAGGATGTTTATGCATTCCTGGGTGAGGTTTTCGGCTGCGAGGCGGGCGCAGTTGTGGTCGACGCCGATGAGGATGTTAGCGAATCTACCGTTCTCGTACTCCAGGTAGGCTGTGTTAAGGTCTGAGAGGAGGGTTTCAAGCCTCTTGCGGTCGAGTTTTTCAGCCTCTTCCAGGAGGGCTGAGTCAATCCTTGTGACCCGTATGGTGGGACAGCACTCCCGACACATGAGTTCCCCTTTCATGGCAGGGCTAATCACCGGCCGGCTGGAAGGACAGACCTCACGGGCTTTTTCCCGGATGTGCCGGCAGAACTCCCAGGAGACCCCGTCCATGGCTCTGAGGTCTCCCTCTTTGAGCACCTCGTAGCCCAGCTGGTTGACCATGCCCTCGATACGTTTCCGCTGGTCGGCTTTCATGGCCTTACGGTCAAAATAGACAAAGTCTGCCCGGGACTTCTCCAGTGCCTGGCTGACAAGACCCTTGTCAAGGTCGTCCAGCCTGTAGCTGGGGAAAATGTGTCCAAAGGTAACACCGGTCTCGCATACAAGCCTTGTCTGCCTGGGAGCATAATGGTTGCCGCCAAACCCCACGCCTACCGGTGCATCTCTCTCCGGGGGCAGGAGGAGGATCGAGGTCGCAACAATACTGCCTGCGGTTCTGTCTGTCCACTCCACGGGTGTGCTGCCTATTTCCACAAAAACCGAGGGGGTCTGGAGGCTGGTGGGCCCGTGGTGGGTGCATTCCAGTGTCACCTCAAAGTCCTCCCCGCGGGCAAGGCGGGCAATCGAGCGCAGGAGAGTACGGGAGAACTGGGACGCAGCAGGTGCAAGCTCTCCTGGCCTGCCACCGTATTCAGCCTCAGCCACATTACCGGTGAAATGCACAGTCAGCATCCTCCGCTCATCCTTACTGCGATGCCTGGAGGCAAAAACAACAAAATCGGCATCAAAATCAAAACCGTCAAGCTCCAGGAGGCTCTCCTCCACCGCCACCAGGCTGAAATCCCGGAACCTGTGGACATCTCTTTCTACTTCCACCCAGTCCCGCATCTCAAGCAGCTTCTGCCTGATATTCATGCCAGCAGGGTCCTGTTTTGAACAGACAATAACAATTTTAGAGTCCATCTGGGGATAGGATGTTCAACGTATATATGTAAGAAGGTTTTGGGGGGAGGCGTGGCTAAGTTTTTAGATGCCTGGGGTTTTATCACTCCTTTCATGAAGATTGTTGGCATCACCGCAAGGTGTGACAGGCCCCAGGCTCTGTCGCTTGCCAGCCAGATAATATCCTACCTGGGTGGCAGGGTAGAGGTGCTTGTGGAAACCGATACCGCAAACTGCCTGGGCCTGGAAGGGACGCCTGTCTGGCAGATGAAAGATAGGGGGGCTGAATTTATAATCACTGTGGGGGGAGATGGTACCATCCTTCGGACCATCCAGAGCATGCCAGACCCCCTACCTGTGCTGGGAGTTAACATGGGTGAGATAGGCTTCCTTGTGGCGGTGAGCCCTGAGAGGTGCTTTGAGACCCTCCAGGAGGTGCTGGAAGGGTTTGAGGTGGTGGAGCGCTCCAGGCTTGCAGTGGAGTTGAACCGCCAGCAGCTGCCGCCTGCTGTAAACGAGGTTGTGGTTATTACTGCCCATCCTGCTAAAATCCTCTCTTATCAGGTCTACATTGACAGCAAAAAGCTGGAGAGACTGCGGGCTGATGGCATCATATTTGCTACAGCCACAGGCTCCACTGCCTATGCTATGAGCGCTGGCGGACCCGTGGTTGACCCAAGGGTGGATGCAACCGTGATAGTGCCGCTGGCACCCTTCAAACTCTCCTCCCGCCCCTGGGTTGTACCCGGTTCCAGTGAAATAAAAGTCGAGCTAACCCTGCCAGACAAGGAGGCAGTGGTAGTTGTGGATGGACAGTACACCCAGAACATAGGGTTGGAGGACAAACTGCGTCTTACCAGAGCAAAAATACCTGCCAGGTTTGTTAAAACCGGTGAAGACTTCTACGAGAAAGTGAAAAACAAGCTCAAATGAAAATGTTAGAGGCCGTCAACGGTTTCCAGTTTGAACATCACGTTCATGCCCCGGAGAGTCATCTGCACCTTGTCGCCAAGACTGAGAGCTTCTTCCACACTCACCTTCCTGCCCCAGTCATAAACATAATCGTGGGTCCCCCGCATAGGCTGAAACCCCAGTGAAAGCAGCCGCTGCGTCACCTCTGAAGGCCTTCCACCCTCACTATTGAACCAGACCAGCAGATAACTCTTCATCAGCATCTCTATAACTGGATAATAGTATAAGAACGTTTTTCAGAATGTAGGGGGTCAGAATGTGGGCCCGCGGAGATTCGAACTCCGGATCCCCGCCGTGTAAAGGCGATGTCATAACCAGCTAGACCACAGGCCCGCACCTCCCCCCTTTTATGAGTGCTTCCCAGATATTTAATTTCCCCTTCCCCCCTCCTTTTTTTGCCACAAGTTTAATAGGTGTTCACTGTTAATTGTCTCTTTTATGGCTGAAAGCATGGCTTTTGACTCTGCCGGTGTCCTCCTCAGGGTAGGTGGGCATGTGAGGTATAACGGCACCGGCACCGAGGGTGTAATCAAGGATATTGTGGAGGACGAGGACGGGGTTGTATGGGTGCAGATTGACCGCACCGAGCTCTATTATCGTGCCAGTACGCTTACCCGGATTGACAGGGCTAAGGCTGAAAAGGAGCTTGAGGAGATAGTTCTCTCCACGGAGGAGATCTCGGAGCGGCTGGAGCGGGAGGCTGAGGCAGCCCCAACTGTGATGGATGACACAAGTCTTGAGTCAGGCGGCTGAAATCGGTGTAATCCTCCACGGCCCAGAGATAGTGGACAGCGGGCTAGCCCAGAGGGTGCTGGACTTCCTGGAAACCAGGGGTAGAGTGACAGCGGTGATGGGCGGTACCATGGGCAGGACCGCTGTCATCGATGCAGGCCTTGAGCAGAGGATAGACATTAGCAGGCGCCTCCTGCCCTCCAGGTGGCTTAAAAAGTTCAACAGGGAGAAGGATGTCATCTACCTTTTGAACCAGGGCAAGACCAGGGAGACCGCGGTTACCTTCGGCTCCTTGGTTCTCTCCCGCTCTGGCAGGGTTGACCGGCCCCTGGTCCAGGTTGACGGTTCAGGAATCGTGATACCCTGGAACACCCTGGCAAGAGGGTGGGCAGAGGAGATAGCAGGGGAGTTCAACCTGGAAACCCTGAAGCCACCCCAGGTCGAAACAGCAATGGAAAAGGATGGCTTGGTAACCCGGAGGCTCCACGGGGTCAGGGTGGGGGAGAACATCCTGGTAGACGGGATTGTGGTTGGAAAGGCAGTGTCCACCAGGGTTGAAATCACTGCCCGGCGGGGCAGGATTGTGGGTCTGAAGGGTGTAGCGGTCAAACCCCACGGCCTGGAAAAGCTGGGGGAGGTCGACCTTAAAACCGCCATCATCCGCAGCGGGGACATCCGCAGGACAGGTGGTGGTGCCAGGGCGAGGACGCTCCCAGGGGCCAGGACCGGGAACGCGGTGATAATCGACCACTGTGCAGAGGCTTGCTTTGAACTTGCACAGAAGGCAGAAATCGTGGTGACCGTGGGAGACGATACCACCAGCATTGCAGGGGACATCCTCTACCGCATGGGAATTCCCATCATCGGCCTGACAGACGGGGACCTGGACAGTGTGACAAGCCACGCATACATACCACCAAGCTCAACCATCATTCTGCTCCAGGAGGGTACAGACGACATAATGGGCAGAAAAATCAAAAAAGAGCTGTTCAACGGGAACACCCTGGTCCCCATAGCAGACAGAGAGAGGTTCAAAAAAGAGGTGCTAGCAGCAGTCCAGGGGTCTGTGAAAGGGATGAGGGAATACTAACCTAGCTCTAGTCCTACCAAAATGCAGAAATACCAACATAAAACTCACATTCAAGAGGTTGGTATCAATAGATATAATTTTTCGTTTGCGGTTGTGTGTGTAGTATCCGATTATTTTTTCGCTTTTTTTCCATGTCTTCATTGTATCCATCATTCATCTTT
>CAZCCY010000033.1:0-14803 GCA_964497545.1 uncultured Methanosarcinales archaeon | reverse complement strand
GTTAGAATAGGTCGTGTAATTGTATCTGGTAGGGTCCGAGGTTTCCGCCGAAGTTTCCTGCTGTGATTTTTTTGATTCCGGGGACTGTGACTGCGGCTTCTATTCCGGCTCTGGTTGCGGTTTTTATCGCGTCTAGGTCTAGGCCGTTTATTACTATTTCGTAGACGGCGTTGACGTCTTTGGGTATGAGGGTGTCTGGGATTTTGTCTTTGAGGGTGGGGCAGTAGCGTTCGTTGGTGGTGGCTTTCATGAATTTGTATTTTTTTGAGCCTACTTTTGAGCCGCTTCCCACAATCCCTCCTGGGAAGGGTGTGATGCTGCCTTCAAGCTGGGCGATGGCGTCCACTGCTTTTTTGGCTGCTTCCAGTGCCTGGGCTTGGGATTCTGCCATGATAAAGAAGTTGCCTCCTGCGATTCCCTGGGTGGCGCCGATGCTGTGTTCTGCGATGAATTCTCCTTGCATCATGGGTATCCGGTATGCCTTCCGTCCGTTGATGGTGGTTTCGGATTCGTGGCCGTCTGCAAAAAATTTGAGTTTGAATCCTGTGTCGAACTGTTTCTCTGCGTCTGGCAGGCCGTTCCAGAGCGCGGTGGTGGGGGCGGTGAGGATGCACTGTCCTGCTCTTGCGAGTAGTTGTTCTTCCAGGGCTTTGTAGCCTGGGGTGCAGATTTGGATGTAGACTCCGGGTCTGCCGTCTGGTGTGCCGGTTTCCACGGTTTTTTCGATTCCTGCCTCTGCCGGGCACATTATCACCGAGGTTCCGAAGCCTGTTGCCTCTCGGGCGGCTGTTAGTGCCCATTCGGTAGAGGCTGCGGTGATGAGAAGTCTTGCGATTTTGATGGGGAATGCCTCGGCGAAGGTGTCTTCTATTTCTACCCCGTTTAGTTTCATTTTGTTCCTCTCAAATTTTTGGGGGGTTTAGCGGGAGGTGTTTCTTGCGGCTTGCATTGCAAGTTCCTGCATTCTTGCCGAGGTTCTGCCGACACCGGAGAATTCGTCGTTAGACATCATGCTGGCCATTTCCTGTCCCAGCACGAATATTGCCTGTTTGTGTTCGGCTTTGCTTCGGTGTACGTGAACCGGGCTTATCTGCAGAGACTTGTATTGCTCGAAGTTACCCAGCCCCTGGTCCTCAAAAAATTTCTTCATCTGCACCATCAGGGTGTGTAGCTGAATCAACTCTTCTTTGTGCAACCTATTCCTCTCCTACCTCTTGTTTTTACAGGAAGTTAGCTTACTGTAGTCCATAATAAACCATTGCTACGGAAAGTCAATGCCGATTTATTTGAATTAAAGTTTTCTAAATAACCTTAACGATTAATTATTACAACATTCAAACTTGAATTTGGAAGTTATTGAAGGACAAGTGAACTCTGTACAGCTTCCCGCATTGAACAAGAGCACTCAACTAAAAATAGACTCATCGGTCAAGAAATTTATCATAAAAATAGTCTGATGTCCCATCAATATGGCAAATCGAATATTTTTCATTCGGAACTACACGGAATCGGAAGTACCTGGATTGCAAGGAAATCTTTAATAACGGTTATTACAATAATACAATGAGACACCCGGGGGTGAACTAAAAGGCGGGGTTAGGCTATATCAGACCCGATGTCTGGAGGTTCAAGAAGAGTATGATTTCCAGGGTTAGTGTCTTGCTAGTTTGGTAAAACTGTGCTGTGAAGGCCAATGGTAAGGGGCAGGGGTGTCAGTGTTTGATTAGAGACAAACTGTAGTGGTTAGTATAAGAGAGGGAAAAATTATGGAACGGTTGAGAATAGGTTTTTTTAGCTGGGAAAGTCTTCATTCCATCAGGGTTGGTGGTATTTCTCCTCATGTTTCGGAGTTGGCTGAAACCCTTGCGAGGGCTGGGCATGAGGTTCATATTTTCACCCGCCGGGGAGATCAGAGTGAGTATGATTTCATAAACGGGGTGCATTACCAGCGGGTGGACTGGGATTATGGTGGTAGTATTGTGCATCAGATGGATAGTATGTCTGATGCCATGGTTGACAGGTTCAGGGCTGTGGAGAGTATTTTTGGCAGGTTTGATGTTATTCATGGTCATGACTGGCATCCGGTTAAGGCTTTGAAGAGGATAAAGGAAGAGTTTGGAAGGGAGTTTGTGCTTACTTTTCACAGTACCGAGTGGGGCAGGAACGGGAACCGGCATGGGGGCTGGCCTGAGGCCCGGGAGATATCCCACCGGGAATGGCTGGGGGGCTATGAGGCCCGGGAGATTATTGCTACCACCAGGGAGTTTAAAAACGAGCTTGAGTATGTCTATCAGATACCTGACTATAAAATCAATGTTGTGTATAATGGGATATTTCCGGGTAAGATCGAGAAGAAGGTTGATGCTGGTGTGGTGAAGTCGAGGCTTGGGATTCATCCTTTTGCACCAGTAATTCTTTTTACGGGGCGGATGAGTTACCAGAAGGGGCCTGATTTGCTGGTTCGGGCTGTCCCCCTGGTGCTCCGGAAGCGGTGGGATGCCCATTTTGTGTTTATTGGAGAGGGTGATATGCGTTCCTATTGTGAGCGTCTCTCCTGGCAGAGCGGGGCTAGGAGCAAGGTTCATTTTCTGGGGTATGCCAGTGATGAGGTGTTGCGGGACTGGATGAATGCCTGTGACATGGTCTGTATGCCCAGCCGTAATGAGCCGTTCGGTATTGTGGCTCTGGAGTCGTGGGATGCCTCTAAGCCTGTTATTGGGACGAATGCTGTGAATCTCATTGAGAATTTTTCGAATGGAATCCGGGGTTACATTGACCCCTTCTCTATTGCCTGGTGTATCAACTATGCTATGGGTGGGGATTATGCGAGGCTTGGCAGGAATGGGAAGAAGCTTGTTAACACCAGGTACAACTGGAATAATATTGCAAGACAGACCCTGGAAGTCTACAATAAATTGACTGACTGAACCCCCCTTTTTGGGTAAGGGTTTTAAAGGATTCTAATCCAATTTAGCCTCGTTCTAGGTGAAAGAAGAGGTCGTTTCTGGAAGGATAATCTGGGGCAGCGAGATGGAGGTTGTGGAGGGCTCTCTCCTTTTGCGGGATGGTTGGATTCGGGGGTTCTGGGAGGAGAAGACTGATGGGGGTCTTGTGGTTGCTCCTTGTTTTGTGAATGCTCACACCCATCTGGGGGATTCTGTCTGTAAGGACCCTGTGTTCTCCTCGCTCGAGGAGCTTGTCCGCCCCCCGGATGGTTTTAAGCACAGGCTCCTGGAGGAAACACCCCCGGACCGGCTGGTGGAGGGGATGAGGCTCTCCCTCCTGGATATGGTTCAGACCGGGACCTGTGCCTTTGCCGACTTCCGGGAGGGGGGTCGCTGGGGTGTCAGGCTCCTCTGGAAGGCATTGGACGGTATAGATGTTGAGCCTTTGATTCTTGGCAGGCCTCTCGGATGTGATGACTTTTCTGGGGTTCTAGAGTTTTCTCACGGTTTTGGTTTGAGCAGCACCCGCGACCTTGACCCTGACCTTCTGGCCGGGGCTGTAGAGGCTGTCCGGAGGAAGGGGAAGTTTTTTGCCATACACGCTGGAGAGACCTGTGTGGATGACATATGGGATGCACTGGATTTTGAACCTGACTTTCTTGTCCACCTTGTACGGGCTGGCATGCGGGAGTTAAGGGCGGTTTCCAGAGCAGGGGTTGGGGTTGTGGTGTGTCCTCGATCTAACCTTGTCACCGGGGTGGGCCTCCCCCGGGTGAGGGAGATGCTGGAGTTGGGTATCAGGGTTGGTGTGGGTACTGATAATGTCATGCTTAATTCGGTTAACATGTTCTCGGAAATGGAGTTTCTGGTTAAGGTTCTCGGCCTGGATGACAGACAAGTATTTAAGATGTGCACGCTTAATGGGGCTGAAATCCTGGGAAAGTCTGATTTGGGCTGCATACAGGAAGGTAAGAGGGCTAGGCTGATGATACTAGATGGCAGGTCTCCAAATTTGAGAGGGGCGAGGGATATTTTGAAGAGTATTGTCCGGAGAGGTAGGCCTACCGATATTCTCAGGGTTATGGGATAAAAAAAAATTAGAATGGACTGGAGGTGAAATGTGTTTATGGCGGTAAATAGCGGGCTTTTCAGGAGAGTATTGATTGCAACAGATGGTTCGGATTACACCAAGAGGGCTGTTAAATATGGGGTGGAGCTCGCCCGAATGGCTAGGGCTGAGATTTATGCTGTCTATGTGGTGGACACCGCGGCTTTCGCTTCCATCCCTCTGGATGCAGCATGGGAGAACATGTATGGACTCCTTCGAAAAGAGGGTGAGGTTGCCACGAAATATGTGGAAGACCTGGCCCGGGTGGCGGGTCTCAGTGTGGAGCGGTTTGTTGTGGAGGGGTATCCGGGGGAAGAGATTGTCAAGCTGGCCGAAGAGAAGGATGCGGATGTGATAGTTATGGGTACGCTGGGTAAAAGTGGGTTGGACAGGTTTTTGTTGGGGAGTGTGGCTGAGAAGGTCACCCGGATCTCAAAGGTGCCGGTGATGGTAGTACGAGCGGTTAAAAATGAGGAGTGAAAAAATGGCTGTGCTGGACCAGAAACCTGTGACAGTGGAAGAGATAATGGTGAGGGATGTCGCCTACACTACCATCCCGGGTTCTAGAGACGAGGTATTGGAGATTTTGAAGAGAAAAAAAGTGTCAGGGATACCGGTAGTGAAAAATGGCGAATTAATTGGTATTGTGACAAGAAAAGACCTCCTCAAAAACCCGGAAGAGGAGCAGACAAGCCTGCTGATGAGCCGTAACCCCATAACCATCCACCCTCAGGCAGACATCCGGGAGGCAGCCCGCATCATCCTTGAGAACAACATCAGAAGACTGCCAGTGGTGGAGGACAGCACTCTTGTAGGTCTTATCACGGTAGCCGACATTATAACTGTCATCGCTAACATGAACATCCAGGACCAGGTTAAGAACTATCTGGAAGACACGCTGGTAGCGGTTTGGAGTGAGACGCCCCTGCCTGTGGTGGGAGAGATAATGGAGCTTGGCGATGTTAAGGCGGTGGCAGTGCTTGACTCGGAGCTAAAACTCCTGGGTGTGGTCTCGGACAAGGACCTGATAAGCGCAAGCGTAATCGAGGACACCCTGGAAAAGTCAGACATGTCAGCAGGCTCGGATGAGGATGCCTGGACATGGGAGTCTCTCCGGGACACCATGAGCCTCTACTACAATGTCTCCCGGATAAAGTTCCCTCCAATACCGGTGAGGGAGGCTATTGTATCCAACAGTGGAACCGTGTCCGCAGTTCGCAGCTCCCAGGTCAGTGAATGCGCCCGCAAACTGAAACGCTACCATGTAGACCAGCTCCCCGTGGTGACAAGCAACCAGAAACTCGTAGGCCTTCTCCGGGATCGGGACCTCCTGAAAGCCCTAGCTAACCAGTAGCAATCAAAAATAAAATTTTTAATTAAAAATAAAATTTTTAGAGTCTTTTCTGAATGGCGACTCTGAAACCCTTAAGCTCCTGGAGCCTGCAATCCTCCAAAAGGACACGCTCTGTAGCCTCAAGGGGGACGCTCAGAGATATCTGTTTGGTACGCCCATACCTCCCCTTGCTCACCACCATGGCATTGACAATACCCAGCATGTCAAGCTCGGAAATCAGGTCTGTCACCCTCCGCTGGGTCAGGACTTCCATCTGGATGTATCGGCTCATCTGCCGGTAGAGATAATAGGTCTCGCCAGTCGTCAGATAGCTGCTACCATTGTTTTTACTCAGATGAAGTATGCTTAAGAGGACAAGCTTCGACTGGGTTGGAAGTGTCCGGATGACCTCGGTTATACGGTCGATTTCGATTTTCTCCTGGGCCTTGCGCACATTATCCCCGGTAACCCTGGCTGAATTCTCCCTCTCTGCCAGCTCAGCCGAGACCCGCAGGAGGTCCAGGGCACGTCTGGCATCCCCATGCTCCTGGGCAGCAAAAGCCGAACACAAGGGAATAACATCGTCATCCAGCACCCCTGGCCTGAAAGCCATCTCCGCCCGCTGGGCCAGAATATCCTGAATCTGATTGGCATTATAAGGGGGGAAAATCAACTCCTCCTCCCCCAGCGAACTTTTAACCCTCGGGTCAAGAAACTCTGTGAACTTCAAATCGTTTGAAATCCCAATGAGACTCACCTTCGCCCTTTTAAGATCCCCGTTAATCCTGGTAAGATTATAAAGCACCTCATCCCCCTTACGCACAAGCTTGTCAACCTCATCCAACACAATAATCACAACCCGCCGCTCACTGTCCAACGCCTCCAAGAACTCGCTGTAAACCTGGTCAGTAGGCCAGCCAGTCATAGGAATATCCCTATCAAAATGGCGTGCCAGATGAGCCAACATCCGATACTGAGTATCAATAACCTCGCAGTTGATATAGATAACATAACACGGCACACCATGTTTATCCCCACTCTTCTCAAGCTCCAGGCCCACATACTTAGCAACCGCAGTCTTCCCCGTCCCCGTCTTACCGTAGATCAGGACATTAGAAGGCGTATCCCCCCTCAGGGCAGCAACCAGAATAGTGGCAAGACTCTTCACCTGCTCAGTCCGATGGGGCAGACTATCCGGCGTATAAGTAGGCCGCAAAACCTCCCGATTCTCAAAAATCTGGGCGGTATTCAAAACCTCTTCGAAAATCCCACTCACATCTTTTCCTCCATTCACACATACCTCTCATCTAAACAACTCTCCAACGGAAAGAGACCTATTAATACTTGCGGAAACACCCCCCTATTTCCACTAGAAAAACACAACACCCCACACCAGAAAGCCAACCCCCCACAGAAAAATCAATAGCAGACACACCAAAACAACAACAAACACACACCCCCAACAGCCAACCCCACAACACCCAAGAAATTTCCACTGGAACCCCACCCCCTACATATTTACCTGCAATTAACTAAATTAAACCCCCCATCAAAAATTAGAAAGAAAATGGAGCTTGCAAAAATAATCGCCAACAGAATAAAAAAAGAAGGACCCCTATCCTTCCGAGACTTCATGGAAACAGCCCTCTACCACCCCACCCTCGGATACTACACCTCCCACCACCAAATAAAAGGAGACTACTACACAAGCCCCCACGTATCCACCATCTTCGGCAGACTCCTCGCCCACGGACTAAAAGAAATGACAAACCACCTGGAAGAAACAACCCTAGTAGAAATCGGAGGAAGAGGAATCCTGGCAGGGGACATCCTCCAGGAACTAGACCTGCCCTACATGCTGGTAGAACCCCATCTCAACATAAACCCACCAAAAGGCGTAGAACACTACCATAGCCTGGAAGAAATCCCTCCATTCACTGGAATCGCCTTCTCCAACGAGCTAATGGACGCCCTCCCGGTCCACCTAGTAGAACAAACACCACACGGCCTACAAGAAATCTACGTAGACTACCAGCAGGGGAAATTCACTGAAATCCACAGACCAGCACCACCCGTCATCAGAGAATTCCTGGAAAAAGCCAGAATAGAACTGCCCCTGGGCTACAGATGCGAAATAAACCTTGAGGCACTCAGCCTGCTCGAAAAAATAAACCACCGCCTAAAAAAAGGCTTCATCCTCACCATCGACTACGGCCACTACTCAGAAGAAACACCCCGCTACCCACAGGGGACTCTCAGATGCTACTACAGACACACCCAGAACACCAACCCCTACCAAAACATCGGAAAACAGGACATAACCTCAAACGTAAACTTCACAAGCCTGATCCAGCACGGAAAAGAAATCGGCCTGAAACTGACCGGAACCACAGACCAGACAAAATACATCCTCAACCTCCTAGAAAAAACAGGGGAAATCAAAAAATACACACTCCAGGAGCGATTAAAACTGAAAAACCTGCTAATGATGGGGGAAGCCTTCCAGATGCTGATACAGCACAAAAAAATAGAAAACCCAGAGCTGGGGTTCCTGACAACTCCGCCTTAGTCTTTTTTACACCCCCCACACCCCCCATCTTAGACCAGGCCAAGAAAAATGGGGGGGCTAGACAAACCTGACCAGGTCTTCCAGCGCCTTTTTCGGGTCAGGTGCCTTCACAATGCCGGAGGCCAGCAACACCCCCTCACTGCCCAGGTCAAGGGCAGCCCTCAAATCCTCGCCCCTGGAGATGCCAGCGCCACAGAGCACCCTCACCTTTTTGTCCACAGCCTTGACAGCCTCCACCGAACCAGCCACAACCTCAGGGTCAGCCTTGGACACCGGGATACCGCTTCCAATCAACTCCGGCGGCTCCACAGCCACAAAATCAGGCCCAAGAGCAGCCGCCGCCCTGCTAGTAGCAACATTGTTAGTGCAGACAATAGTCGAGAGACCAACCCGCCTGGCCGCAACCAGAGCCGCCTCAAGCTCAGCAAGCCCAAGCCGCCTCTCAGAATGATTCAAAAGCGTGCCCACAACACCCGCACCAGCCACACCCTCAGCCAACACATGGCCAGTAGAACTGCCAGGACCAATACCGTCAAGATGCTGGGAAAACACCCGGATATCCACCTTACTCACAACCCGATAAAGGTCAACAACCTGTGGAGCCACAATAACCTCCACCCCACTCTCAACACACACATCCCGACACAACTGAGCCAGCCTCACAGCCCGCTCCCCAGAAGCCTCAAGATAAGTCTTAAAATTCACAACCACAACAGGACTCACACTCATACAAACCCCCTAGAACCGTATCTTAAAAGAAGCTTTCGAAACCCCCCCGCCACCTGCTGGGCCTGTCCCAGAACTTCCCACACTCATTCTCCTTACAGCTGGCCTAGCCGGGCTACTGTTGCTAGGACTGAGACGTTCAACCTGAAGTTTTACCAGCCCCGCTCCTGGAGTACTTCCTCTTTTTTGAGAGAGTTTGTATCGATGCCAGGCATAGCTTTACCGAGACCCCGGGATATCTCTGCCAGCACCTTGGGGTTATCATAGTTTGCCACTGCCTCCACGATAGCGGCTGCCATTTTCTCCGGGTTCTCAGATTTAAAGATGCCTGAACCCACAAAGACGCCATCGGCTCCAAGCCGCATCATGAGAGCAGCATCTGCTGGTGTTGCAACACCACCGGCTGCAAAATTCACAACCGGAAGCCTGCCAAGCTCAGCCGTCTCCACCACAAGCTCCACCGGCGCCTCAATCTCCCTGGCATACCTTGCCAGCTCCTCCCCGGTTTTACCCTTAAGCTCCCGGATGCTGCCCATTATCAGACGCATGTGTCTCACAGCCTCTTTCACATCACCAGTCCCGGCCTCGCCCTTGGTCCGAATCATGGCAGCACCCTCTTTTATCCTCCGAAGGGCCTCACCCAGGTCCCTGGCTCCACAGACAAACGGGATTTTGAAGCGAGTCTTGTCAATGTGATATGTCTCGTCTGCAGGTGTCAGAACCTCGGACTCGTCCACCATGTCCACCCCCAGGGCCTCCAGGATTTCAGCCTCCACAAAATGTCCAATCCTGGCCTTGGCCATAACCGGGATGGTGACAGCATCAATAATCTCTGAAATCACCTGGGGGTCAGCCATCCTGGCAACACCACCCATCCTGCGAATATCGGCAGGCACCGCATGGAGAGCCATCACAGCTACAGCCCCAGCCTCCTCCGCGATCACAGCCTCCTCGGGAGAGGTGACATCCATAATAACCCCTCCCTTCTGCATGCTAGCAAAACCACGTTTAATAAGCTCGGTGCCATGTCTAAGCTTCTCTAGCTCCATCTCCCAGTCCATTACCAGTATTACGAGATAAAGATTACCTTCCTATTTTCACTGACTTGAAGTGCGGCCCCCGCCAGTAGACCAGTTTCTGGATGTTTATCTGCACTATCACATCGTTTTCGCCAAGAGGCCTGTTTTCTACCACTGCCTGGTATTTTGCTTTGAATTCGGAGTAGATTTCGTAGTAGAGTTCCAGGGTTTCTTCTGAGAGGAAGTAGATGGCTTTTTTTTCGGTTATTTCTCCTGTGCCCTGGGCCATTACGCCTTCGTTGTTGAAGGGGTTTTTTTTGTCGCGGATGTCGATGGTTATGCTTGCCTGGTGGTTTGCCCTGATGTTTCTGACTTTGACCGAGTTTTCGTTTGTGATGAAGTAGATTTTTTTGCGGTCATTGTCGTAGATGAAAAACACGGGTGTGATGTGGGGTTGGCCTTTGTAGCTTGTGCACACGTATCCGAAGTAGTTGCCATAGAGTATTTTTAGCATTTCCTCCGGGATTTCTATCTCGGTTTTATCCCCTTTTTTTAATTGCAACTTTCTTTCCACCACCTACACGGGTACTCTTATCTGTTTTGCCCCTCTCCAGTAGATTATGCTTTTGGGTTTTATTTCGATGAGAATTCTTGAGACTATTGGTGTCAGTTGCCAGGCTTTGGGGAGTTCTGATTTCTGGGTTGTGTATTTGCGGGTGTATTCCGGATACTTCTGGAGGAAGAGGCTTCTGGCCTGGAGCATCCGGTGGAAGCTTGTGGGTATGTCTTTGATGCCGTAGATTTTGACTGTGCCGGTGAATAGGACGGCCTTGTTCTCGTAGATGTTGGCTAGGTCTCTCTTGTCGATGAGGAAGGCTACTTTTGGGTTTTTTTTGAGTATTTTCAGTTTGTATGCTTCTTTAGATGTGTTGAAGTATATCCGGTGGCCGTCAAAGACGTAGACAACCGGGGTGATGTGGGGCTTGTCGTGGTGGGAGGCTCCGATGTAGGCGAAGTTTGATTCTTTCACCAGGTTGTAGATGTCTGGGGGTAGCCAGGGTACCTGGGAGATCATGTAGGCTGAGGTGAAGGAGAGAAGGGCGATGGCGGCTGCAAATAGTACGACAGCGCTGGAAAGTAGCGGGTCCTCTTTTAGTATGGGTAGCAGGAGGAGGGATAGGAGGGCGAAGTAGATGTTGTTGGTGTCCAGTTTGCGGAGGTAGTTGAGTTCGGTGTAGGGTGTGTGTTCTAGCCGGGTGCGTTTTCCTGCGAGGTTTTTGAGGTGCCAGGAGCGCCAGAGGGCTAGACCGGTTGTCCAGATTCCAAGGCCCATCCGGTAGCAGATGTCCCAGAGGAGGAGGGCAAGGAATAAAAGGAGGATGGGGTGAGGATCGACTCCAAGCCATTGTTGGAGCAGGCCTGGACTTCCCTGGTAGAGGTATGCCAGGAGGGGTAGAAAGATGGCAATGCCTGGAAGGGCTTCGTAGTGGTGGGGGTGGAAGAGGACATATTTGTATCTCTCAAGAAGCTCGTTTTCCCCCTGGCTGAGGGGGACTCTGAATTTGCGGAGGGTGGGTGCAAGCTGGAGTATCAGGAGGCTCCAGAGGACAGCCACGGTTATCGCCAGGAAGCCCTGCAGGATGGTCTGGGTGCCAAGCTGGAAGGTGAGTCCCAGGAGGGTGCCGAGGAAGAGGAGGAGAAACAACTGTAATAATATGCTACGAACTGGGGAGAGACGGGAGAAAGGGGGGATGTGTCCTACTATCTCCTCGTAAATCCATTTCTCTTCCTTTCCCATGTTTTCTTTCAAAGAGCCTCCACCCCGGACCCTGTAACGTGAAAGGCCCCCCGACTGTCGTGGACAACAAGGCCTATCCTGGAATAATCCCTGAAACTGAAATTTTCAATGAAAGATATCGTCTCCCTGGTCTCGACAATAAGTCTCTCTTTCAGGTCCCAGGCAAGCCCAAGGGGGGTTTCTCTGGCCCTTTTCACCTTTCCCCTGTTTCTGGCACCCTGGCATTCTGAGACCTCGACCGCCCCTTCCCAGGTGAGATGGAAAGGATATGTCCGACAGAGGAGGGGACGCTGCGGATAGATGGTGCATCTCCCATTTTTAAAGAACCTGCAATCCCCGTTGCTGTCGCGTTTAAGGGTCCATTCAAAACAGTGGGGCGTGCCAAAGGTGTCCACGTACTGGACTGGGCCGGGTGAGACTATCTCCAGCCATTCCAGCCGGGTTAGCTCCTGGATTTTCTCCACCTCGAAGGGGAAGACAGCCACGGTGTTATCCCCATAGGCGGCCTGACAGCACTCTCCACACCTCTCACAATTGAAGCCTGCAATCTCCCGGGCAAGAGCCTCCACCTCGATCCTGGCCGCTCTTTCAAGCCGCTTTTTGAGAGTTGTTTTCCATCTGTCAAGCCTTCTCCCATGCATAGACACGGTTCACCCTTTTAGCAGATGGGTATTTCTCCTCTGGCAAGTTTCGTGCAGAACTCTGGTATGTTTTCCATTTCCCGGTGTATTATCTCTTCTATCTCTTCTATTTCTTCTGTCTGTTTTCTTGGGTCTTCTTTTTTTTCTGTCTGGAGTTGGACTGACACGATTTTTGGCTGGTTTATGGGTTGGCCTATCTGGCTTAGCAGCCAGACATAGACCTCTTTCAGCCCTGGTATTTCCTGGTAAATCTTGGAGGCTATCTGGTGGGAGAGGAGGTTGTAGATTTTTCCTATGTGGGAGACCGGGTTTTTACCGGCTGCGGCTTCACTTGAGACCGGCCGGTTGAGGGGGATTACGCCGTTCACCCGGTTCCCCCGTCCAACCTGGCCTGAGTCAGCGTCCTCCGCGGAGGTGCCGGTCACGGTCAGGTAGATGCCATTCACACCCCGGTGGGGTGTGTCCAGGGTGTTAAGATAGACATGTGTCTCCAGTTCTGTCCTCTCCCTGGTGAAGGTTTTTATTTCTTCTAGTAGCTCCTGTTTTTGTTTGAAGTAGTCTTTTTCTGACTCCACAAACCTGTCGATGAGGGGGGCTGCAACTGTCAGGTGGAGGGTTCTGTCCTGGCGGAGGCCCATCACCTTGATGTCCTCACCTACACCTGGGTATTCCCGCTTGAACCCTGGGGAGTTCAGATGTTTCTCGGTTTCAAGTACCAGGGTCTCGGTAGGGGTAAGGGGTGCATAGCCTACCGCAGCCGAGGTGTCATTAGCCCCCAGCACCTCTCTTTTGAAGATGTCTGTAAGCTCGGCCGAACCCTCCTTTAATTCTACCTGGTATCTAACATCTTTTTCAGGGTCAACGAATCTCAGGTTGTCTTTTATCCATTTTTTGGCTGTGTTCACGGCTATCTCTGCCACAGGTATCTCCTCCCCCTGGGCCTGGTGGACGGCCCGATCCCCGAAAATGAGGAGCATGGGAGTTTTAACCACACCCCCACCGAACTTTATTTCCACCCCTCCTGCTGCCAGCATGCCCTTGTCAATGTTGTGGTGGAGGACGGTGCCAAAACGCCTGAGGTACTCCTGGGAGAGTTCCACCGAGACCCTCTCCATTATGGAATCACAGATGAAATCCGGATGCCCCAGACCTTTACGCTCCACCACCTCCACCCTCTGCTCTGCCACCGGTGGACAGTCAAGCCGGGAGACGACAATATTCACCATAGAAGGGGTGATTTGCCTGGCAGCTTTTAACTCTATCTCTATCCTTTCAGTCTGAGCCTTACCAGGGGCATGGCAAGGTGTCTTCTCGCCCTGGGTGGGACCTCGTAGAGGCCGGGTTCCAGGCCCCTTTCTATTGTCACGGGGTCTTTTCCCTCTTTTTTTGTGCCACACCTCCTGCACCGGTATCCCTGGTTTCTGCCGGCTGACTTCATGGTTCTGCCACACCTAGGACAGGGAGGGTTTCTTGTCTCGGTGGTTACCAGTTTTTCTATCTCGAGCTTTTCAAGGTTGAGGGTGTGTTTTTTAACCCCCCCGTAGACTTTTATCTGGTCGCCTTTTTTCAGGAGGCGGACAATACCCCGGAAGTTTTTGGTGGGCTCAAAAGCTGCACACTTTATCTCGCCTGTCCCGTCTTTTATTTTGAAAAACACATGTCCCCCGGGGGTCTCCCAGGGCGCCTGGGAGACCTCGCCCTGGAGGATGTAGCTTCTCTCTTCCCCCACCCTCTCAATGGTGGCAGGCACAAGGTGCATGTCTGTCCCCTGGTTTGTGAGGAAGAGCTGGACCCTTTCCACCGGCTCTGACCTGACCGTCTGGAAGGCTTTTTTAATGGCAGGGATACTGTCTCCCCGTATCCCGAAGAGTACCGGGTCTGGGGATCCAGGTGCAAACACAATCTCCCGATTGGCATGGTCTACCGTGTCCCAGGTGAGGGGATAGGTGAGACGGTCAGCCTCCCAGACGGTCTCCTCCTGGATGCACCTGGGTGTACCCCACCTGGCCTGCTGGCGGTAGGCGATTAGCTCATAGGTGCAATCCGGGAGACCACACACCGCAAACCCGACAGCTGCCAAAGCGCCAATAAGCCCCCGCTGGTTCTTGAAACCGAAACCCGCTATCCCATCATACTCTTCCAGGATTCTCTTGGCTTCAGATACCTCCAGAACCTCCCTGACAGCGCGCAGCGAAAACCGCCGGAGCTCCCCTTTTAAATCCGGTGTGACCTCTCTCTCTTCCAGGAACACGACACCTGGGTTTGTGTTCTGGCTTTCCAGGGCCGCCATCTCTTCCACGGTCTCTAGCACGGTTTTCTCGATTCCACCCCATTGTTGTGCCCGGAGGGCCAGGGCCGCATTACCCCTTGTTTTGTATCTGATGTTAGGGTTCAGCCTGACAAGAAGGGGCAGCCCCACTTTCCCAGGTATCCGCTCCAGGAGCACCGAGGCAAGGTAGGTGGTGCACATCCCCTCCCGGGAGTCTGTGTCATCAATGCCAATAATCACACCATGAAACTAAGAGAAGAAAAGAAGTTAAATGCTATGCTCCTGGGCTCTCCTATTTATCTCTTTTACTGTTCTATCTATGCCGTCTATTTTATTTATTAACGTTAACTTAGCTGAAATAGGGAATAGTTTAAGCTAATTTTTTTTCATTTGTT
>CAZCCY010000032.1:0-15054 GCA_964497545.1 uncultured Methanosarcinales archaeon | reverse complement strand
TTTTAATAGATATTTTTAGTAATATTTATGTCAGATAAAAGTGCTAAACTATACTTAAAGATAAAAAATATCCGAAAACCAGACTTACCGGCAAATCCGTGCTGAAATTCCCCTTCAACTTTAAATATGAGAACTACGGAGTCTCGTCTATGAGGATCGATGCGCATGTGCATCTTGGTGGCCCGGACAGGGGCGATGGCAAAACTCTCACAGCAGCAGAACTTGTAGCTGAGATGGACGCCTGTGGCGTGGACAAAACTGTGGTCTTCCCCTTCAACCAGCCCCAGGACGCCTTCACACCCGCAAACAGCTACATAGCAGGGGCGGTGGAAGAATATCCTGACCGTATCATTGGATTCGCACGTCTAAACCCCTATGACCAGGAAAAAGCACTAGCGGAACTCGACAGAATATATGAACTCGGACTGAAAGGTGTGAAACTCCATCCCTCAGGGCAGGACTTCACCTTCGACCACCCCACTCTCCACCAGATCGCAGAAAAAGCCCTGGAATATTATCTGCCCCTGATATTTGACACCGGAAAACCCCAGTCCCAGCCAGAACACCTGGAAAAATTCGCAAAACAACACCCGGATAACATCATAATAATGGCGCACATGCGGGGAGACTTCATACCTGCAGTGCTTGCCTGCCCAAATATGTACGTGCAGACAACAAGCATGCCCCGGGTAGAGGTAATCCTGAAAGCCGTAGAAGAAATCGGCCAAGAGCGGATAATGATGGGCTCGGACTACCCATATCTTAGCATGCAGGCAGAAGTCGAGAAAATACAGCAGCTTGGGATACCTGGCGAAGCCAGGGAACAACTGCTGGGAGAGACCGCAAAGAAACTTCTTGGAGTCTAAAACGTGGAATCAGCGCAAAAACGGGGAGAAATAGAAGCAGAATTGCCGGAGCTCTCGGAAAAAGACCTGGAAGAAGCTCTCAGGGAGATCGGTGGCTACATTGACATCACACCCATGGACCTCAAAAAAATCTATACAATAGCATTCAAATATGCCAGGGAGAGACTCCTAGGCCCCAAGGCCAGGGACATCATGACCACACCTGCGATAACCATAACACCAGACACACCAGTCCTGGAAATCGCAGAACTTTTCACCCGCAAAAAAAATAAACCGGGCGCCAGTAGTGGAAAAAGGAGCGCTCCTCGGCATAGCTGCTGTTGCCTACATCAGCCGTGCTCATCTATGCTGCCATCAAAAGCCCCCTCGCCCAGCCAAGAAACCTCCTCGGCGGACACACCATCTCAGCCATAATCGGAGTAACCGCCTACCAGCAAATCCACAACACCTGGCTTGCTGCTGCACTGGCAGTATCACTGGCGATTGCCGCGATGCACGCAACCAAAACCCTGCATCCACCCGGTGGCGCAACAGCGCTGATAGCATTTACCGGAAGCACCAAAATCCACAACCTCGGCTACCTCTACACCCTGATACCGGCAGCAGCCGGAGCCACCATAATGCTGATCATAGCCTTGATGGTGAACAACCTGGCCAAAAACCGGAGCTACCCCGAATACTGGATATAAATATAATATCAGTACACTGCCAGCTGGTGGAGCACGTCTGTCTTGGATATGACGCCCCTGTATTCGCCGTCGGTTTTTACCAGGAGTCTGCCTACATTGTGTTCGTCAAACACCCTGACCACCTTGTGGAGGGGCATGTCGCCGTCCACCCATATTATCTCTTTTGTCATGATATCCCGGATTTTCAGGTTTATTTTGCCCTCTGCCAGGGTTTTACCTATGTCTGTGAAGGTTACAATGCCTACTATTTCGTTTTTGTCTATCACTGGTGCTCCGTGGAGGTTGTTTTTGACGAGGATTCTGGATGCCTCTTGGATGGTTGCGTTGGCTGGTACGGTTATGAGGTGGGGTTTAATGTAGCTTTTAACTGGCCTTTTGGGTAGGGATACCATCTCGGTGATGGAGAAGAGGAGGGTGTTTTCGGTGTCGTCTCTGCCTATGACGTCCCCCCGGATTATCAGCTTGTTTACCGGTGTAGGTCCGACCTGCACTTTGTCTCCGATTTCGAAGGAGCGGATGTTTCCTATTACTCGGATTCGGCCGTTGCACATGTCTGGGTGTCTTACGGTGGTGAAGCTTATCTCCGAGACTGTGGCATTGATAATCGGTTTTTCATTGCGATGTATGGGGACGATGGCTTCTTTTTTCAGTTCTTCGATACTCAGGGCATGGTAGGTATCGCTGGTAGGCCGGTATCCTCCCTTGGGGCCAGGGACACCTTCTACTAGGTGGAGGGCTTTGAGGGATTGCATCTGGTTCCGGATGGTGCCCGGATTCCGACCTATCATCTCAGCTATTTCGTCACCTTTCACTGCACCTTTTTTCTGGCGGTAAAGGTTAACGAGAGCCGTTAATATTTCACGTTGTATTGACGTAAATTCCATTTACTAACCTACACCTAACCAATAGTTAATGATTATTAAGGATATAAATATTTTCACCATCCTTTATTCCCATAGATTGTAATTAAAGTTTTCCTGGCACCCTTATCGGTCTTGATGCTTCGTGTCTAACCGTTCTTTTCTTTCTGTTTTGATGGTTCTTTCAATGTGGCGGAGCACGCCACGCAGGGTCTGCACTTCTCTGCCTGTGAGAACTGCCCGGCCAAGGATACGTCTTAGCATTAAAACTGTTTTCTCAAACTTGTGAGGTTTATAGTTAACCAGCCTGAGGATTTCTTCCAGGTGCTGGTATAGGAGTTCTGTTTCCAGTCTTCCCGCAAGTTCAATCTCGCCTGGGAGGATGTGACTTAGTTCGTAGAGGAGGACTGCTGCGGCATGGGACAGGTTGAGGCTGGGGTATTCCGGGCTTGTGGGGATAGTCACTACCATGTCACACCTGGAGATTTCGCTTCGGGTGAGACCCCTGTCCTCCCTGCCCAGCACCAGGGAGATACGCCCACTATGGCTGGCAAGCCTCTGCCGGAGTTCCAGGGGGGAGAGGGCAGGCATTCTTGCATGTTCGCTTTCAGTGGTGCCGACAAGCGCGGTGGCAGCCACTGAGATCCCTGAATCTCTGATGGCCTCGTCCAGGGAGCTTGCGATTACTGCGTTTTCCAGCACATCCCGGGCATGTACAGCCTGTGCCACCGCCACCTCCCCCAGCCTGGGTGGTTTCACTAGCACCAATCTTTTGAATCCAAAATTCTTCAAAACCCTGGCTGTGAAGCCGATATTTCCCTCGTATCTGGGCTCCACCAGCACTACCTGGATGTCCAGCATACTTCTAGACTAAAACCTAGGGGGCTAAAATAATTCCCACAGACGGTAAATATTAAATTATTTTATTTAGTTGTATGTCTTTGTCATTTAAATTGTAAACTAATTTAATACTAAATGCTCATCATCATTATTATCAGTAATCTACTTATACTGAAAAAATCTAATATAACAATTGATGCCTAACGGATTGTACAAAGGATGTAAAAGAGAGGCTGCTGATGCAGCCTGGATGTGCATATTAGAACTCAGCAGCCCAGATGATTTTAGCCTCTCCAGAGAAAAAATAGCTTTTGAAATCCTCCTAAAAGCAGGCTACGCAAGTATCCTCAAATACTAAAGACTTTCAAAATGCATCCCCCATCTCCCAGGCAACCTTCACAAGACGCAGCCAACCATTCAGGGCCGCCCGCATAGAAACAACATCCTGCGCCCTAACCCTCAAATATAGACATTCACCTTCTACCCATAAATCAGCCGAGGTACGCTGGTATCTCTCCCCAGTTTCTGGCATCAATGCCTGGTAAACAAACTGAGCACCGCTTCCAATGTCAAACTCAACCTCGGCCTCAAGCTCCATAAAAACAGAGAGTATTACCGGGCCGCCTTAGCCACCCGTTCCTTACCGTCTTTACGATTGATGGAGAAACACCTCACATCGTAGTTAGCCGCCATTATTATCTCGCTTGCCAACGCTTCCTCAATAGAACGCTTGGTGCTAAAGGCAGACTGGTAAGCTCCTTCCGCAATAAACTTAAGGGCTATGTCAACCCGCCGCTGGGGTGCTGTATCCACAGCTTTTGGCACAGCTATCCCACCATATTTCAGCCTCACAGTCTCTTCCCGCGGCCCAGCATTGGTGATGGCAGTTACCAGTACCTGCAAGGGGTTCTGGCCTGTCTTGCGTTCAATGATTTCAAAGGCATCTCTCACAATCTTGTAGGCTGTTATCTTCTGGCCAGTATTCTCCTCCCTGCGCATCACCTTGTTAATCAGGCGCTCCACAATAGAGAGGTTTGACTTGTTGAACTGCTGGCGGGCGTGCCTGCCTCCACTGTGAGGGACAATCACCGGCGCAAGATTAATGTAATTCCGAATACTCGGGTCCTTCACCTCAACCTCTGAGGGGTCCCATTTGCCAAATATCTTCATGTCACCTCACCGGCTTCTCTTTTTTTCCTCTAACCATCTCCTGGAGCGAGACATCATTCACAGCTATCACCTTAAACCTGACACCTGGAATGTCACCCATAGCGCCTCCCATCCGGCCGCCAATCCTCTCCACTGTGACCTCGTCATGTTCATCGATGAAATTGATGGCCCCATCTCCGGGGCAGAAGGCGGATATCTGTTTTCCATTCTTGATTAACTGGAGACGAATGCACTTCCTGATGGCACTGTTAGGCTGTTTTGCCTCCACGCCAACCTTTTCCAGGGCTATCCCTCTCGCCTGAGGAGCACCTCCCAGAGGGTCAGCCTTCACGTTCAGGTTCAGAATACGACGACTATACTTGCTATCACTCCACCTGAATTTCTCTCGGTCGCTTGCTAGTTTCCGGGCAGCGTATCTTCCTTTTCCCATAAATTTGCAACCTCTCTCTTTACTGTATTATCACATGGTCAATATTGTGATGGCGTTTCGCCAGATTCCGGATCTTCTTGATGTTCCGTCCGTTCTTGCCAATGGCCAAGCCCTTCTCCAGGACCGGGACCTCAACATAGGCTGTGGTTTTATCTTCCTTCCGGGTAATATTAATCTTCCGGGGGACAACGGGGCGAAAAGCATTGACCAGGAATTCCTCTGGCTTTTCTGCATATTCCACGATTTCAACGTGCTTTGAAAGAGCCTTTTTAACCCGGTTAACATGCTCTCCATTCTTACCAATGGCCAGGCCCATCTCTCCAGGCTTTATCACGAATACAACCTGGTCATCCATTACCATACAGTCCCGGGGTGCAGTGCCCGTTAGATTCTCGAAGAGGGCGATATATCTTATGCATTCCGTGTCTAGTTTGAGGCTCACTCTTCACTCCGCAGGGATTCCAGTTCCTCGCAAGGCTCCAGGATGGCAAGGGCTGAAATACCGAAAGGCTTACCACAGGCAGCTCCCAGTTCTATACCTATACCTGGATACTCGATAATTTCTGCCCCTTTAAGTTCCTCCCGTACCTCAGGGGGGCAGTTGGATGCAAGTATTATCAGATTAGCTTCATCTTTTTTTTTAAGAGTCTCTCTGGAGCCTACAACCACCTTATTTTCCTTGATTATTTTTTTGAGTTTTTTATCCAGGTCTTCAATCATCTGCTCACCTTACAGGTTTCATTATTAATAAATCTCACCTCTTGGCGACGAGTTTCACATCCCCGGTTCCAAGGCGGATGGGCTGGCCCACAATCACGTTCTCGGTGACACCGCGCAGCTCATCAACATCCCCTCGCACACCGGAGTCGAGGAGATGGTTAACCGTGACCTCGAAGGCTGCCCGGGCGAGGACGCTCGCTTTCTCTCCTGAGATGCCGTGGCGGCCTATCTGTTTCACCTCGCCGTCCACCGTCATTATGTCTGCCACCAGCATGATGTGTCTTATGTCCACGGTGAGGCCCTGTTCCCGGAGGGTGTCCAGTGCCTCGTTCACAATCGCGGCCCGGGCCGCCTCTATTCCCAGCACCTCCCCTATCTCGTTAATATTGTTTGTCTTTGTCCGGGTGGTGTCCACCCCTTCTATCTGGAGGACCTCATGGAGGGCTGACCCCTCGGTGTAGAGTACGTATTCGTTGTTTTCTTTTCTTATTATCACCCGTTTTATATCTTTCACGCCCATGATGGTGACATTTCTAAGCTGTTTGGAGAGCTGCAGGAGTTCCCGATAGGAGGGCTCCTTGGGCTGGATGGTAAGGGTTAAACCGTCAACCTCAACCGGCACGCCAAGCTCCTTTTCCAGCTTCTCTTTAAGATATTCCGGCGTGACCTTCCGCTGTTCCAGGACTTTCTGATGGAGTTTAACGGTTATTCTCATCTCGGTTATCTCGGTTATCACATCCCCGAAAAGGTCGATATGGTTTGCCTCAATCCGCCAGGAAATCTCCTTAGCCCTATCCCTATCAAAGGCATTCTCTTCTGTCAGATAGATGGTCATCATGGGTGTGCTGGGATTTTTGCGGGCGTCCAGAATCTCGATGATGCGGGGAAGGCCCAGGGTGACGTTTATCTCGGCCACCCCTGCATAATGGAAGGTCCGCATGGTCATCTGGGTTCCAGGCTCGCCAATCGACTGGGCTGAGACAACACCTGCGGCCTCACAGGGCTGGATGCAGGACGCCTCATAGCCCTCCACCACAGCCCGGATAGCCTCTCTGGCCTGGTTTTCGGTGAGATCTGCACTGGAAAGCTCCTGCCTTAAAGTGTCGATTATGCTTTTTGGCAGGTCAAGTCCTCTTGTCATCTCCTCTATTTTCTCAGGTGTCATGCCGGTACCCTCCGTTTAACCTCGTCTATTATCTGCCGTATTTTCTCTGGCCTTGTGAAGTCGCTCTTGGTGGGGTCTATCCCGTCTTCTCCATATTTGAACTGTATTATCACGCCACGGGTGTCCCGGACAGTGCCGTCGTATTGCACCTCCAGGTCCTGGAGGGCGTTAACCAGCCTCCGCTGGAGATATCCTGACTGGGATGTCCGGACCGCTGTGTCCACCAGCCCTTCCCGCCCTCCGATGGCGTGGAAGAAGTACTCGGTGGGTGTAAGTCCCTCTTTGTAGCTGGACTTGACAAAGCCATGGGCCTGGGCTCCCAGGTCCCCCTTCTGGTAGTGGGGGAGAGTCCTGCCTGAGTAGCCCCGCCGTATCCTTTCACCCCGGACAGCCTGCTGCCCCACGCATCCTGCCATCTGGGTGAGGTTAAGCATGGACCCTCTGGCCCCTGAGCGGGCCATGATTACAGCCGAGTTGTCCATCCCAAGATGTGCGCCGGCAATGCTACCGGTCTGGTCCCTAGCCCGGCCAAGTTCCTGCATCACCTTCATCTCCAGGGTTTCGTCAAGCGTCCTGCCCGGGAGCTGTTCCAGCTCTCCATCCTTGTATGCCCGAATCAACTTTTCCACCCTCTCCTCTGCCTCGCTCAGAGCCTCTTTTATCTGCTCCCTGGCGTCCAGGGGCACATCCTCATCATCAATTCCAAAGCTGAAACCATGGTACATTATGGCGCGGACTGCCAGCTGGGTAGCCCGGTCAAGGAACTCGCAGGCCTCCCGGGTACTCCGGTTTTTGGCGATGTAATCCAGTATTTCGCTCTTAAAGGCTCCGATGGCTTTCTCGTCTATCACGCCTGCCTTGAGCACCCCGTCCTCAATGAGCACATAGGCGTCCTTCTCGCAATCCACCCCCTTACACTCCTCGCAGTGGGTGCACACCGAGGCCTTGAAGGACAGGTTGAGACCTGGGGGTAGAATCTGGCTGAAAATCTGTTTACCAGTCCAGTAGGGCTTGCCATCTTCTTCCCCCGCCGGCTCCGGGAGATCGCTGACATCGGTTTTACCCATCAGTTCCAGGGCTGTGTTCTTGTCCAGCTTCACACCACTCTTTGTCAGGAGATAGAGGCCTGAGATGTGGTCGTGGATTCCCCCGATGATGGGGCCCCCGAACCTGGGGGAGAGGATGTTCTCCTGGACGTGCATCAGAATCTTCGCCTCAGCCCTGGCCTCCTCGGTCTGGGGCACATGGAGGTTCATTTCATCCCCGTCAAAATCAGCGTTATAGGGGGGGCAGACCGCAGGGTTCAACCGGAAGGTCTTGTAGGGTAAAACCTTGACCTCATGGGCCATGATACTCATCCGGTGGAGGGAGGGCTGGCGGTTGAAGAGGACGATATCCCCATCCCTGAGCTGGCGTTCCACCTTCCACCCGACCTCCAGGCTATCTGCCAGTTCTTCACAGTTCTTCTCGGTGATTTTAACCCGCCTGCCATCCCCCCGGATGACATAGTTGGCTCCAGGATGCCTGTTCGGCCCCCGCCTGACATAGGTCCTCAACTCCTCAATGTTCATGGGCAGGACGTTCACCGTGACCGTTAGCTCCCTGGCTATCTCGATGGGCACTCCTACCTCGCTCACCCGCAGGTTCGGGTCAGGGGATATCACTGTCCTGGCAGAGAAGTTAACCCTCTTACCTGAGAGGCTGCCCCGGAACCTGCCCTCCTTGCCCTTGAGCCGCTGGGAGAGGGTTTTAAGGGGCCTGCCAGAGCGATGTCTCGCTGGTGGAACACCGGATACCGCGTTGTCAATAAAAGTTGTGACATGGTACTGCAAAAGCTCCCAGAGGTCCTCAATGATAAGCTGGGGTGCACCCGCCTCCCGGTTCTCCTGGAACCTCTGGTTTATCCTGATTATGTCCACCAGCTTGTGGGTGAGGTCGTCCTCGCTCCGCTGGCCCGACTCCAACGTGATAGAGGGGCGCATGGTCACCGGTGGCACCGGCAGCACTGTGAGAACCATCCACTCGGGCCGGGCGCTTGTGGGGTCCATGCCCATTATCTCGATGTCCTCGTCAGGTATCATCTCAAGCCTGCTCCTGATATCTGCAGGCATGAGCTTGTGGCCGCTCTCGATGAAAGTGCTGGGCTTCTCAAGTTTAAGCTCGCCCTGGGCCTCCTCACAATGTGGACAGACCATCACTTTTTTAGCGTCTTTGAAGACGTTCTCAACAATATCGTCAATGGGCTGGCCGATGGCGCGGGCCTCTTTTATCTGCTGGGCATACCGGTTCTTCTCAACCTCTCCCAGGAGGAGACGTCCGCACCTCCTGCAGACAGACTGGAGGAACTTGCGGATGAGCTTTACAAACCCTACATGGATTACAGGTGCTACAAGCTCGATGTGGCCGAAATGTCCGGGACACTCACCCGCCCGACCTCCACACGTCTTACACCTGAGACCTGGGTCAATGACGCCAAGCCTTGGGTCCATCAACCCCATCTCGATGGGATAGCCATCGTCATCATAGGTGTCAGCCGTGATCACCCGGGTGGCACTCATCTTCCGGTATTCACTGGGCGAAATCAACCCGAATTTAATCTCTTTGATCCGTTTTGGCGTTGCCATAACCACACCTCCCATTATACTGCGTCCTCCAGGATTAGACGGGGCGCCACTCCCAGGGATTTTATCTCGTCCAGGAGGAGTTTGAAGGCATAGCTCATGTCCACCGGATAGATGTCAGTGTCAGACTCGCAGTTAGGACAGAAGGTGACATTCCGTCTCTTGTCCAGTGTAGCGGTCATCCCACACTTCTGGCATACAAGCTGTGTCACCTTGTCAGACTCGTCAAGCAGCCTCTCCTTCAAAGCAAGAGCCGCGCCATGGCCGATTAACACGTCCCGCTCCATCTCTCCAAAACGGAGGCCGCCTTCCCTGGCACGTCCCTCGGTGGGCTGGCGGGTGAGCACCTGCACCGGCCCCCGGGAGCGGGCGTGCATCTTGGAGGCCACCATGTGGTAGAGCTTCTGGTAGAGGATCACTCCCACGAAGATGTCTGCCTGTATCATCCTCCCGGTAACACCGTCATAGAAGACCTCCTTACCAGTGTGAGAGAAACCCCGCTTTACCAGGGCAGCCCGCAGGTCGCCCTCCTCCTCGCCTGAAAAGGCTGTAGCATCAATCCGCCTCCCCTCCAGGGAACCGACCTTACCCCCAATCATCTCCAGCACATGTCCAACCGTCATCCTGCTGGGGATGGCATGGGGGTTGATTATGAGATCCGGGACAACCCCCTGCTCGGTGAAGGGCATGTCCTCATAGGGGACGATGAGGCCTATCACACCCTTCTGACCGTGGCGGGAGGCGAACTTGTCTCCAAGCTCAGGTATCCGCTGGTCCCTTGTCCTGACTTTTACAAGGCGGCTGCCGTTCTCGCTCTCGGTGAGAATCACGGTGTCCACGATCCCCTTCTCGTTGCTGCGCATGGTGACCGAGCTCTCCCTGCGCTGCACTGGCGAGAGGCCAATCTCGGTAGGCTCCTCGAGGAACCTTGGCGGGCTTGTCTTACCTATCAGGACATCATTTGGCCCCACATAGGTTTCAGGGTTAACCATGCCGTCCACGTCCAGGTGGCTGTAAACCTCAGCCTCCCTCGCGCCTCTCACCTCAGAGTCCGGTATCTCGATTTTATCCTCCTGGCCACCCGGGTACCTGCGTTCCTCCCCCTCACTGGTGCGATAGAAATGACTTCTACCCAGACCCCTCTCGATGGAGCCCTTGTTGATTATCAGTGCATCCTCAATATTGTACCCCTCATATGAGAGGACAGCGACCACAAAGTTCTGGCCTGCAGGCCGCTCGTCAAAACCAATGGCACTCGCAGTCTGGGTTGTCACAATAGGCTTCTGAGGGTAATGCAGGACATGCGCCCTGGTGTCGGGGCGGAGCCTCATGTTCGCAGTGGAAAAGCCAAGACACTGCTTGATCATACCCGCGCCCATGGTGTTCCTGGGCGAGGCGTTGTGCTCCGGGAAAGCCACCATCCCAGCACATATACCCAGGATCAGCGAGGGGTCAATCTCCAGGTGGGTGTGGCGCTCGGTGAGATCCTCCTCGTTAATGGCGATAAGAGTGTTCTCTTCCTCCTCAGCATCCAGGTATTCGATTAAACCATTGCGGACAAGGTCTTCAAAGGTAAGCTCCCCCTGCCTGAGGAGTTCAATATGCTCCTCGGTCAACAGCGGCCTCCCGTCTTCTACCACGATGAGGGGCCTCCTCGCCCGGCCACTGTCAGAGTTAATTATCACCTCGCCGGTATCCTCATTCAAAGCCACATTTACATGGGTGCCAAGCCCACCACTGCGGCGGAGCCGTCTCAACTCCTTCACAAGTTCAACAGGGTCATCATGGTACCCGATAAGCTCACCGTTAAGAAAAACCCGGGACCTACCAGTCATTCAAAAAACACCTCCTCCTCAACATCCATCTTCTCTTCCTCCATGGCCTCAAGCTCGGTAGCATAGGTTGTAGGAGTCTCATCAATGGTAAGAATATGAGGCGTGATAGGCACAACACCATAATCCAGCAGCAGGCTTTTAATCGCCTTCTCATCCCCTGCACTGGTGGAAATCTCCACCATCTGAGCGAAGTTTTTCACCAGGCCACAGTTAGGGCCCTCCGGAGTCTCGGAGGGGCAAATCCGCCCCCACTGAGTGGGATGCAGGTCCCGGGCCTCAAAGTGGGGTTGACTCCTGGAAAGGGGGGAGATGACCCGCCTCAGGTGGGAGAGAGTAGCGATGAAATCCGTCCGATCCAGGAGCTGGGACACACCAGTCCTACCTCCCACCCAGTTACCCGTCGCCAGGGGGTGGAGAAGCCTCTCGGTGAGAACATCCGCCCTCACCACCGTGGAGATGTTCAACTCCCGATTACGCATGTTAGCCCGCTCAAGCTGATACTTGATGTCCCGGGCCAGCCGGTTAAACGAGACCCGGAAGAGGTCCTCCATCAGCTCCCCTGCGAGCTTCAACCTCTTGTTAGCATAATGGTCCTTGTCATCCTCCCTCCGTCTCCCCAGAGCAAGCTCAAAACACGCCTCAGCCATCCTGCCAAGGAACCTGGCCTTAAGCAATCGATGAGCCTCATCATTACCCAGATGCGGTAACAGGTAGCGGTCAATCACATAGTTCGCCCGCTTAATCTGGTACTCCCGTGCCTGGCCTGCAGCCACCCGGTTCCCAAGCTTCTCAAGAGCCTCCTCCCTGTTAGTGACCTCCATGGCCTCCTCAACGTCCAGGTTCTCCAGCATCAACTTCTGAATCTCAGGGTCATAGGAGACCGACTTCACAATATCCTCGTCAGTCTCAACACCCAGAGCCCGCATCATGGTGACAAAGTTAATCCTACCGGAAATCGAGGGGAAAGCCACCTCCAGGATAGACTTCCGCCCACGCTCCACCACCACAAGGGCCCGATACCCCCGCCGCTGGGAGAAGACCTTAGCGACCTCGATACGATCCCCGTACCGCTCCTCAAACTCCACCATAATCTTGTTAGGAGCCAAATCCTCGAGAGTGATAATAACCCGCTCAGTACCGTTAATAATAAAATAGCCGCCCCGGTCCAGCGGGTCCTCCCCCATCTCAACCTTCTCCTCCGGGCTTAAACCGGTGAGGTTGCAGGCGTTGGAGCCCACCATGATGGGTAGCTTGCCAATCTGAGCCTCTTTCTCCTCGCCCTCACCATCCGGACCCACAATCCGCATACTCAGATAAAGCGGTGCAGAATAAGTGATATTCCGCAGCCTCGCCTCGGTAGGGAAAAGCCTGCTTGTAGCACCGTCAGCTTCCTTGACAATAGGATACCCAACCCGAATTTTGCCTAGCTTCACATGGATATTCTCAATGTCAGTATCGATCACACGCTGCTCGTCAATCACCCGCTGCAACCCATTCTCCAGAAAATCATTAAACGAGTTAAGATGATGCTGCACAATCTTATCACCCGTAAAATACGCTCTAGACAATACTTTCCTATCTAACATCCCAAATACACCTCATTCTATCTTCTATCAATAATTTACCCGATTACCCGCCATCTAGATAACAAGCCGGTAAACCACAGCCTCCCCGGCCGTAGCACTCTTCCTGGTAACTTTAACCACATCACCAACTTTAGCACCAATCTCAATACAAACAGGGTCATCAGCTTTTATCTTGGGAAGCTGACTCCGATCCACCTCATACCGCTCCAAAACCTCTCTCACCTCATCCTCTGAGAGAATCTCATGCCTCGGAACCATTCTATGCTCAAGAATACTGTAATTCCGTTTCTCTTCCACTTTCATTTTTCACCCCATTTTAAACGGGCTCGAGGGGATTTGAACCCCCGACCATCTGGTATCTCCCAGGGAAACCCCCCATCCAGGGGGCCCCTCTCTTAAAAGCCAGGTGCTCTGCCAAGCTGAGCTACGAGCCCAAATATCACCCACCAGCCAGTGAGCACGGAACACCGCATACCTAACGGACAAATAGAACCTCACAACGTGCCACCCCCTAAACAACCTAATAAGAAATAAAGATTACCATTCAACCCATAACCAGCCAGCCAACCCCCCACCCATCACAACTGTAAAACCGATAACCATAAAATAAGATAAGAAAGGTACGGGCTCAGATTAAATTTTAAAGAGGATACAGTTTAATGGCTCCTCCCACCCCCGTTCCCAGCATCAACCCCAAACCCACACTTAATGGTCTAAAACCCGAGGTGTGGAAACATATTCTAGAGGGTGAAACCGACCTACAGGACGCCCTATCCCTGCTCAGACTACCAGGAACTGTTCTCTTCCAGGTTGCAGACTTCCTCCGCTCCCAGGCTGTAGGAGAAACTGTGACCTATGTAGTCAACCGGAACATCAACTACACCGACCACTGTACCGGTACCTGCAGGTTCTGTGCCTTCCGAGAGCGGAAAGGCTACATCCTCACGCTAGAGGAGATCCTGGACAAAACCCGGGAGGCAGTGGAGATGGGCGCAACCGAGATCTGCATCCAGGGCGGCCTCCTCCCAAAACCAGAAATCGACTACTACCTGGAAATGCTCCGAGGAATTAAAAAAATGTCCCCCTCCACCCACATCCACGCCTTCTCCCCCATGGAAATCCTCCACATCTCCCAAAAAAACAATCTAACCCCCTCTGAAACCCTAAGACACCTCAAAAAGGCGGGCCTCGACTCTATGCCTGGCACCGCAGCCGAAATCCTGGTAGACCGGGTAAGACAGAAAATCTGCCCAGACAAACTCACCACCAACCAATGGACCGAAATAATCGAAACCGCCCACAAACTAGGCATACCAACCACAGCCACCATAATGTACGGACACCTGGAAACCTGGCAAGAAAGAATACAACACATACTACTCATCCGAAAAATACAACAAAAAACACATGGCTTCACCGAATTCGTACCCCTACCCTACCTGAACCGCAACAACCCCCTCGGCAGACAAGTCAAAAAAACACCCACACCCACCGAAAACCTCAAACTACACGCTCTCGCCCGCATCCTCCTCCACCCCCACATCCAAAACATCCAGGCAAGCTGGGTAAAACTCGGAAAAAAACTCGCACAAAAAGCACTCAAATGCGGAGCCAACGACCTCGGCGGAACACTCATAGAAGAACAAATATCCAAAAGCGCCGGAGCCAAAACCGGAGAATACACCTCTCCCCAAGAATTCCAAAAACTAATAAAAGAAATAAACCGAACACCAGCACAACGAGACACACTCTACAATAAAAAACTCTAAAAAAACTGGGATCCTTCGGCTGATTTCCATTCCCTGAAATGATATGTACTTATTCCATGCTCTGTTCCGAACTTCTCAAGTAAAATTAACCATGCCATCCATCGGTATCGCATCTTGAGGGGGGGGTTTCTGAAACGTGAAATAGCCAAGGCCTTAGAAATTCTTTCAATGTCTTTTTATCATTACTCCAGCAGTCCTCAATCAGACCCCTCAATTATGATGGGTAAACCGGTCATAGCCGGCACTGGCTTTTGCAGTGAAGGCATTACGGGCTTGATGTAGTTTACCCCCCCCTGCTGGAGGCTGTTCAGTGAAGTTTCTAGCCGATGAGAATATAGATGCCTGTTGTGGAGCGTCTCAGGACGCAGACAGCAAGGTGAAACGCGGCAAGAGTGTGATGGGTACTGCTTTTCCCCCAGCGACGTGTAGGGGGAGATATATGATGTTTTCTAGATTTCTCCTAGGTAGATTTGTTTTATTCTCTGGTCTTGGAGTAGGTTTTT
>CAZCCY010000031.1:0-15170 GCA_964497545.1 uncultured Methanosarcinales archaeon | reverse complement strand
TTTGACTTCATAAAACTGCCTTAATTGCCACCAACACGTAATGTAACGGTCTCGTTTTTTGGAGCTTTAACGATTGAATTTGGAGAAAAAATGAAATCTAGGGGTAGAATTGACAATTCGAGAACTATGCTGAGGTTGATTGTTTATTGCTTGAAGATTTTAGTGAGGTGGTTGTATGGGTAATTGTTGGACACTCCCACAAGAGCTGAAAAACTTGTAAACGAAATTTAAAAGGGGATAGACAGCGCTGATAGGATGGTAAGTTTTAATGTTTTGGACGGTATAATGCAGTTGTTATGACTGGTAGTGTTGTTAGTTTTGGTTTTTGGGTAGGTGTGTTTTAGGTTTGTTTGCTGGTTTTAAGACGTTGTTTGTTGTTGGTTTGGGTGGTTTTTTGGGTGCTGTGTGTCGTTTTTATGTTTCGGGTGTTTTTACGAGGGGTGATTTTCCGTTGGGTACGCTTATGGTTAATGTGTTAGGTTCGGTTTTTTTGGGTTTTGTGATGTTTGCTAGTTTCTATTTGGGGTATTTCTCGGTGGAGGTCCGGAATTTTTTTGCTGTGGGGTTTTTGGGTTCTTTTACTACAATGTCTACTTTTTCTTTTGAGACGGTTGAGTTTTTGAGTGAGCAAAATTTTTTCGCTGCCGGTTTGAATGTTCTGTTTAACCTGGGTTTGAGTTTGATTGGTGTTTATGTTGGAAGGTGGCTTGCTCTGTTTCTGGGAGGTGTCTAGGTTGACGGAAGGGTCGTTGAAGTATTCGTGGCTTCTCAGGATTTATGTTGGTGAGGATGACCGGTTTGATGGGAAGCCTCTTTACAAGGAGATTGTGAGGTTTCTGCGGGAGCGGGGTTTTAGCGGGGCTACAGTGTTTCGTGGCATTTATGGTTTCGGGAAGAAGAGCCAGTTACACTCAGCCAGCGTTCTCAGGCTCTCTTCGGATCTCCCCATATTGATAGAAGTTGTTGAAAGTGACGAGAAGATAATGGGGGTGCTGGCAGAGATTAAAGGGATGGTGAAAGAGGGGCTTGTAACCCTGGAAAGAATTGTGATTGTAAAACACGAAGGCTGACTTTTATTCAATTTTATTTTGTTTTGTGTGTTTTGAGGGCTTCTATCCCTGGGAGTTTTTTTCCGGCTAGGAAGTCGATGCAGGCTCCGCCACCAGTGCTTATGTGGGATATTTTGTCTGAAAAGCCGAGTTTCTCTGTGGCTGCTGCGATATGCCCCCCTCCCACCACCGAGAATTTTGCCTCCATGGCTGCCAGGAGGAGTTCGTGTGTGCCGAGGGAGAACTCGTCTTTTTCAAACACGCCTGCAGGGCCGTTCATTATGAGGGTTGCGGCTTTTTTTATTTCTTCTGCGTAGGCTATGGTGGTCTCAATTCCAATGTCCTGTATGGGCAAGTTTTTGAGTTCTTCTATGGGTGCTTCTATCCTTTTGCCGTTTTCCTCGAGGGCCAGGTCTATGGGCAGGACTATTTTGTCGCTATAAGCTTCCAGGAGTTTTCTGGCTTTTTCTATCTCGCCTGTGTAGCCTTCTTTTTCGATGAAGTCCAGGTTGACCTGTCCTATTTTCACACCTTTTGCTGCCAGGAAGACGTTTGCCACCACGCCTGTTACCAGGATTTTGTCTGCGGAACCGCGGGAGATGACGTGTTCGATGACCCGGATGGAGTCATCTACCTTGGTGCCGCCTAGGACGTAGACGCAGGGTTTTTCTCCGTCCAGCCCCCTGGCGAGGGAGGTGATCTCTTTTTCCATCACCCGGCCTGCAAGGCTTGGCAGGACCTGGGTGAACCCGGTAACCGAGAGGTGGGGGCGATGGGAGACCGAGAAGGCGTCGTTTATAAAATAGCTGGCAAGAGGTGCAAGGCGTCTGACCATATGGGTGGCTGCGTGTTCCTTGGGTGTCCGTTTAAGGGTTTCTTCCGAGTAGAATCTCACGTTCTCCAGCATCAGGACTCCGCCGGTTTCCAGTTCTTTTATTTTTTTCAGGGCGCAGCTTCCAAAGATTTCATCGATGTATTCCACCTCTCTTTTCAGCAGGCGGGAGAGGCGTTTTGAATGGGGCTCCAGGGTGGTGAAGTCAGACTTGCCAGGCCTGCTCTGGTGGGCCAGAACAACCACGCTTGCATCCTCTAGCTCCCTGAGGGTTGCAAGGTGGCTTCTGAACCTTTTATCGTCCAGGATTTTGCCGTCCGGGCTCATGGGAGAGTTAAGGTCAAGACGGCAGAGAATGGTTTTACCGTTAAAATCAAAATCATCGATGGTCTGATAATCCTTCATCAACCCCCTGCCAACGCTGTTTGCTAACTTTAGATTTGCTATTTTTAGACGGCGGGGGGAAGGTTTAAATTACTGCTGTCCCCTAGATTCCTGGGACATGCTAATTGAGTACAGCCTGCTCTTCCTTTCGGTTGCCGCCATCATCGCGGTCTATTATATTTTGAAGACTGTGAAGCATCTGGTGGTCAACACCCTGGTGGGGCTTGCGGTGCTGGTGGTTGCTAAGTGGTATTTTGGGGTGGGTATCTCGATTACGGTGCCGGTGGTCCTGGTCTGTGCTTTTGGAGGGCTTCCAGGTGCTCTTCTTGTGATACTCCTTCACTCACTTGGCATCGCTTTCGCATAAAAGATTTTAACCCTGGAAAAATAGATGGGTGGAGCTATGAGTTTGAGAATCGAGGTTGGCGGTTTGAAACTGGAAGCCGGGCTCTCCCCCAGGGTGTGTCCCAGGACGGTGGAGGCTGTGGTCTCGGCCCTGCCTATCCAGGGTGTGGTCAGGAGGTGGGGGGATGAGATTTATTTTGAGGTGCCATTCAGGGTGGAAGCCGAGAACCAGCAGGAGGTTGTGGAGATGGGGGACCTTGGATATTGGCCGCCTGGCCGTGCCATCTGCATCTTTTTCGGTAGGACTCCGGCTAGCCGGGGAGACGAGATAAGACCTGCAAGCCCGGTCAACGTTTTCGGGAAAATCAAAAGGGGTGAGCTGGAAGCCCTTAAAAAGGTGAGAGACGGTGAAAATATTGTCATCACCTGGGATACGCAGGGCAGATAAAAAAGACATCGAGGCCATATACGGGCTTGTCAGCCAGTTTTCTGGAGGCCGGGGGTTCCTCAGGACCATGAGCCGGGAGGATATAGAAGCGGAGATAGAACGTTTCCTGGTGGCAGATGCCGGGGGGGTTGTGGGGTGTGGCAGGCTTGTCAGCTACCCTGGGGTGGACGAGGTTTGTTCTCTCTGTGTGCGGGAGGACTGGCAGCGGAGGGGTGTAGGCTCAAAACTCCTCCAGGCACTTCTTGCCCTTTCTACCCGGAGGTATGTTGCAGTCCACACTGTCCCGGTTTACCGGGGTTTTTTCAGCCGCCACGGCTTCCAGGACCTCGGCCCTGCGCCCAGGCTCTACCATGACCCGAGTACTCCAGGTTTTATCCGGGAGATGCTGGGAGACTGCGGGAGCTGCGGGGAGGTGCTGGGATGCCCTGAGATAATAATGGTCAGAGATTCCAGAGTTTGTCTCCCACATGGTGGAGATTCTCAACAGCCTTGCCCCTCTCTTTCATCTCGACTCCAGCTCTGAGGGCTCTTCCAACGGCCAGGGGCCTCTGGTGGGTTTCCTCGACAACTACCACCAGATCCCCCTCCATGATTTCAGGGTCTGCCCTGGTTATCCCTGGGCCCATCACGTCTGCACCACCTGCAACAGGTCTCACAGCCCCACTGTCAACCACCACCCTTTTGCGCTCCGGTTTGAATTCCAGGGCTCCCCGGACTGTCGGGAAAACCTCGCCTTCCACCCGGAAAAGGAGGGGGGCCCCGTCCACCAGTATGATTTCTATCCCGGTTTCGGTGGTGGCGGTTTCAAGGCTGCCCTCTATCTTGATGCCAAGGGTGTCTTCAAGCCTCTCCCTGAGCTTACGGGCCTCGTTTTTCTTTAACCTGTATCGGGATTTCAGTTTCATGTTCCAGCCTCTTTAACCAGGGGCTGCCACCACCACCTGTTGTCCTGGTACCATTTGACGGTTTTTGCCAGCGCATCCCGCAGCCTGTGTCTTGGCTTCCAGCCCATCTTTCTGATTTTAGTGGTGTCCAGGGAATACCTCCGGTCATGGCCTGGCCGGTCCTTTACATATTCGATAAGACTCTCACTTTTGCCGAGAAACTCCAGAATCAACCGGGTGATCTCAAGGTTTGTGGTCTCCACCCCGGAGCCGATATTATATATCTCGCCCTTTTCACCCTGGTGGAGTACCAGGTCGATGGCCTCACAGTTGTCCTCCACATAGAGCCAGTCCCGCATGTTAAGCCCATCCCCATAGAGGGGGAGCCTGTGATTCTGGATGGCGTTTGTGATAAACCTGGGAATCAGCTTCTCAGGGTGCTGATAAGGCCCATAGTTGTTGGAACTGCGGGTTATCACGACCGGGAGGCCATAGGTCTTGTGGTAGGCTTTTACCAGCAGGTCTCCACCTGCCTTGCTGGCAGAATAGGGGCTTGAGGGGTCAAGGGGGTCCTCCTCCCGGAAAGAGCCGTTCTCGATGCTCCCGTAGACCTCGTCGGTGGAGACCTGGAGGTATCTTTCAACACCACATTTCCGTGCAGCCTCAAGGAGGACACAGGTGCCCAGAACATCAGTGGTGATGAAACTTGAGGGGTCATGTATCGACCTGTCCACATGGCTCTCGGCTGCGAAATTCAAAATAGTATCCACACCCCCCTCCAGAATTACCTCTTCCACAAGCTTGCGGTCACAGATGTCCCCCCTGACAAACCTGTAGCGGGCGTCCTGGATGTCCTGGAGGTTCGAGAGGTTTCCAGCATAGGTCAGCTTGTCCAGGTTCACCAGCATGAAATCATGGTCCTCGTATTTTTTCAGAAAATAGCGGATGAAGTTGCTGCCAATAAAGCCTGCCCCGCCTGTAACTAGGATTCCCTGCATATAGACTGGAAATCCAGGTTCAACCTATTTATACCTCTCTTTTTGGGCAGAAAGAGGGTGGAGGTCAAGGAGAGAACTAAAAGGAGGGTGTGATGATGATGGATGACAAAAAGGATTAACCCTTCTGGCTTGGAAATTAAAATAAAAATGAGGGTGCTGTAGTTGGCTGTGAGTTTTGTTTCTGGTGTTCGTGTCCGGCTGGTTTGTCTTGTTTTTGTCCTGTTTTTACTCTCCCCTCTGGTAGGGGTGGGGGAGGTCCAGTGGGGGAGTGAGAGGAAGATTGCTATTGTTCACCGGGGGGAGGGTCTTGTTTTTGACGAGTATCGTGTGATGGCTGTGGATTTCCCGCCCCCTGTGGAGTACCAGCGGTCTCCACCTGGGGTGTCGGTGGAATATGTTACCAACCCCTTTGTGGCCCTGGAGGTCTACAAGAACGAGGTATTAATGGAACAGGTGGTTCTACGCGAGAACGGGGTCTATGTCACCAGGGACGAGGGGCTGAAAATCAAGGTTCTGGGTTTCAGTGGCAGCGGTTCCTCGGACTGGGTCTATGAGTCCTACCATCCCTGGGCCAAGGTGTTACTCATAAAAAGAGGGGAGCCAAACCTGAAGGTGAAGTTTAGGATGGGCCAGGATGTTTACAATCCCACCCTGAAAAGTAACATGGACATCCAGGTTGAAATCGAGAATAAAGGGATGGCAGACCTGGAGAATGTGAATGTGACAGTGGAGCTGGGCGGTCTGCCCCTGCGGTCTGGCAGGCTGGAGAAGACGATTTACCGTCTCTCGCCAGGGGAAAAATTCAGTTTAAATCTTACTGCTATTATCCCCCGTGTTGTGGAGCGTAAATCCTACACCCTGACAGCTAGGGCAGAGGGTGTGTCAGACCAGGGAGAGGTGTATGTTGCCTCGGCTGTGAAATCCATAGCAGTCCTCCCAGCCCTCTCGGTTTCGCTCCAGAAGATAGTGACGGATCGCATCTATCTCAAAGACCTGCTCCTTGTCTCCCTTTCGGTGGACAATACCGGTCTACTTGACATTAAGAGGCTCCAGGTCCGTGACAGCGTCCCCAGGGGTTTTGAGCTTGCCTCGAACACAAGCCTCCAGTGGGATATTGACATCTCCAACACCCGGGAGTGGCGGACAGAATACCTTCTAAGACCCCTGGAACCCCACCCGGGGGGTTATCGGATGCCTGCAGCTACCGCTTCCTTCACCCTTGACGGTAAAACCCGCACCATCACTTCCAACCGGCCGGTCCTGAAAATCCACGGTCCAAAACTTGAGGTCTCTAAAACCACAGACAAATCCCACACAAATCCTGGCGGAAAGGTGGCTGTTAAAATCACCCTGAAAAACACCGGAGACACCCTGACCAGGGTGAACACCACAGATCACATCCCTCCTAATGTCACCCTGATAAGTGGCAGTTTAAACTATTCAGGCTTCCTTGACCCGGGTGAGACCCAGGAATTCACTTATACCATCAGACTGGAATCCGGGGCCACCTTACCACCCCTGAAAGTCTATTACACCCCCCTTGGCAGAACAGGAGACCTCCGCTTTACCACTTCAGGTGGGGTTAAAATCACGGTAACCAAGCCAGTCAAAATAACACCTGCACCCCCCACTCCCACCCCGCTTCCAAGCCCAACCCCAACACCGGCTAAACAGGAAATCCCAAAGACAGCAGCTGCTGAAACCCAGACAAACTCCACGGAAAGCGAGACAACAACAGCGACCACGCCCACAGTTCTAATCCTCTTCTCCATCCTGGTAGTAACATTCCTGATAATACTCACAATAATAAAAATAATACTATAACCTCTGTGGGGTGGGAGACCAGACCTCTTTTGCTAAAATGGGGGGGGGCTAGATAACGGCGTACCAGTTGAAGTGTCTGAGCATGTAGGCCTGGATGGCTTTATCGATTTCAAAGAGCAGCATCAGACCTACCAGGAAGAGCACGAGTCCTGACAGTTTTTTGAGTTTGGGTCCACTTTTAACCAGCCATTGGAAGCGGTCTGACATTCTTTTGCCAGAGTAGGCTATCAAAAGCATGGGCAGGCTCACGCCCATGGAGTAAACCAGGAGAAGAAAGCTTCCATAGAAAATATCGCCTGTAGTGGCAGCCCCACTTCCCACATAGGCAAGGACCGCTCCAAGAACCGGTCCTACACAGGGTATCCAGAGGACGCCCAGCGACATGCCCAGGGTGAACCCTCCAAAGATTCCAGGATTCCCACCTGGGTTCGAATCTTTTTCAAGACCCAGGACGCTTTTAATGCTGCTGATAATATAGCTGCTGACTTTCATGTATTCCATGTTAATTTCATCGTCGAAGAGAACAAGGCCCATGCCCATGATGAAAATTATGGAGAACCATCGCAGATAGTCTGCAACAGGAGCAAAGACCCTCCCAAGGGCTGAGACAAGGGTGCCCATCAACGTGAAGGTGAGGGACATACCGGCCATTATCGCTATCGGCCTCCATTTACTGCCCACCGAGCCTGAGAGGACAGCAGGCAGAATAGGGAGTACACAGGGGGTGATAATGGTGAGCACTCCGGCGAGGAAAACAAGGAAAACCGAGGGTGGAAGAGGCATACCTCTATTCTCTCCGAAACAGCTGGTCTACCAGCCACTCTCCATTGAATTTGACGAGGTCCTGGTACTCCTGGCCAGTGCCCAGGAAGAGGATAGGCTTACCAGTGGCATGGGTGATAGAGATAGCCGCCCCACCCCTTGCATCAGCATCGGCCTTGGTCAGGATAGCCCCATGGAAGGGGATAGCGTCATGGAACTGTTTTGCCCGCTCCACCGCATCGTTACCGGCTATTGCCTCGTCCACAAAAATTATCAGGTCAGGTGGTGCCACCCGACATATCTTCTTTAACTGGTCCATGAGATTAACCTTGGTGTGCATCCTACCCGCGGTGTCAGCCAGCACCACATCCTTACGTCTGGCCCTGGCATACTGGATAGCATCGTAAACAACTGCGGCAGGGTCTCCACCTGGTTGATGTTTAATTATTTTAACGTCAAGACGCTGGGCATGTTTCTCCAGCTGCTCGATAGCGCCCGCCCGGAAGGTGTCACCTGCCGCAATAACCGGCACATACCCCTGGCTTTTGAGCCGGTGGGCAATCTTGGCAATGGTGGTAGTTTTACCTGTACCGTTGACTCCCACAAAGATTACATTCACAGGCTTTGGCGCATCCCGGATATAGGCGTCAAAGTCAAAGCCATCCACCGAGACCACAGCCAGTATGGCTGACCGCAACGCATCCTCCACCAAATCCTGGATGCTTGAGCCAAGCTTCTTCCTTGCGCCTACTAGCTCTCCCCTCACCCGCTCCACAATCTCCTCAGCCACCGCCAGCGCAACGTCACTCTCCAAAAGAGCCATCTCAAGCTCCCAGAGCGGCCCCTCCAGGCTCTTCTCACTGATAACAACCTCCCTGTCCACAACCAGGGTTTTAAGCCGCTCTCCCAAGCCAGGCTTCCCACCTGGCTCTGATTTCACCGGCTCAGGCTCCTCCCCTTGGATGGTGGTGCTGAGTGTTTTTTTGAAACCTGCAAGCTTGTTTTTTAGACTGTCAAACATTTGAACCCTAGGGCTGCTGGGATTCCTGCCTCTGCTGGCCTGCAAACTTCTGGGCCAGGCTCTCAATCTTCCTCAACTGCTGGCCAACTCCCTCAAGCCTTGTCTTCAACTCTCCTTCCAGTTTAACCAGTTCATCCTTACGTTTAGCCAGAGTCTCCCTGGCACTATCCCGCTCCTTCTCCACTACCACACCAGCCCCCACACCAAGAAGCACCCTATCCGGCCTTGTGAGAGACGCATGAACATAAGAACCCGCCCCCAGGGGGACCAGCGTCTCACATCCAGCCTCCACACCTTCAAGCTCGTCAAGCGAATTAATAGCCCTCTCAATCTCCTGCCGGGAGAAAGAAACAGCATTAATCTGCTGCACAAGAGCCTCAGCATTCTGCTGGAGAGCCTGATGCTGAGCCAGGAGACTCTGAATCTCTTCCTCCTTCATTTCATCTCCTCCACGCTCTCAATCTTTACAAAATTCCGCTTGACACCATTCTGACTGCCAAGCAGAGAATAAGTCCACTCAACAGCAACCCTCTCACTGGGAGCCTCAACACTCTTGGTGAAAGGCTCCCACCTCCTACCAGCTCTGAAACTACCTTTAACAATGAAATTCATCGCCATCATATTTTCACATGTAAACATAAATAAGTATTCGAAAACTAAGGTGGAGGAGAGCTTTGGAATGCTGGAATCGATTCTGCAGGATGTTCATGCTCTACTTCAATGTTGTAACTGAAGAAAGACTGGTCGTGTGGGCGGAATTGAAAATCGCAATCATAAGGCATGTTTGCCAATTACACTAAAAAGATGGACTGCCCATTGGTTTTTTGGAATTTTTGTCAATCGCCCACAACCTATTTTTAGGTTATTCTCTCGTAAATTTCCTCTGGGAAGAAGGGACGGCCATCATATTTGAGAATTTTCTCTTTTATTTCAAAGCCGGTTTTGGCACGGATTAGCTCTCCAAGCTGGCCACTGTAGTTATTCTCCACCAACACCGGCCTTTTCACACCCCTGAGAATCTCGCCTATCTCTCTGCTGTGGAGGGGGTTCAGGTAGATTATCTGGAGGTAGCTTGCGGTTATGCTATTCTGCTCTAGCATTTTCATGGCTTCCAGGATTGGCCCCCTGGTGGAGCCCCAGCCAACAAAGGTTATCTTCGCGTCACTGTCCCCCTCAAGCCTGGGTGGGGGGAGCTCCCTGGCTGCTTTTTCCAGTTTTTTCATCCGTTTTTCCATTATCCTGTTACGGTTCTCGATTCCCTCGACAACGTAGCCGGTTTCCTCGTGCTCGTCACTGGTGGCACAGTACATCCCCTTTTTCTGCCCAGGGATGGACCTGGGGGATATTCCATCCTCGGTGAACTTGTAACGTTTGAAGAAGTTATCGCACTGGTATTCCTCTCCCAGCTCTTCTATCTCTTTTTCATCCACCAGCCAGCCCCGCTCGATTTTAACCCGCCCTTGGTCAAACTTCTCAGTGGTCTTGTGACTCTCAGAGAGATACTTGTCCAGGGCCACAATCACAGGTGTCTGGTACCTCTCAGCAAGGTTGAAAGCCTCCGCGGTCAGATAGAAAGTCTGGGTTGTGTCACCGGGTGCCAGCACAATCCGGGGGAACTCGTCCTGGGAGGCAGAGAGCAGGAACTTGAGGTCCCCCTGGCTTGTCCAGGTAGGCATCCCGGTGCTGGGACCAGGACGCATGGCCACAACCACCACAATAGGGGCCTCAACCATGCCCGCCATCCCATAGCCCTCACTCATGAGACAGAACCCCCCTCCACTGGTAGCGGTCATAGCTCTTACACCGGCAATGGAAGCTCCGACTATCATGTTGATGGCGGAAATCTCGTCCTCAGTGTGCTTTACCACAAGCTTCATCCGCTGCTCCTGGGCAGCCATGTAATGGAGAATCGAGGAGGAAGGCGTCATGGGATAGCCTGCATAGAACTTGAGACCAGCCCGGAGCGCGCCCAGCGCGGCCGCATCATTACAGGTTAACACCATCCGCCCCCGACTACCAATCTTTCTCAGTTTGAACCCAAAGTCATCGTAATTCTCTTTAATGTGATCGTAGCCCCTGCGGGCAACCAGCAGATTATCCTGGATAACCTTCTCACCCTTACGCTTGAAAATCCTCTTTATAGCATCCTCCAGGAGGCCGAAATCATAGTCAAACAACGCCAGGGTGGCTCCCAACGCGGCATTGTTCCGCATGATTCTGTCCACCCCAAGCTCTCTTGTGATGCCAAGCAGCGGGACCTGATAGACCTTAACATCCTCCCTCGCAATCTCCCGAATCTTGGTCTCCTCAGGATCATAGATTATACCCCCACCCGGGACAATCTCCTCCAGATGGGCTTCCACAGCCCTCCGATTAAGTGCAGCAAGAAGGGTCACACCCCGGAGGGGGGCATACACCTCCCGGTCAGCAACCCTCACCAGATAGGTGTTATGGCCACCCCGAATCAAGGAGGGATACTCATTGATATCGAAAACCCAGAGTCCACCCCGGGTACAAAGTTGAGAAAACATGTATCCTGTGGCCATAATCCCATAACCTGCCTCCCCGGCAATCTTCCACACCACATTGTTAACCCCCTCCACGCTCTCCGTTTTCTCCATTCAAGCCACCTCAAAAAATAGAAAGGCCTAGTGTTCAACCCATTTTATCGCGCTAACCGGGCAGGCGTCAATAGCCTCCTGGATGTCAATTTCCGACGCCCCCTCAGAGTTAACAACCTCAGACTTACCCTCATCATTAAGCTGGAAAACCTCGGGACAGAGATTAACACACGCCATGGTCCCAATGCAAACATCTGGGTCCACCCACGGAACTTTTACCATTCAAAACCTGCCTCCAAGCATGGTGATACTCGTTTTCCATAAATAAACCTTTCCTACCCCTCCACGGGTCTTGTTACCACTGAGCCGTCTCTCATGCGGACTGTCACATATTTCTCCTCTGGGATGCCGTATTTGTGGTAGCTCATGGCCTCGAACATCTTCTTTGAAAGGAGTTTTGCCAGGTTTTTACCCTCTTCTTCTGTCATTTCAAGCTCCACGGCAGGTGGTGCTGGTTTCACCCTTTTTATGGTGTAGATGGCACCACCCTTCATGCCTGCACCCACATACCCCTGCGCATCCTCGAGTACCAAAATGCCCTTTTTCATGTATGCCCCGGCAAACTCCCGGGAGACGCCCTGGACAACCACGGTGCCACCATCCAGGTGAGCTCCAGTGTTCATACCGGCATCCCCCACTACCCTGACCACGCCCTTCTCCATGAGAAGGCCGGTGCCATTGTAAACATCCCCCTCCACCACCACCTCAACACGAGGGGCGGCACACCTGGCAGCAATTGTCCCCCTCAATAGTCCATCCCCTAGGACAAGTCTCCCTGAATTGAAAGTGTTACCGCCCAGAAGCTCCACCTTTTTTCTTTTGTGGAGTAAATCTGTGATGGAAATATATTTACGGTAGCCTGGAAACTCGGATGCAACCTCGACAACATTCCCCAGGGGCTCCTCGAAGTCCCCGCTAAGATATATGGCCCCAGAGACCATGGCCATCCCCATCTCAGGCCCCACACTTCCGTCCAGGAACACCCGGCCCACCTCCACCGGCCTGCCACTGCCACCTAGGTGGCGGATGCTGGCCCCCAGACTGTAACCAAAACGACATCCCACATCCCCATGGATTTCAAGGTCTCCCCCAGCCAGCAGATGTTCCACCAGGTCCCGGTAAGTATAGCTTGTGCCTTCCTGGCCTGGAATCACATCTCCCGGGCGAAGCTTATCCTGCTGCCAGGCGAAAGCATAGGTGAAATCGCAGAGGCTGTCCACCTCCTCTTTAAGTTTAATTTCAAGCTTCATTTCAACCCCCAAATCTCTACCGGGGGATATTTCACTTTTCCGCATACACCCTCTGTTTTCACCCGTGGTTCTCATGAGTCGAATTGTGCAAGGTGTGGTGGTTTCTTCTGCGGTCCCATACTCCCCCCCTGTAACACTGGATACCGTCTATCACAGGCTTTCTGAGTTTATTTTTTAGCACCAAAAAGCATTTAGTTCAGGGTATTGATTCAAGGAGTTGAATAATGGAGGTAGGGTCCTGAAGAAAATTCTCTGGTATCTCATTGCAGGTACAAGGGGTGGCCATACCAGAGGTAGAATCATTGAAACCCTGGCAGAGCGGCCTTACAATGCAAACCAGTTATCCGAACTCCTGAGCATGGACTACAAAACCGTGAGACACCACCTGGAAGTCCTTCGTAAAAATGGGATAATAACAGTGGAGGGGGAGAAGTACGGCTCAATGTATTTTCTCTCTCCAGGCATGGAGGCAAATATAAGTGATTTTAAGGAAATCTGGAAAAAAGTTGAAAAAAAAAGTTGAGGAGGGAGAAACATAGAACTCCAGGAACTAAGCTACTATATAACCGCGGGCAACATCACCCTGTTACTTGTACTCCTGGTGAGCTACATCCAGATCTACCGGAACCTCAAAAGCAGGTTCACCCTGGGACTCATAATTTTTACAATCGCCCTACTCCTCCAAAGTGCAACCCGCCTGGGCCTGCTTTTACTGGTAATCATAAACCCGCCCAGAGACCTGCCCCTCATCATCAAACTGCTAGGCTACGACCCTGCCTATGTCATCATCCCAGACATCCTGGAGTTCATAGCCCTCAGCATACTGGTCTACCTCACCCGAGAATAGATGTTCAAGCTGACAGGTCAGGACCAAGATGCAAGAACAGGCATCCTCTCCACACCCCATGGGAGGATAGAGACACCCCTCTTCCTCCCGGTAGCCACCAAGGGCTGTGTTAAAACCCTGACACCCCTTGAGCTGGAAGAGCTGGGATACAGGGGGGTAATCAGCAACGCTTTTCATCTCTATCTGAACCCGGGCCTGGAAGTAATAGAAAAAGCAGGGGGCCTCCATCTTTTCACCGGCTGGAACAATGCCATCTTCACCGACAGTGGGGGATTCCAGCTAATCCGCCGGGACTTCAAATTCCAGGTGACAGGTGAGGGGCTGGCCTACCGCAACAATGGCAGAAAACACATCTACACCCCAGAACTATGCCTGGAAGTACAACAGGCCCTCAAATCAGACATAGCCCTGACACTGGACGATTGCCCAGCCTATGGCACAAACTACCACAGGACAGCCGAGTCCACAGGACGCACCATCCAATGGGCGAAACGCTCCATGGAATACCATAAATCCAGAGAAAACCGAAAACAGGGGATATTCGCCATACTCCAGGGTGGTGTCTACCCAGACCTGAGAGAGAAATGCGCCCAGAAACTCCTGGAACTGGACTTCGACGGCTACGGGATCGGCGGGCTCTCCATAGGCGAACCCCGGGAAACCACAGCCCGCATCGTCAGCCTCACAGCCAGGGAAATCCCCCCAGACAAACCCCGCTACCTCATGGGCGTAGGTTCACCCCCAGAGATACTCACATATGTGGAAAAGGGGATAGACATATTTGACAGCGTCTATCCCACCCGCAATGCCAGACACCACACCATCCTGACCCGCAAGGGGAACCTGCCCATAAGAAAAGCCAGATACAAGGATGAGTTCAAGCCCCTTGAGCCAGATTGCACCTGTTATACCTGCCAGAACTTCACCAGGGCCTACCTCCACCACCTCTTCCGCCAGAAAGAACTCCTGGCACTCCGCCTTGCGACCATCCACAACCTCCACCACATGCAAAACCTCATACAGGAAATACGAACAGCAATAAAAGAAAACAGATACCAGGAGTTCAAAAAAGAATACCTCTCCCAGCAGCCACATCGGGTCTAGATGGTTTTGGCTATCTCGCTTCCGAGGGAGGAGAGGAGTTTGTCTCTTATCTGGTTTGCCTGGAGGCTTGTGCGGACTCTTGGCCTTGACAGTTCGATGGGGTGGACTTCTTTTATTTTTCCTGGTCTGGCCGACATCACAACCACCCGGTCTGCCAGGTAGACGGCCTCGTCCACGCTATGGGTGACAAAGAGGATGGTTTTACGCTCTCTATCCCAGATTTTCAGGAGCTCGCCCTGGAGGTGGTTGCGGGTCTGGGCGTCCAGGGCTCCGAAAGGCTCGTCCATAAGTATGATGCTGGGATTGTTAATCAGGGTCCTGGCCAGGGCCACCCGCTGTCGCATGCCGCCGGATAGCTCGTGGGGGTAGCTTTTCTCGAACCGTTTAAGGCCGAGGAGTTCCAGGTAGGCTCTCGCCTCCCGCTCCCGCTCCTCCTCTGGCACGCCTGCAATCTCCCTGCCAAAGGTGATGTTTTGTAACACGTTTCTCCAGGGGAAGAGGGCGTATTCCTGGAAGACCATTCCCACCCTTGGATTAGGGGTGTCGAGGGCCCTGCCGTCCAGGGTTATAGTACCCCGGTCAGCCTTTTCCAGACCGGCAATTATCCTGAGAAGGGTGGTTTTGCCACAGCCTGAGGGGCCGAGAATACAGAGGAACTCGCCATCTCTGACCTGGAGGTCCAGACCATCCAGCACCCGGATTCCATTGTAAGACTTGGAAAGACCTTTAATCTCAAGCATTCCGAGTATGGGGTTCCAACGTTCAAAGAGATAAACACCTCTCCCCAGAGAACAGGTAAAC
>CAZCCY010000030.1:0-15405 GCA_964497545.1 uncultured Methanosarcinales archaeon | reverse complement strand
TACATTCTACGTTATTGTCTTCTACCATAAATTAAGTTATTTACTTTACCTTTATAAATAATTCGAAAATATTGTAAAATAAGGCGGCAACCCTTTTAAAGATAAGAAAAAATTTCGTTAAAATTTTGTTAGATGATTTGCGAAGCAATTTCGTAATTTCTTTTTGTTTTTATGAATTTTAACGAAGGCAACAACATTAAAATTTTCGGTGGCAACCTCTGAAAGAGGCGGACTCGTAATTGAGCATAACGTTCTGAGCGTATCTGAAGTCCAACCGTAAGGCTGGATTTGGGTGGAGTGCCAAAGGCACGAAGCCAGATACGCTGTGTTATACGCCAGCTCCTTGTGGGCGTGTGGGGCGAAAGGCGATTTCTTCATCGAAAAATGCTTTCAGCAGTTCTCTTCCTGCTGGTTGTGGGATCTCTCTCCCCTCTTTTTCGGCAGTTTCCAGCCAGAGCTCCATTGCAGTCATGACCTCCTTTAATGCTGCTTCTTCGGTCTCGCCAAATGCTGAACACCCTGCCAACTCTGGAACCACTGCAATATAACCCTCATCCTCCTCGCTGTAGAATATCTCTATTGCGTACTTATACATCTTCTTCCTCTAGTAATTTATACCTCTCGATAACCTTTAAGAATTGTCTAACTTGATATGGTTTTGCCTTCCCTTTAACATTCTGAAAATTCAACATCTCTCTCACCCCATCTTTGACATATATCCTATGGCTCCCTCTACCCCCTTTAAACCTAAAGCCAAACAATTCTGCTGCTCTGCAAAGCACCTCAAATCTAACATTCTTTGGATTCCTCTTGAGTTCTTCGTATATTCCCTTCTTGTCCATTATTCAAAGCCTTTCAAAGCATTTCGCCCTATGGCGTATAACGTTTTGCGGACATACGAAGTCCAGCCGTTAGGCTGGATTTGGGCGAAGCATAGCGAAGCCGTATGTCCGCTGTTAGGCGACGTAATAGATCATCTTAGTTTTCCTAGCAATTCGTTGATTTTATCAGGTAAATGTTCTCTTTCACAGTATTCAGCTAAAGCTCGAGCTAATTTAGTCTTTTTCATAGATTCTAAACATCCTTTGTTTAGACTCCTCAGCTTTTCGCTAAGCTTTTTCCCATCCTTTATACATTCTTCTCTTAATCTTTCTATATTTTCAATGGTCCATTCTTCGCCAATTTCTTTCCCTCTGTTTTCAACAAATCTTTTCCAAGCCATATAAATAATTTCAGTCTTGAAAGCATCTTCAAATTCTTTATGGCCAACTACGAATACGTTTTCCTCCGGAATTTCCAATTCCTCAATTATGCTCTTAGTTTCTTCATCGGCATCATTATCAACCAAAATAAAGATGTCTTCAGGTTTTACAAATTCCGATAATATCTCTGCAAACCTTGGGACGTTTGTTATCCCTTTTCTGTTAATTACTTTAACTAGGACACTATAGAGATTATTGCCAGATAATTTCTCATAGATTAATGGAATAAACGTTTCTTCCGTGTCTCCTTCGACAATTAGAATTCTCCTCGAGAAAAATAAGTTTACGTTCTCAATCCCTAAGCTCCTCAAAGTCCATTCTACATCTTTACTCGTTGATATAGGTTTTATCTTAGTTTCACCATTCTCTAGTGAAAGTAACCTTATTTGTCTCGGCTTTACCGAGTTCATTATGAATGGCGAGTGTGTAGTTATAACAACCTGCTTTTCACTTTCATTAAACTGTCTTATTATACTTAATAGCTCAACTTGTGCTTTTACATGCAGATGTGTATCTGGCTCATCAAACACGTAAAATGAGGGTTCTTCTTCTTTTGCTTTTTTATATTCCAATAATGCCATTGTTATTCTTCTTTTTGTTCCGTCTCCCTTCTTCTCAACTGAAATTTTCCTACCATCTTCTTCTAAAAGTTGAACCTCGACACCTATGTTTATACCTTTTGGCTCAAAGATAGGATTGACCGATATTTCCGTAAGCTCACGAAGAAAGCTTTTTAGCTTATCCTTTATACCTCTCTCTTCAATTTCTGTTTTCAAATTTTCAGCATACTCCTCTAGCTTCTCCCTAATGATGTCTTCGATAGTTCTTCCTTCCTTAACTTCCTCGTACCATATGTCTCTACTTTTTTCTTTAAAGAAAACCTCTTGAAAGAATCTAGATATACTTTCAAAATGTTTACCATCCAGAAAGTAAATATTGTAGTTTGGAATGTTGCCTTCAGTGGAATCTCCACTTTCTATATGTTCGTCTATCCTGTTTACTACCCTATCTTTAAGGGTATCTGTTCCAATATTGCTTCTGAATTGAACTCCCAAAACAGACGCATAACTAATTAGCTTTTCTCTTTTATCTCCATCCGCCAGCAAATCAAAATCATCGGAATTTACATCTTCCCTGATTCGTTCTAAAAATTCACGGTCGAATCTGACCATAGTTTTGGATTGAATATTGTTATTACTATCTTTTGAAAATTTCTTAATAAAACTCATATCATTAACTTCAACTTCTATGTGGATTTCATCTGTACCCCAGTAAAAATCATCGATTTCTGGATCTTTGTTCTCAAAAATAATTTTTAAAGCATCTATTATAGATGTTTTTCCACTATCATTTTCCCCAACCAACGCTGTAAGATCATTTTCCAAACCTATTTCTACATTTTTTAAACTTCTAAAATTTGCTATTTTAATCTGTCTGATCATTTTCCTATCCTCTCCTATCTATTATGTCGCCTAACTCGTTCATATACGCAGTGCGTATATCATTCTAAATTAGAGTTATATCTGCATTGCGGATATGCTTATTTTGGGTGTGTTTCATACGATTCGTTTTCTAATATATCCAGTGGACTTTTAATATTGCTTAGATTCTTGGTGCTCACGTGGGTATATATTTCTGTTGTCTTTGAGTGTTTATGTCCTAGTAGTTCTTGGATGTAGCGTATATCTACTCCGCTTTCAAGCAGATGTGTTGCAAATGAATGACTGAGGCTATGAACGGTCACGTCTTTTCTGATGCCAGCTTTATCTTTTGCCTGTTCAAAGATAGCTTGAACAGTTCTTATTGAGATATGTTTATCTTTTTTCTGTCCTGGAAGGTAACCATGTCTGTGGCTTATTCTTCATTACCACCTTAGAAAGCATTGTGTACCGGTCTTTCCTCCCTTTTGCTCCTTTTATGTGAATAAGCTTTCTATCAGTGTCAATATTTTCAGGCTTCAAGTTCACTACTTCACTTACTCTTAATCCTGCTGAGTAAACGAGTATTAATATTAGTCTATGTTTTAGATTGTTGATGGAAGATAGAATCTTTGAAATTTCTTCCTGGCTAAGAACAACAGGGAGCTTCTTATCCTTCTTTGGCCTTTTTATATTGTAAGCAAATCTTTTTTTCAGAGCTTTTACATCGTCACACAGAGAGTGTTTTCCTTGCGTGATTGTTTGTAGCAGGTGTGTTTTTTTAGGTAAGTTTTTTGTTTGTTTGGGCTGTTTTTTTGTTGGTTATGGAGGTTTCTTTTGTTAGTCATCCTCTGTTGAGGTCGGGTGTTGTTGAGCGGAGGTTGTATCAGGAGGTTTTGGCTGGGGAGGCTTTGAGGGGGTCTAGTTTGGTGGTGTTGCCTACGGGTTTGGGTAAGACTGTGGTGGCTCTTCTTGTGATGGTGGAGCGTTTGGGTTTGGGTAAGGTTTTGTTTTTGGCGCCTACTAAGCCTTTGGTGGAGCAGCATGCGGCTTTTTTGCGGGGTGCTCTTGTCCTTGGTGAGGGTGGGGTTGTTGTTTTTACTGGTGGTGTTCCGCCTGCTAGGCGGGCTTTGGAGTGGGGTGGTGCTAGGGTTGTTGTTGCTACGCCGCAGGTGGTTGAGAATGATCTTTTGGCTCGTAGGATTGATTTGGGGGATGTTTCGCTTGTGGTTTTTGATGAGGCTCATCGGGGTGTGGGGGATTATGCTTATGTTTATATTGCTGAGAAGTATTTTGAGCAGGCTCGTTTTCCGCTTGCTCTGGGGATTACGGCGAGTCCGGGTGGGGATGTTGAGAGGATTGCTGAGGTTCAGGAGAATTTGGGTTTGGGTAGGGTTTTGGCCAGGAGTGAGTCGGATCCGGATGTGAGGCCTTATGTGTCTTATCGGCGGGTTGAGCGGCGGGTTGTGCGGGTTCCAGTGGAAATAAAGGGGTTGGGGGGTTTGATGGGTGAGGTTCTTTCGGAGCGTTTGGGGGAGTTGGAGCGTTTGGGTTATGTGTTGGGTCGTCGGGGTGGTGGTCGTGTGGGGGTGCGGAAGATGGAGGTTCTTGATTTGCAGCGGAAGCTTCAGGGGAGGCTTAGGTTTGCTCCGGATCGGAGTGTCTATCAGGCTGTTTCTCTTTTGGCTGAGGTTTTGAAGCTTAATCATGCCTTGGAGTTGGCTGAGACGCAGGGTGTGTCTTCGTTGAAGAGGTATTTTGAGAGGCTTTCTAATGAGGCTCGGTCGCGGGGGAGTAAGGCTGCGGTGAGGTTGATGGCGGATCCTCGGATTCGGACGGTGGTGGAGGCTCTTTCTGGTCTGGATATTGAGCATCCTAAGATTGAGGAGGTGCGGGAGATTGTGGGTGAGGAGGTCAGGGGGAATCCGGATTCCAGGGTTATTGTGTTCACGAATTATAGGGATACTGCGGAGATGGTGGTGGAGGCTCTTCGGGGTGTGGAGGGTGTTCGTCCGGTGAGGTTTGTGGGTCAGGCGAGCAGGTATCGGGATAAGGGTCTTACTCAGCGGGAGCAGGTTGAGATTCTGGAGAAGTTTAGAAGTGGGGAGTATAATACCTTGGTTGCTACTTCGGTGGCGGAGGAGGGTCTTGATATTCCTGCTACTGACCTTGTTTTGTTTTATGAGCCTGTGCCGAGTGAGATTCGTAGTATTCAGCGTAAGGGTAGGACTGGGCGGCGGCATCAGGGTAGGGTGGTGGTGCTGATTACCGATGACACCTTGGACAATGCCTATCATTGGAGTAGTCGTCACCGGGAGAAGAAGATGCACCGGCAGATTCAGGCTCTCCAGCAGGCCGGAGAGGGTTTCTCTGGGGGTCGCCTGCACAAAGAAGATTCCGGGGTGAAAATAGATGTGGAGTCGGGGGTGGCGAAAGGAGAGGTTGGAGTAGAAGATGGAAAGGTTGGAGTGAAGGGGGAAGAGGAGATTGGAGTAAAAGAAGGGGAGTTTGGGGTGAAGGGGGAAGAAAAAGTTGGAGTGGAGGAGAGTGGGATGGTTGGAGTAAGGGGTGGGGAGGTTGTGGAGAAAGGAGAGGTTAGGGTAGAAGAGAGGGGGGTGGGAGTGATGGGAGATGGAACGAGTAGGGTGAAAGATGGAGAGGTTGAGGTTAAAAGTGTGGGGTGTGGGCTGGGAGAAGAAGGTGTTGGAGTAGAAAAGGGTGTTGGGGTGAAAGAAGAGGTGTCTGGAGGGGGGCAGGAGTTTGAGGCTGGCGGCTCTGGGGGTGCTGGAGTTTCTCCAGAGGAAATCAAGGTTCTTCCAGAGGAAACAGGGGTTTCTCCAGGGGAAATTTTTGAGGGGGGAGCGGAGAAGAAAATTTATAGGGTTAGAGGGGGTGGTTCAGAGGCTGAATCGATATCAGATGGCCAATTTCTGGGTGGTGGGGGTGTGACTGGCAAGGGTGGGGGGGTGTCAGTTCCAGGTTTTCCAGTTGAAACAATGGGGGGGGTGTTTCCAGTTGAAACAAAGGGGGGTAAGGGTCATCGGGAGGAGAAAACGCAGGTACAGCGGTTGCTTCTGGATTTCAAAGGGGATGATGTCAGAGTCTATGTTGACAGTCGGGAGGCCAGGTGTCGGGTTGTTAAGGAGCTTGAAAGATGCGGTGTGGAGCTGGTTTTTCAGAGTCTGGAGGTTGGAGATTATGTTTTGAGTGAGAGGGTGGGGGTGGAGCGTAAGACGACAGCTGACCTTCTGGAATCCCTCATCAATCCTGGGAGGGAGTTGTTCCGCCAGCTATCTGACCTGGCCCGCAACTATGAGAGACCCATCCTGGTGGTAGAGGGTGAGGACCTCTATACAGCCAGGCAGGTCCATCCCAATGCCATCCAGGGGCTACTTGCATCCATCATTGTTGATTTCAGAATACCGGTTTTCTTCACAAAAAACGAGGAAGAAACAGCATCCCTCCTGAGGACAATCGCCCGGCGGGAGCAGAAGGAGGGTAAAAAACACTTTAGCCTCCACGGGAAACGAACAGCCCTGACCCTGCCAGAGCAGCAGGAATACGTTGTCTCCTCCATAGCAGGAATCGGGCCTTCCACTGCAAGAAACCTTCTCAAACATTTCGGTACCATCGAAAAAATTGTTACAGCAACAAGAGAAGAACTCCTGGAAGTCGAATCAGTCGGCCCCAAAACAGCAAATAAAATCAGAGAAATTGTGACCGGAAAATACAAAGGATGATTTATTTCGGTCAATCTAAAACATTTTTTACCTTAGCATTTTTGCCGCATCCTCTGGTGTCACAGTATTAATGTAGATGCCAGTTTCAAGTTCAAACCCCGCGATTTTTGAGAGTTTGGGTAGGATGCGGATGTTGAGATGGTAGTTCTGGTGCTGGAAGAATAAAAGGTTGTAGGGTGGGTCTTCTAGTTTTTCTGCAATTTTCTTGAGAATATGCTCTAGAATCTCTGCTAGGCTTGTTAGCTCGCTTTTGGTGAGGTCTGTCAGGTCGGGTGTGTGTCTTTGGGGTAGAATCCAGGTCTCGTAGGGGACTTTGGAGGCGAAGGGTGTGAAGGCTGTCCAATAGTGGTTCTCCTTTATTTTCCGCTCCTCTGCCTCACTGAGTTTACAGTAAGGGCAGTCTGATTTAAGCTCCCGTGCTATTAGTGGTGGGATGAGGGGGAGGGAGATTATCTGGGTGTGGGGGTGGGGTAGGGATGCTCCTGCTTCGGGTTTGTGGTTTCGGAAGAGGGCTACATATTTTATCTGATTAAGGTGGGAGTAATATTCATATCTGTCCTGGTAGACTTCCAGAAGCCGGTTTAGCTCGGCTTTTGTGAGGCTTGCAGGGTGTCTATCGTGGTGGGGTGTTTCGACTATTACCTCGTGGAACCCCTGGCCTGGTAGAGCGCCTCTGACTGGAGTCTGCGGGTTTGGTGTCAGGGCTGGGAAGAGGTTTGGGATGCATCGGTAATTCCAGCTGGAGGCTCTCGTATCCTTGTCTTCTTGGAAGAGCCTGCCGTCAGCCAGGTATGCAAGACCCGGGGGTGTTATGTGCTCGTTTCCGGGACAGAAAGGACAACCCTGACTGTCTCCGTGGGGTCTCTCCCTTCTTCTGGGCGAGATTATAACATACTCATCCAGGAAATTGTGCTTTCTGATTTCGGACATGCAATGATTTTTCCCGTTTTGGCTGGCTTTAATCTTTTCAAATTGGTCAGCACAACTCTTTCTCGAAATGCTTATATAGAACTCCAAACATTACTAATGCCCTTGTAAGATTTAAGGAGGTAAAAAGTATGGCTGGACAATTAGCAGGACAACCAATATTAATTCTAAAAGAGGGAACCCAGAGGTCAAGAGGAAGAGAGGCTCAGAACAGCAATATTATGGCTGCCAAAGCAGTGGCTGCCGCTGTCAGGACCACCCTTGGGCCTAGGGGTATGGATAAAATGCTTGTGGATTCCCTGGGTGATATTGTCATTACCAATGATGGGGCCACAATTTTGAAGGAGATGGATATTGAGCATCCTGCTGCCAAGATGATTGTGGAGGTTGCCAAGACCCAGGATGATGAGGTAGGAGATGGCACCACCACTGCTGCTGTGCTGGCCGGAGAACTCCTGAAAAAAGCCGAGGAACTCTTGGAGCAGGAGGTGCATCCCACAATTATTGCCAACGGCTACAGGCTTGCAGCCAAAAAGGCCAAAGAGGTGCTGGAGAGCATTAAAGTTAAAATTTCTCCAGACGATGATGACACTCTCATTAAAATTGCCGCAACAGCCATAACCGGCAAGGGGGCAGAGTCTGCCAAGGACATCTCTGCCAGACTGGCTGTGGACGCTGTGAAGGCTGTGGTGGAAGAGGAGAATGGCAAGTACACTGTGGACATTGATGATGTCAAGGTGGAGAAAAAGGTTGGCGCCAGCATCAACGAGTCCGAGCTAATCAAGGGCATGGTCATTGACAAGGAGCGGGTCCACTCCAACATGCCCAAGAAAGTTAAGGATGCCAGGATCCTCCTCCTGAACGAGGCCATTGAGATCAAGAAGACTGAGGTGGACGCTGAAATCCAGATAACATCTCCAGACCAGATGCAGTCCTTCCTGGACCAGGAAGAGAAGATGCTCCAGCAGATGGTCGAAAAAATTGTGGCTAGCGGTGCTAATGTGGTCTTCTGCCAGAAGGGGATTGATGACATCGCCCAGCACTATCTGGCCAAAGCCGGTATACTGGCTGCCCGGAGGGTTAAGAAGAGCGACATGGAGAAGCTTGCCCGGGCTACTGGAGCTAAAATCCTGACAAGCCTCAGGGAGATTCAGAGTTCAGACATCGGCAGGGCAGGCCAGGTAGAAGAGCGGAAGATTGGTGACGAGGAGATGATCTATGTCACCGAGTGCAGTAATCCCAAGGCAGTTTCCATCATCCTCCGGGGCGGCACCGAGCATGTGGTAGACGAACTTGAGAGAGCCATCCACGACGCCCTCCGGGTGGTGGGCGCTGTAATCGAGGACGGCTTCATAGTGGCAGGAGGAGGCGCTCCTGAAGTCGAACTCGCACTGAGACTGCGGGAGTATGCTGCCACCCTCAAGGGCAGGGAACAGCTGGCAGTGGAGAAGTTTGCCGAGGCCATGGAGGTGGTGCCCAGGACACTGGCCGAGAACGCGGGTCTTGACCCCATTGACATGCTGGTGGAGCTGAGAAGCCAGCACGAGAAGGGTGTCAAGAGCGCTGGCCTTGACGTGTTCGAGGGCAAAGTGGAAGACATGCAAAAACAGGGCATCGTAGAGCCCCTCAGGGTTAAGGTCCAGGCCATCAACTCAGCCACCGAGGCCGCCACCATGATTCTGCGGATAGACGACGTAATAGCATCCACCAAGGCCCCTGAGCCATCTGGTGGCGGCGGAGGCCCAGGCGGCGGCATGGGTGACATGGAGTACTAATAACACTCCACACACCCCCTTCTTATTTTTAAAAGTCTGGTTAAACAATTGGGATACCCACCCTGTCACCTTCTTGTTATAATATTTATTTTACAATATAATTATAAATTGTGACAGTTCTCAGTTGAACTCTAACTCTGTCCCTCTTTTATCCAGCCTTTTCTGATGGCGAGTTTCACCATTTCCAGTACCGGGAAGATGGTGAGAGCTGCCAGGAGGGCTATGGCCCAGTCCTCCAGGGGGAGGGTGTAGGTTTTGAAGGCTCTCTGTAGAGGTGGTAGGGAGACCACTGCAAGCAGGAGGATGGTCTCCCAGGTTATGGCATAGTTCAGCCATTTGTTCTTGAAGAGGCCGATTTTGAGGATGGAGAGGTGGTCGGAGCGGAAGTTGAAGACCATGCAGAAGTCGGTCAGCACCAGGGTTACAAATACGAGGCTCTGGGCTTCCTGGAGGCTTTTGCCATTGTTTTGTGCCAGCTGGAAGACCGTGAAGGTGAGCAGTCCGAGCCAGATGCCTCCTGCTGCCATGAGGGCTGTCACCCGCCGGGTGAAGATACTCTTTCTAGGGTTGCGGGGTGGCTGTTCCATCAGGTCCGGGTCAGGCGGGTCTACCGAGAGTGCCAGCGCGGGTAGCCCGTTTGTCGCTAGGTTGATGTAAAGTATCTGCACTGCAAGCAGGGGGAGACTCCTGGTCGGTATGGCCAGGGCTATGAGAAGGACTTCCCCGAAGTTAATGGAAAGGAGATATAGGAGGTATTTCTTGATGTTCCCGAAGATGGCTCTCCCCTCCTCTACTGCAGCGACGATGGAGCTGAAGTTGTCGTCTGTGAGAATCATGTCTGCCGCCTCCCTGGTCACATCTGTGCCGGTTATCCCCATCGCGATTCCCACATCCGCTTTTTTTAGCGCCGGTGCATCATTTACACCGTCCCCGGTCATGGCCACCACTTTCCCCTTCCGGGTGAGAGCTCCCACCACCCGGAGTTTATGGTGAGGGGAGACCCGGGCATAGACCTCCACGTCTTCTGCCAGCTCTTCGAATTCTTTTTCTTCCAGGCTGTCGAGCTCTGCCCCGGTGAGAATGACACCCCCCTTGTAGAGTCCGAGCTCTGCTGCCACAGCCTGGGCTGTGAGTTTGTGGTCACCGGTAATCATGATAACCTTTATCCCTGCCCTCTCACACTTCCGGATAGCCTCTTTCGCCTCCTCCCTGGGAGGGTCTAGCATGCCCACCAGGCCCACAAAGACCATGTCCCGCTCAATGTCTTCCAGGCTCTCAGGCCCATCTTCCAGAGGCTTATCTTCCAGGGGTTTGTAGGCAAGGGCAAGCACCCTCAACGCCCTGCCTGCCATTTCACCTACCTTTTCTAGAATTTCTTCTCTCTCCTCCTCTCCCAGGTTTTTTTCTCTCCCCTCTAGCCGGATTCTGGAGCAGCGGGGGAGTATGGCCTCAGGCGCCCCCTTGGAATAGGCGATGCCAGGATGGATAGTAGTCATCATTTTACGCTCTGAGGTGAAAGGTATCTCTGCTATCCTGGGTTCCCCCTGTTTTTTTAGTCCGGCTTTGCTGGCTGCCACCAGGAGTGCCACCTCGGTAGGGTCTCCTTTGCTGTCTTCGAGGTGAGCGTCGTTGCAGTGGAGACCGATTCTGAGGAGCAGCTCCAGGTCAGGGCTGGCGTAGGGTCTCCCTTCCAGCAGGAACTCCCCCTGGGGTGTGTAGCCTGCGCCTGTCACCTGTATCTCCCTCCGGTCCAGGTAGATGTTGCGTACGGTCATCTCGTTCCTGGTAAGAGTACCGGTTTTATCGGTGCAGATTACAGAGACACTCCCCAGCGTCTCCACCGCGGGGAGTTTCCGGATGAGAGCATGGCGTTTAACCATCCTCTGCACCCCGATTGCCAGGGATATCACCACCACCGCGGGCAGAGCCTCAGGGACCACTGCAACAGCCAGAGCAACACCCCAGACAAACATCTCGAGAGGCGAAGCATCCCAGGCGACCATGCCAGCACCTGCAATTAGCACCACCACGACCAGGGTGATTTTGAGCAGCACCCGGCTCAGACTGTCCAGGTTCTCCTGTAGGGGTGTCTGCCGCTCCTCCACCTCCTGGAGCATGCCCGCAATCTTCCCGAACTCGGTCTCCATCCCGGTAGCCACAACCACACCCCTCCCCCGGCCATAGGTGACAATTGTGCCCCCGAAAACCATGTTCCTCTGGTCCCCCAGTCCAAGCTCACCTTTCAGGGGTTCTGTGGTCTTCCCCACCTGCGTTGACTCGCCGGTGAGGACCGCCTCATCGGTTTTGAGGTTGAAAACCTCCAGAAGCCTGGCATCAGCAGCCACCTTGTCCCCGGTCTCCAGGACGAGGATATCCCCTGGCACAACCTCCCGGGCCGGAATCTCCCTGGGCTTGCCGTCCCGCAGCACCCGGGCCCGGGGCGCAGCCATCCTCCGCAGCGCGGCAATAGCCTCCTCAGCCCGGTACTCCTGGACAAAACCTAGAAGAGCTGCAAAAACCACAATCACACCGATGACAATAGCCTCGACGATATCCCCGATAAGACCAGAGAGAACAGCAGCCACAATTAGCACGATGATGAGGATGTTTTTGAACTGTGAAATGAAAATCTCAAGCCTGGAAATTCTTTTTGCTTCCTCAAGCTCGTTAAACCCGAACCTCTGGAGACGTTTAGCAGCTTCCTCGCTGGAGAGACCCTCCCTGGTGGAGCCAAGCCTGGCCAGGACATCCTCTATTTCGAGGGAGTGCCAGTCTGCTGTCATAAAGCCCCTTTTATCGGTATTCTCCACTTAAGGCTGTTCCCAGAAAAAGGTTAGCCATCCTCTCCTGTTTTCATTTTAGCCTGAAGTCTTCTCTCAAGTCTTTTAACCGGCTTCTCCTGGTAAACCCGGTCTGCTGCAATAAGCACTCCCAGGACCACAGGGGCTGTGAAAAACCCTGCCATCCCCCCGATAAGACCACCACCTGTAAAAGTGATAATAATCAGCAGGGGATGAATTTCCGATTTCATCCGGATAATATAAGGCCGGACCACAAGCTCGGTAAAGACGAGGATAACCAGGGTGGAAGCCACAAGGAAGACCAGTGCATCCCACAGGCCGTGTTCGAAATACCGGTAAACAGCGACCGGTAGAAGAATCATCCAGCCAGCAAAAACCGGAATCAGAGCCGCCAGGAACATCAGGGCAGAAAGAGCCATTACCTTGGGCACACCAAAAAACCAGAAAACCAGGACGCTCAAAAGACCCACCACCATGGCACTGAAAACATTACCAATAAAAATAGCAGTCAAAATATCATCCAGATGAACAAGAAACCTCTGAAACTCCCGACAGTTACTTGCAGGGACAAAACTCAAAACCCGCTCCACCAGACCCCCCCCATCTCGCAGAACATAATAACAGACCAAAATAGATATAACGATATTCAAAACCAGAAGAGCAAACTTCCAGGAATACCCGAAAACCGGAAGCTCCCTCAACAGAGGCAGAGCATAAGAAGACACATCAGCCAAAACCATTCTAAACCCGTCAAGGAAATACGGCGGAATACCAAAACCAGAAGAAACCGAGACAAAACGACCAATCAAAATCTCCCGACTCTTAATCAACCAGATGATAAGCTGGACAAGCTCAGCCATACCAAGACCCAACAAAAGAGTGATAGGCCCAATCACAACAAGAGTAGCCATAAAAGAAGAAACCCTGGAAGCAAAACCATCCAAAAAAACCTTAACAGGACGGGCCATATAGGCAAAAACAATCCCCAGCACAATCCCATCTGCAAGAGGATAAAGCACATAACCAAAAAGAAAAAGAAACAACACAACACCCCCCACCGCCAAAAGCCCGCTCCACCTCAGAGACTCACCCAGAAAAACCACCTCCTAAAAAACCCGCCAGCCAACCTCAAATCCAAAAACACCCTGACCGCCAAAATACAACCCAAAAATACAAATAAATTCTCCCTCCCTTTAACCGTTCCAGCCCAAATGGTACATCCAGCCAAAAAATAGTCTGGAACAGGGTAAAACCTCAGGGGAAATCCCACCAGAAAAAGTTAAAAAAATATGGGGGGTTATTTCCCTGCTTTTTTCCTCCACAGCAGATATCCGACGATTACCACTGCCAGCACCACAACCACAGCCGCCAGCCAGGTAGCAGTGCTAATCCCCTTACCAGGCACCGCTGTTGGTGTGGGTGTGGGAGTGACTTCTGGCCCTGTCGGAGCTGGAGTTAAAACCGGCGTTGGAGTGACAACCGCTCCTGGAATCGCAACCACCGCAAGCGGAGAGAGGCTGTCAGTCACAGCCTCGTAATAGACATAGCTGCTATCCTCCCTAATCTGGCTGGTCGAGAGCTCCTGCCACTGGTTCGAAGTCCACTTGAGGAGTCTCACAGACCCCCTCTCAAGACTGTTATCAGAGAGCCACTTTGTCTTCACCCGGAACCTTATCTTTATCTGTTTAAGGTTCTTGGGCGTGGCAAAACCGGTTGTGCCAAGCCAGACATTAACATACTTGTACACCCTGCCCTGGGGTGTCAGGTTGACCAGCCTGGATATACCTTTTAACTGCTCCACCCTGGCCGTCGTATCCCCGGCATTGACCCTTGGAACCACCGCCATCTCATAGACCACAAGACTTGCATTCCTGAACCGATAGACGGTCTCCCGGTCCTTGTAGAGTGTGAGCTCCCGCTGCTCCATTATCTCGATGTTGGACGGGGCAGTGGGAGTCCTAACACCCGCGCCACCACCGCCATGACCGCCACCAGATGGCTGCGATGGAGCAGACACCCCTGCCAGCACGAAGGTGGAGAGGTGGTCAGGCTGGGCCTCAGTATAATTAAAACCAGCATGGGTGCCAGAACCTGTGGTATCCAGCTTCTCCCAACCGGTAGTGGTGTTGTAGAAATAGATGAAGTTGCTATCAAAGCTGGAGGTGGTGTAGTAGAGGCGGATGGTGACATTTGTGATATTGCCGGTGTCGTTAGCCAGGATGTGAACAAAGTCGCCAAGGGTATCACTCTTATCTTTCCCATCCGGGTTTATGCCGGTGCGACTGAGAATAAGACTGACAGTCCGGTTCGAGCTCACATTGAGAAGAGCGCTGATGTCTGTGGAATTGTCAATCTCGACTATACCGTTCACCACATGTTCTGCCTTCTTTTTCACAAGCTCCTGGAGCGGCACTGGCCTGTAAACATTGGTAAAGTTAATCCCCTGGTAGACCACACTGCCAGACTCAAGTACCGGCTGACCTGTTGACTCGTTTCTGGTCACAGTAACACCAAGCAGTACAATATCCTCCAGCTCAACACTGCCATTTATAACAGAATTCACAGCCGAGACATTTGACAGGAGAGCACCCCCGGTGACATTAGTGCCGGTGAGATTCGAACTTATCACGGTAGCGTTTACAACCGTCGAACGGTCCAGGATAGAATTGGCCTGGATGGTTGCATTTACAATAGTCGAGGCATTAACAGTGCTATGGTTCACAAAAGCATCCCCGGTTACAATGGACCCATTGGTTACAGTAGCGTTTATCAGGGCAGCGCCTGTCACATTGCTGCTATTCACCGTGGAATCAATAACAATGGCACCCTCGGTAACATTGGAATTGTTAATCACTGTATTTCCGATGGTTGTGTTTTCTGCACTTGCATTGTAGAATATGGCAAAAAGCCGCAGGCTTGCAGACTTACCGGTACTTGTGTCCGAGGCGGTAATCACAAGGCTGTGGGCACCTGGAACCTGGGAACTTGCATTCACCTCCAGAGTTTTTGTTTCAGACCCGTTGACAAGAATATGGGTGTTGTTAATGTAGAATGTCACATTTTCAACGGTATTGTTTGTCAAATTGAAAGTGGCATCTGTACCTGTGTTCGAGATGCTCACCGCAAAGCTGGCATTGGTGCCATTCTCTGCCCGCACAATAGTCCTGGCAGCGGAAAGAGACACAGAATAGAGGATGGCGTTAACAGTCGAAATGTTATTTGAGGTTATCAGTACCGAGAGACTTGTGTTATCCTCATAGCCTGACTTCGAGAAGTTCAGACTATAGTTGGCCGGGGAAAGCGACATGGCATAGCTACCATCAAAACCCGTGAAGGTGGTTTTGTTACTGGTGGCATTAGAAGCAGTGACCATTACACTCGGGACACCCACACCACTGGCAGTTGTCACAAATCCACGAAGAACACCCGGAGTAGGTGTCGGAGTGGTTGTGGGTGCTTCGACTGTAAAGCTAACAGGCCCG
>CAZCCY010000029.1:0-16722 GCA_964497545.1 uncultured Methanosarcinales archaeon | reverse complement strand
TATAAGTTACATGTAGATTCTCTAATGCCTCTATTATATCATCGATGATTTTCTTTGTATCTGTTGGTGATCTATCAATGTGCCACGGTGATTGAGGTTCTTGAATTTTTAGTGGGCCTACAAATTCTCCTGCCTCTAAAATAAAAGATAATAAGCCTCTGTCCTCATACTCATTCATTTTTAAAATCCCCTGAGCAACCTCTTTTCTTGTTGTATATTTGGGGACCCCCACGAATATTTTATCACTCCTCGGAGATGTTAAAATTTCCTTATAAGATTTCAGTGCTGTTTTTAACATTTTATAAAATAATATAGATAAGTTATCGGATACTTCATCTATTCTATTTAACGACTGATTAAAATATATGAAAGGAGTAGTTAATGAGCCATCTAAAAATATTATATCATGTGGTGCTTTGGCTCCTAATTCTAATTCCATACACATCATAATTGCTCTTGCAACTACTGTTGTTGAATCGCTATGAGGAACAATAAGAACTTTAGAATTATGGTGGGGTTTGGGCCAGTGTCTCTTTTCTGTTGGTGGTGTTAGTCCCTCAACAGCAACACCAGCAATGGCAATCATATCCGCAGATAGTAGTTTTTCTATTGCATAAGAACCATCTACCCCACATGTAGTTGGATGTGTTGGTGCAGAAAATATTTCTGTGTCTTTTCTTAAAATTTTTTGTTCTACCAATTCTTTTCGTATCTCATTTTTATTCCCATATAACATTTCAAAAGATTTTGATAACTTCTCTCCTAGTTCGCCACACTGATCTAGCATTTCTTCTACCAATGCTTCTGGCAGTTCGTCAAAGGGACTTTCGTATTTTTCGTTCATATCAATAGATAACACTTCCTATGTATTTTAATTTTCAGTGGGCTTCAGGGCGGAATTGCGTATAACGTTCCGAGCGTATCTGAAATCCAGTAGTAAGGCTGTATTTGGACGGAACGTAGCCAGATACGCTCTGTTAGGCGATGTGGCTTTTAAGATCTATTGAAAGGGGCTTCTCTTTCAGTGCACTCATTTTTAGAATGGAGAAACCGATGATATTTCCTTCCTCATCCACCTTTTCCATTACTGCATCATTCTCTGTTTCCCTGAAGTATCCTTTTTTCCGCTCAAAAAGAACCTCGAGATAATCTCCTTCTTTATCATACCAAATTTTTATTTCCTTTTCCATAACACCGCTCCTCTTTTTATCGTATCCGTGAAATATGCGGTTATAATAAACATGTCCTCAGCTAGTATTTTAACTACAACACATAAATACTTCTCAGTAACAGGCGTGATGTCGTAATGTCGATAAAATAGCTCAACATCAAGATCTGTTTTTGATCTGACAATTACATCAGGATCCGATAAAACTTCCTGTATTTTATTAACTTGTCCGAACATTTCTGGATGGTCTGTCTCGATGTGCTTTTGCCTTTCGTCTGTCAACCGAATCCGCCGATTATGGATATCTATAAAACGTTTCATCCATCTAACACCATCTTTTCTATATAGCCATCTCGCTTAACTCAGGTATATCCACGGAGTACTTCGCATATAACTCTATTTGGAGTTATATCCGCATTGTATATATCTTGGAGTAGATCCGCAGTACCTGTGTATATACATCCTTCCTGGGCGAACCGGATACTTTCTTTCTTCATCCTTTACACTGGCGGTTACCAACGCCTACCTAAAAGGTTATGCGGTTGTCCCGCTATTACTGGGTGTTATGTACCGGGTGCTGGAGGGCGTTGCAACTGCGGATGTTGCCTTCGAGGTGGAGGCTGAAACCCTGGAGGAGGTTTTTGTTGAGACTGCCAGGGCTCTTACCAGTGTGATGGTGGACCCGTCTAAAGTGAGGGCCAGTATTAGACAGGAGGTTGAACTCGAGGCTCCAGGCCTGGATGTTCTGCTCTTTGACTGGCTCTCGGAGATAGTCTATCTGAAAGATGCTGAGAATCTTGTCTTCTCAGACTACCAGGTGAAAATACATCCCGGGTTTAAACTGGAAGGAGTGTTAGAGGGGGAGGAGATTGACCGGGAGCGGCATGAGCTTGGATGCGATGTTAAGGCTGTCACCTATCACCTCTTCAAACTGGAAAAACGAGACAAGGGATGGTATGTCAGGGTCGTCCTCGACATATAGTGTGGATTTCAAGGGGTTTGTCCCCCTGTCCACCCTGGATTGGCCGGGTAGGGCGGTGATGCTCGTCGGGCTTGGGAGGTGCAATTTCAGTTGCTGTTACTGCCAGAACCAGCATCTGCCCTCCAGGTCTGTCCCCCTCCGGGTGGTGGAAGAGGAGATTCGGGCAGGTTCGCGGTTTATCTCCGGGGTTGTGTTCACCGGCGGGGAGCCAACCCTCCAGCCAGAACAGCTAGCCCAGCTTGCAGGATACGCCAAAGAACTGGGACTAATGGTCGGCCTGGAGACCAACGGGAGCCAGCCAGAAGTGGTCAAGGGCCTGGCCAGAGAGGGGCTGCTTGACGCTGTTTTCCTGGACGTCAAAGCCCCCCTAAAAAGTAATCGGGGATACCAGCTGGAGACAGGATGCGATTTGCCAGACATCACAGGCCGCGTCATAGCTGTACTCAGGCTGGATGTGACAATCGAGGCGAGAACCACGGTCTTCAAACACAACCAGCACCTGGCCCCCAGTATCGCCAGAGACCTGGAACAGGTCAAAAAAAAGGGACCCTACAGTTATGTCCTCCAGGAGGGTGTTCCTGAGAACACCCGGACCCCGCATCTTGAGGCTCTCACCCGCCAGGAGCTCCTGGAACTTGCCCGAAAAGCAGCAAAACATGTGGAGAGCGTGAAAATCAGGACACGAGAGAGGGGGCTGGAGGCGGTTTAGGCCATGCGGCGGCGATAGACACCGGAGAGCAACAGGAAAATCAGGGCTCCCACACCCGAGCTGCTTAAAATGTAGCCTGTACCATACCTCCAGCCATCGTTGTAGGGCTGGATCCCCCAGTCCAGGTTGAAGATGAAACCATGGTTGTACTGGATGTTTGTTTCCACGAAATATAGGTCGGTGGACAGGGGGTATAAGAGGGCTACGCCAGATGAGAAAAAGTCCAGTACCAGGTGGGCGGCAAGGTATGCTCCTGCCACAGCCCACACACTGTTTCTCCTCATAATATAGAGGGCCAGGGGGGCCAGGGGTGTGAAAATGTTGTGGAAGAGGAGGCGGTGGAGGGAGAAGAGGGCGTCCATGTCTGGTGCTACCGCCAGCGGCAGGAGTAGGAAGGGTAGTCTTCGGTCTTTTGATACGATGGTGAGAGCCAGGTAGGGGACTATCAGGTGTGTTGCCCAGTCAGGCATGATAGTAAGGTTCCCGACGTTTTACTGCAAGTTCAATTAGATCTTTTAACTCCTGGCCTATCGCGTTTTTTACGTCCACGAGGTTGTCTTTTCTGAGCAGGCATGGCTTAAGTTTACCGTCAGGTGTGAGGCGGAGGCGAGTACAGTTCCCGCAGAATTCTGTGTTGTCTATGGGCTGGACAACTTCCACCTCCACTCCGTCCACCAGATATTTCCTTCGCCGGTGAAGCCTGCGCTCCCACACCTTTTCTGCCCGTCTTTCAAGCCAAGCCTCGACACACTGGAGGTCCAGGTGGTAGCCGGTGGCATTGAAGTCCAGAAGCTCGATTAACTGGAGGATGACATCTCCACCAAACTGGCGGGTGAAGTCCATTAAACCAGGAATCTCGTCCTCGTTAACACCCCTGAGAACCACAGTGTTGATTTTGACAGGGACAAGGCCTGCCTCAAAGGCCGCTTCCACCCCCTTTTTCACCCGGTCCAACATGGGTCTGCCGGTAATCCTCCTGTACCTGGCAGGGTCCAGTGAGGGTAGGCTGATGTTAACCCGATCCAGTCCCGCGCTGGCAAGAGACTCTGCTCTACCCGGTAGAAGTGAGCCGTTGGTGGTCATGGAGACATCCCGAAAAGGAGGTAAACCCTCCAGAATCTCCTCAAAATCCCCCCGCAACAAGGGTTCACCCCCCGAAAATTTAACCTGCTCCACCCCAAGCTCAAAACACGCCCTGGCAATCTCAATAAAACGAGATGCAGACATCTCCCCGTTGACAGCATCCATCCCCTCTCGATGACAGTAGATACAGTCAAAATTACATCTACCTGTAATAGAAACCCGCAGACTTCTCACTTTCCTGCCAAAGGAATCCTGCAAAACCATAAAAACATGCCAAAGAAAGTTGTGTTTAGCTGTTTTCCTCTTGTTTTCCTCCGCTTACAATCTTCATCACCTCCACCTCCTCCCCGTTTTCCAGGGTCTCGTCCAGAGGGATGGGCACACCCCCCCGCAGTACAATAACCGTCTCAGGGTCAACACCCAGCACCTCCAGGAGTTCTTCACAGGTCGAACCAGGAGAGAGGGGGACAACCATCTCTGAAACGCCACCCACCAACAATCTAACCTTAATCTTCAAACTCTCCCTCAATAGGGGCCTTCACCTCTTCAGGCTCAGCTAGGTCTTCCAGGTTCTCTTCAATCAGCTTACTCTCCAGAATCTCTTTTTTCTTATCCCCCTTCCGTTCAGCCTCACGCTTTTTGAACTTGGACATGGCAGCCATCCCCTACAACTCACCCCTTTATTACCTTTTCCACACAGCTTTCCAATAAAAATGGGGGGCTAAACTGTGTTCTTTAAAGTGGACACTACTTTCTTTTACTTTTTTTGTTAGTTTTGCTTTAACCTAAAAAAATTTTATGCCAGTTTAATTCTCTTTGAGAATACTGGCATTTCCTGATTTTACGAGGATTTCCAGTGCTATTTGTCTGCTGGAATGTCCTGCTTGGGTTTTGCTTAGGTCCAGGGCGACCGTCCAGGGCGTATCTCCCGGAGCAAGTTCGAATCCCTGGTAGATTCCTTCACTCATAACTCGTTTTTTCTCCTTATTCTTTTTGTCTAAGTTTATTATTTTTATTATTTAGCTTTTGTGCAGAGATTCATTAGCATGAAAAAGCCCGTCAAATTACTTACCGTGGTTCTGCAGTCCCATCGGTGTTGGAAAACTTGAAAAAGTTCCTGTTGGGGATGTACCTCTTCGAGGGTTCTTACCTGAGCCGAGAATCAATAAAACATATTTTTATTAAAAATTTCTAATTTTATGCATGATGATAATTATCATATGGATAATCATATAAATTAATAATCAACATATATGCTGGGGTAGTAATTTATCTTTGTGTGGGCAAGAGGAAGTCTTTTCTCACCCATTTGACTCCCCATTTCTTGCCCACACCCTCCCCCCATTTCACAAGCAAACCTCTCTTCTAATCTTTTGAATCCATGGGGGAAATTATACCTTGAAAGCTGACATGTCTGGAGTACATGGAATTTGTGGTCGGCATAACTGGTGCAAGTGGCATACCCTATGGCATCCGAATCCTGGAGGCTCTCAGAGACTTTAAAGTCCATCTTGTAATCTCCAAATCTGCTGAAAAACTCCTTGAAATTGAAACCGATTTTTCGCTGGGAGATGTTAAGGCTATGGCATCTCATGTCCATAACAATTACGATTTTACTGCGCCAGTAGCCAGTGGCTCTCATCTCTTCAAGGGGATGGTGATAGCCCCCTGTAGCATGAAAACCCTCTCTTCCATTGCCAATGGTTTCTCAGATACCCTCATCACCCGGGCCGCAGATGTCTGTCTCAAGGAAGGCAGAACCCTCATCCTGGTGTTAAGAGAGACACCTCTCAGCCTTGTCCAGCTAGAGAACATGGTCAGGGCAAAAAAAGCAGGAGCCCACATTTTACCAGCCTCTCCAGCTTTTTATCCCAGGCCCAAAAATGTGGAAGAGATGATAGACTTCATTGCCGGCCGCACCCTCGACCTGCTTGGAGTTGAACACAACCTCTACCGGAGATGGGAAGGCTGAAAAAGAGCAGGGCGAAACAGACTAGCGGGAAAGGAGGAATCTATACCTTAATCCTGGGACTCGAAAAGAGCCGTGCCCTGGAGGTGGGAGGTCTTGGATGTATCTCTTTTACAAGAGGCTTCTATGCCTATACAGGCTCAGCCCAGGTTAGCTTTAAACGGGTGCTCCGCCATCTCAGGGTGGCTGCAGGCACCAACACCACAAGGAGGTGGCATATCGACTATCTTCTACCCCAGACAAGGCCGCTTGCAGTTATCCTCTCCCCCGGAAAAGAAGAAGAATGCCTTATAGCCCAGCGGCTTGCAATAGACTTCCCAGGGGTCATGGGTTTTGGCTCAAGCGACTGCCAGTGTCCCTCCCACCTCCACTGGTCCAGGGATTTCAAGAGACTTAAAAAGGCAGCCATCTCAGCCCACAACACTCTTCCATCCTGAATTCACCCGATTTCAGCAGCATGCCTTTTGTGGTTCGCCCATATTCCGATCACCCCGTCGTTGGTGGGGTCGTCTCTGCAGATATTCTTCCTGGTTTTTGTTTAGTGGTTGCGTCTATTGCTATTTTGGTCACAAGTCCATTTTCTCTGGTAGGGTCAAGGTGGCTACCCGGTTTTTTGGGGTAGATGTAGATGTCCCTGTCTGCTTTGACTCTGGTGGCGATGGCGTATTCTAGCTCGGTGGGGTTTGTGATGTCGATGTCTGGGTCTACGATGATGGCGTGTTTGAGGCCTTTGTGGGCTTTGAAGGCTGCTTCTGCGACTTTTTGGGGTTCTGTGTCTTTTTGTTTTTCTATCTGTATTGCGGCGTGGAAGTAGTGGCATCCGCCCTCTGTCAGGTGGACATCTCTTATTTTTGCCACCTTGGAGGCTGCCTGGTAGATTAAGGGCTCGTAGGGGAGTCCCAGGAGGGTGCGGTGTTCCTGGCTTGCCGGGATGATGGCGTGATAAACAGGATTTCTACGGTGATGGTATCCTGTGATGTGGATTACCGGCTGTCTCCTGGGGGTGTCCTGGTAGGTGCCGGTCAGGTCTAGGAGGGGTCCTTCCTGTGCTGTCTCGGTGGGGTGGATGTAGCCTGTGAGGAGTATCTCGCAGTGAGGTGAGAGGAGATTGTTTGGCGTTTTGAAGACCTCAAGGGGGCTCTGGAGGAGTGTGCTTGCGTAGTTGAGTTCCTGGCCGGGTGGCACGTGTGTGCAGAAGGCTAGCAGGATTCTTGGGTCCAGGCCGATGGCTATAGCGATTGGGAGGGGTTTGCCCTGGTTTGAGGCTTTTGTGTAGAGGTTGTGGGTGTGTCGTCCCTCCACGATCCTTGCCACCAGGCGGGTTCTGTCCAGTACCATCAGCCGGTGGATGGAAGCGTTTAAAACACCCTGGTATCCTGCTATGACCACACCTGCTGTAATGTAGGGGCCGGCGTCTCCAGGGTGATAGGTGAGGACCGGCAGCCGGCCCAGGTCTGGTTTTTCCTCCACCTCCAGGGCAGGCGGGTCTTCCACGATTCTGATTTCTCCCTGGGCTGGATTGAGTGTTGACAGATGTTTTACTAGTTCCGTCTGGCCGACTCCCAGGCTTTCGGCTAGGATGGCTTTTGAAACCAGGTTCAGGGCGACCTGGTGGCCGTCCACATTCTCCAGGAGGACTGGCCCTCTGTTCCAGGCTACACTGGCCGCCTCAAGATGGGGGGAGAGGGGGCGTTTTATCCTTGTGAGCCTGTCTTTTAACCGGTGGATTAGAAGTCGGAAGCCGTCCTGCTGGCTGGACATTGCCTTCTACCTTCTGTGTGCTATCCCCCGGATGTCCTCCAGGGTGAGGTTTCGGGTTTCCAGGTATTTTCTGACCCCCTCTGCGATTTCTCGGAAGACCTGGAGGCTATGGTAGACTGCTGAGCCGATTTCCACTGCCGAGGCCCCGGCCATTATGAATTCTATCGCATCTTTCCAGTTCGAGATTCCCCCTACCCCGATTACAGGTATCTCCAGTGCACTGTAGAGGTCATAGACAGCCTTGACTGCGACTGGTTTGATGGGAGGGCCGCTCAGCCCGCCAAACCTGTTACCCAGGATGGGGAACCCGCTTTCAATGTCGATGGCCATCCCCCGGAGGGTGTTAATTGCCACCACTGCATCCGCACCACCCCGCTCTGCACTCCTGCCGATTTCCACAATATCGGTGACATTTGGCGTGAGCTTAACCCAGACAGGCGCCTCCACTTTTCTTTTCACAGCCCGACACACCTCCTCTACCAGTTCTGTTCTCGTCCCGATTTCTGTTAGACCCCCTGCATGGGGACAGCTCACATTCAGTTCAAAGGCATCAGCAGGAAGACCAGAGGCCACCTCAGCAAACTCCTCCGGTGTGCTCCCATAGATGCTGGCAATCACTGGTACACCTAAACTTTGAAGAGCGGGTTTTATCGAGGCCAGCTCCCCCTTGAACTCCTGGTAGGAGGGGTTGGGTAGGCCCATGGCGTTGAGGAAGCCCCCATCGATTTTAACCATGGTGGGGTTGGGATACCCGGTACAGGGCCTGGGTCCAATGGACTTGGTCACCACAGCGCCTGCACCCAGACCAGCAATTCTCTTGAGCGAGGCGCCAGTGCTCCCAAGGATGCCGGCAGCCAGGATGGTGGGATTGGCAAGCCTGAGACCTGTCAGATTTATCATGACTCCAGAGCCCTGGCAAGGAGGGGTGAGACTGTGACACGGCTTACACCCCTCTCAATGGTGTCAGAGGCCACAATATCCGCAATCCCAGCATTAAAAAGACGAATCAGGGCATTCCTGGCAAGCACCGGGTGTACACAGCCCACAAACACCCTCCGAGCCCCCTGACCCTGGAGGATGCGGGCTGCACCAGCAATGGTCCCACCAGTCGAGATTATATCGTCCAGAATCACCACATCCCTACCTTTGACCTCGAGTTCTTTAGGTTTAACTGTCACCTCTTCACCGCTGTGCCTTGTCTTTTCCAGGTAATCGTAATCCGCATCCATAGCCTCTGCAGCCCGGGCTGCCATCTCCACCGCCCCCCGGTCAGGCGAGACCACTACAGGCTCACTCAAACCCAATTTTTTGAAATACTCCCCCAGAAGGGGTGCTGCCTCCAGATCCCTGGCAGGACATGGGAAATACTCTAGACTCTCCGGGTTGTGAACGTTCACCGTGAAAACCCGATCGACATCAATCGTCCTTGCGATAGCCCGAACTGTCACAGGCTCCCCCATTTTGAACTCCCGGTCCTGGCGGGCATAGCCGAGATAGGGTATCACCACCCTGACACTATCAGCCCGACTCTGACAGGCATCCACAAGCTGGAGGAGACTGACAAAGTCCCGGTCATTCACAATACTCTGAATAATAACAACCTCCCCCTGCACATCCTCCACCCGGAGGTATGACTCGCCGTCAGGGAAACTCTTGTATTCCACCGGCACCGGACGTAACCCTAGAAGCCCTGCCGTCCTACTTGCCAGAAGCTGAGAACTCGGACCACCAATTACAATCACAGAGACACCAATATTAGAAGAACAGGTATATTAACAGTGGCTATTTAAAAGGTGAAAGCCAATACAGGCACCTCTCTATGCGGATAGGAGTTATCGCACTACAAGGAGACATCTCAGAACACATCCAGGCCTTCAAAAGAGTCCTGGACCATGATGGAGAGGTAATACCGGTCCGACACAAGGGTGTTGTCCCAAGATGTGACGCCCTCGTACTCCCAGGAGGGGAAAGCACAACCCTAGGCAGACTACTCACCCGAAAGGGAATCGCAGACGAAATCGTAGATGCAGCAGAAAACGGCACACCAATAATGGGCACCTGTGCAGGCATGGTACTCCTGGCAAACCAGGGAGACGAACAGGTAAAACGCACCGGCCAAAACCTCCTCGGCCTCATGGAAGCCACCGTGAACAGAAACGCCTTCGGCAGACAACGAGAATCCTTCGAAACACCCCTCCACATAAAAGGCATGGACAAACCCTACCCCGGAGTTTTCATCCGAGCACCAGCCATAACCAAACACACCACCAGGGTAGAAGTGCTAGCCAGATACCAGGGGTTAACCGTAGCAGCACGCCAACAAAACATACTCTCCCTAGCCTTTCACCCCGAGCTCACACGGGACCCCCGCCTACACAGATACTTCCTAGAAGAAATAAGATAAAAATCCTGGAATCCACTGACATTAGTCTCTGTAATATTCCATACAATTCGCTCATCTGGCAACCAGCGACTGCAAGTCCCTTCTTGACTTTGTGGAGGTGCGCCTGCCCAGGGATGGGGAGGGTGTCAGCTTAAGCTTTAGATAATATGGTGTCATTCTTTCTATTTTTGTCCTGTTCACTCGGGGGTTTAGATTTCTTTTTCGCCCTGGTTGCAGGTTTTTATTATTATTTTGCCGTTTTGGGTGTGGAATTCGATGTTTCTACCATGGTTTCCCCCTGTGTCCTCTGCTATTAGTTTTATTCTGTGTTTTTTGAGTTCTTTTTTGATGGTGGCTGTATTTCTTGTCCCAATGTCTGTTGTAATTTTGCAGATGTTCTGGAACATGTTTGCTCCTCCTGTTATTTTTGCGATTGTTCTGACTTTTGATGCTCCTTGTTTTTCCATTTCCTGGAGGAGGTGTGTTACTGCTGTGTCTGCATATTTTGCAGGGTTACTGCCGTTCTGTCTTGTGGAGGTGGGGAGCATGACGTGGGCCAGCCCCCCGATTTTCTGGGTGGGGTCGTAGAGGGCGAGTCCTACGCAGCTTCCCAGTATTGTCTGGAGGATGGTGGGGGCGTGGGCGGTTTTCATTTCTGCCATTTTGACTCTGATTATCATTCACTGCTGCCTCCTTGTGAGGAGGGTTGGGATGTCGAGTATGAGCATGACCTGGCCGTCTCCCAGGATGGTGGCTCCGCTTATTCCTTTAACGGTTTTGAGGGTTGTATCCAGGCTTTTTATTGCTACTTCCTGCTGTCCGATGAGCCTGTCAACCACCAGGCCGTATTTCTGGACGCCGTCTTCTACCACCACAACTGTGAGCTCTTCTTCTGTTTCCAAAGCTGGCTGGGTGTGGTTGAAGAGGTGTCTGAGCGAGAGGAGGGGGAGGATGCTGCCCCTGAGGTTTATGACTTTCCTCCCGTTTACAAGGTGAGTCTCCCTGGTCACCAGTGTTTCCAGGACATTGGTGATGGGGATGGCATAGGTGTGGCTGTCCACCTCTATCAGGAGGGTCTGGATTATGGCCATGGTGAGGGGTAGGTGGAGTGTCACCCTGGTCCCTTCACCTGGGGTTGAGTCGAGGTGGACGCTACCTCCGAGGGCTTCGATTTTTGTTCTGACCACGTCCATCCCGACTCCCCGGCCTGAGGTGTCTGTTACCTTGTTTGCGGTGGAAAACCCGGGGGAGAAGATGAGGGCGAGCAGGTCTTTCTCGTTCAGGTTTTCTGCCTCCTGGGGTGTGAGTATGCCTTTTTTGATGGCTGTCTCTCTGATTTTGTTGGGGTCTATGCCTCTGCCGTCGTCTCCGACCTCGATTACGATTTGTCCCCGCTCCCGGCGGGCTGTGAGATGGATTATCCCCCTTGGCTTTTTGCCTGCCTTTTCCCGCTCGCTGGGCGTTTCGATGCCATGGTCAATGGAGTTTCGGAGGAGGTGTACCAGGGGTTCTCCTATCTCGTCAAGCACGGTCCGGTCAACCTCGATTTCCCCACCTTCTATCACCAGGTCTATTTCTTTTCCCAGGCTGTGGGAGATGTCCCGCACCATCCTGGGGAATCTGCTGAAAACCTGGGAGACCGGCACCATCCGGGTCTGCATCACGGTTTCCCGGAGCTCGTTTGTGATTCTGTCAATGCTGCTAGCGGTCTCCAGGAGGTCTTTGCGCTGTAGCTGTGCCGAGAGCTGGTTGAGACGTATCTTGTAGATTACTAGTTCCCCTACCAGGTTCATGAGTTCGTCCAGGCGTTCCATGCTCACCCGGATGCTCTGCACCTTCCGGACGGTTTTACGCTCTATCTGCTTCGCTGTATCAGCGGCCACAGTTTTTACCGAGTCTTCTTTTGCTTCTCCTTCTACAGTTTTTTCGCTTGTTTTTTCCTCTTTTACTGTGTCTTCTTCTGTTTCTCTGTTTCCGCTGGTTTTTTCTAGAATCTGGACTTCTTTTACCTCGTTCATTCTCTGGATGGCTTTCTGAATTTCGTCCGGGGTTTTGGTGGTCTGGAGTTTTACTTCAAAGGAGTTTCCGGTTTCAAGTGGTTGGTTTGAGTTTGTGATGTTGCCAAGTTTTGAGAGGGCTTTCAGGATTAGCATGGCCCGGACGGTTTTCATTTTGCAGTTCTCGTCCAGGGTTATTTTAACATTCAACCCCCCTGTTTCCACTGGAACGTTTTTCTCACTTTCTTTGGTCTCTTCTTCCTTGTTTTCACCGGTTAGGGATTCGAGTTCCTGGAGGAGGGGCTGGATGTCTTTTTCGTCTCCTCCATCTTCCTCGATGGAGTCAAGCATCTCCTCAATGGCGTCCAGGCATTTGAAGAGGACGTCCAAGATCTGGGAGGTGATGTTTCTCTCTTTGTCCCGGAACAGGCCGAGTACGTCTTCCATTTTATGGGTCAGCTCTGAGAGGTGGTTGTAGCCCATGGCCGAGGATGAGCTTTTCAGGGTGTGGGCTGACCTGAACACGGTGTTCAGAAGTTCCTGGTTTTCTTTTTCGTTTTCCAGGTCGAGGAGGGCCTGGTTCATGGATGCCAGGTGTTCTCTTGCCTCTGCCAGGTATTCTTCCCGGTAGTCAGACATGTTCACTGTCCTACACCTCTCCTTGTGCACATTCTCAGTATCTCGGTGGGCAGCCGGCCCAGAGGGGCGACCTTGTCGATGTTTCCGGTTTTGACCGCCTCCTGTGGCATGCCATAGACTGTACACGAGTCCCGGTCCTGGGCCAGTGTCTGTCCCCCCTGGCGTTTTATTTCCACTACACCGTCTGCCCCGTCCCTGCCCATGCCGGTTAGTACCACGCCGATAACCCTCTTGCCTGCGTGTCTTGCCAGGGAGGTGAAGAGAGGGTCTGCTGCCGGTCTTACACCATGGAGCTTGGGTTTCTGGTTGAGTTTGACCCGGAGGAGTCTGTCAACCTCCATGTGCTGGCCCCCAGGGGCTATCAGGGCCACGCCTGTTTCGAGGATGTCTCCTTCTTCTGCCTCTCTCACCTCGACTCTTGATTCCTGGTCGAGTCTCTCTGCCAGGGAGGAGGTGAAGCCTGTGGGCATGTGCTGGACAATGGCGATGGGAGGGGTGTTCTGGGGGAACTGGGGCAGGATTTCTGCCAGGGCTGCCGGGCCGCCGGTGGAGGAGGCTATGGCGATTATGCTGTCCCCGGTCCTGGAGAGCCTGAGAGGGGTTTTCAGATGTTTTTTCCGCCTTCTGATACGGGCGAGGGCTGCGGTTTTCACCTTTTTTATTATCTCTTCCCGGATTTCCCCGATGTCCAGGGAGAGGCTGCCTGAGGGTTTGGGTATGTAGTCTATGGCGCCGAGCTCGAGGGCTTCCAGGGTTAGGGGTGCAGCATGGTGGGTGAGGGCGCTTAGCATCACAACAGGTGTGGGCCTGGTTTCCATTATCTTTTTGAGCGCGGTGAGCCCGTCCACCCTGGGCATCTCTATGTCCATGGTGATGACATCCGGGTGGAGCTCCAGGGTACGGGTGATGGCGTCGCTGCCATCCCTGGCTGTGCCGACCACGTTTAATTCTGGGTCTGAGTTGAGGATGTCGGTTATCACCTTGCGCATGAAGGCTGAGTCGTCCACCACAAGAACTCTCAATTTGGATTTCTCCTATGGGAGGGGATGAGGCCCCCTGGGGGGTGGGCGGGATTCCCCCCTGGGGGGTGTTGTTCATCTTTCAGGCTTCCACCAGTGTTTCCTGGGAGAATAGTTTCTGGAGGTCGATTACGGTGAGCAGCCTGCCGTCCTCGAGTTTGCCCACGCCCTTGATGTATTCGGATGTGGCTTGCTCTTTCACAGGCTCAGGGGCGTCTTCCACCTCTTTTATGGGTAGTCGTCGCACTTCTGATACCGAGTCTACTACCATGCCGATGGGCACACCCTCTGGCTCCACGATTATTATCCTGCTCCCCTTCCCCTCGTCTTCTGGGAGTTCGAGCTTTTTTTTCAGGTCTATCACCGTGGTCACCTGTCCTCTGAGGTTTGTCACCCCGTTGACATAGTGGGGTGCGCCTGGCACTGGTGTAACTTCCAGGAGGTTGGTTATCTCCCGGACCTGGGATACGTCCACCCCGTAGAGTCCGCGGCCCAGGGTGAAGATTACGAGTTGAACCATATCCTCTGAGTCCATTTCAATCCCCTCTCAAGGTTTTCAGGTGGCTGCAGCCCCTTCTTGGTATCCGTTTCCGCTTTTGTCCTCTGCAAGAGAGAAACCGGGTTCTCTATCCCATGGTTGTTGGGGGTGTGTGTCCTTCCCGATTCTGTCTAGCAGTCCGGTCTCCACTTCACTGACAACATTTTTTATTTGGGTTTCTACTTCCTCTGGGAGTTTGAACCGGTCGAGCTGGTTCATGAGTTCCTGGGAGAGGTCTGCCAGTCTCTGGGTTTCGCTGGAGAGTTCCTGGATGGCTCCGGTCTGTTCTTCCACTGCGCTGCTTGCTTCCTCTGCTGCACTGCTGCTTTCTTCGCTCACGCTTGCTACCTCGTCTACGCCTGCTACTACGGATTTAATCAGTTCCAGGCCCTTGTCTGAGCCGGTTTTAACTTCTTCCACAAGTTTCTCGGTCTCATCAAGGTTTTTAGCGATTTTTTCGACTCCGTTCAGGGCATCTTTGAGCACGGCTCCCCCCTCGCTGGCGTCATTGCTTGTTTTGCTGGCTGTCTCCACGCTGGTCTGGCCTGCTTCCTTGATTTCGTTGACCGCTGCGATGGATTCTCCTGCAGCGTTTTTCACCTGTTCTGCCAGGTTTTTAACTGCGTCTGCCACCACTGCAAAGCCCCTTCCTGCCTCGCCTGCCCTGGCTGCCTCGATTGCGGCATTAAGAGCGAGGAGGTTTGTCTGTTCTGCCACATCGGTGATGATATTTCCCATCTCGCCGACCTTCTCGATGGAGTTTGTCATCTCATTCACTGACTGGCTGGTTTTCTCGATGCTCTGCTGGATTTCCTCGAATCTCAGTCCCGCGTTTCTGGCTGCTTCCTCTACTTCGCGGGCTGCGGCGATGACCTGGGCACCGTTCTCTGCCAGTTTCCGGGCGTTCTCGTTTGACTGCTCAAGAATTGCCAGGAGGTCGTTCAGGTTCTGGGCAGACCTCTGGGCCATCTCTGAGAGTTTCTGGGAGCCCTCGGCCACGTCCTGGGAGGCGCTGGAGAGCTGCTCCATGCCTGCGTTCATCTCCTCTGCGGCGCTGGCAAGGCCCTGGCTGGTGGTGAGCACCCGCTGGGCCATGGTTTTAGACGCAATAACGGTGTCACGCAGTACATCCACTAGCCGGTTGGTATAATCAACAAGCCTGGCAAACCCGCCTTTTGCATCCACGCTTGCTTTTACGGTGAGATCCCCCCGGGCTGCACTGCCAGCAACCCGCTCGACCTCGCCCAGGATGTTTCTGAGGGTGTTTATCATGCCCTGCATGGCATCTGCCAGCACGCCAAGCTCGTCCCTGGAGCGGTATCTGATTTCCCTGGCATTGAAATCCCCGTCCCTGAAACTGTTGGCAGCGTCTACCATCTCTTTGAGTGGCCGGGTGATGGACCTGGTAATCAGGTAGCTGAGTGTTATTGCTATGATTATGCTGACAAGGATGGAGACAATCAGGACTGTGGATGCGGTGGAGGCTGTCTGGGCTGCCTCTGTCTGGGCTGCTTCCATGTCTCTCTGTGCGTCTGCCACCCCTGTCTCTATTGTGGTTTCGAGTTTGTCTGCATCGGCTTCCAGTTCATCGAGTCTGGAGTTGATTTCGGTGTCGAGCCTTACAATAGCGTCAAAGCTTGCAAGGTATGCCTGGAGCTTGTTTTTAAGGTCTGCCTTGGTTTCAGGTGGCAGGTCTGAGGCTGCCAGGTCTGCCAGGAAGGTCTGGGCTGAGGTGTGGAGTTTGTCTTTGTATCTGGCATCTCCCCGGAGGAGGTAGTCTTTCTCGTGGCGGCGTAGGGTGAGCATGTCTGCGTAGAGTTTCCCTCCGGTGTTACCGCCAAGAGCCGAGAGGAGTGCGCCCTCAATCGCGTGGACATTGTTTCGCATCTCACCCCGGAGCCCTTGGTCCTCGGTGAGACCTCTCCTTTTTATCAGGGCTACGATGTCGTTGAAGTTGCCTCTGGTCTCTTTCACAGCTTCGCCAATGGATACAGTAGCCTCTTTGTCTTTATCTTCTATGGTAAGACCTGCGACAGTTGCGGCGCTTTTCTCGGCAGCATCGAAATGTCTGTTAACATCGTCCAGATATTTTGTATTAAGTGTTTTTAAAAACATCTCTTCTGCTGCCCTGGCGCCCATCACGTTAAATGCCACATCATGGAGGTTTTGGAGTCTTGCTGCTTCCTGGTCTGCCAGGTGGTTCATGTTCTCTGTGACGGTGTTGAGGCTGGTATAGCCGATTACACCTGAGATCACAATCAATACCACCAGAAGTCCGAATCCCAGCATCAGTTTTCTGCTGATGGGAAGGTTGTTGAATGCGTTCATAATATTACCTCTTTTACACAGACTACCAATGATATGCAACAGTTACTTATTTAAACTTATATGTGCAGGTGAATATGCAGATAATAAAAATTTTATCCCCCTCCTGCCAGAACTACTAAAATAGGCATTATTGAGCATTATTTTCG
>CAZCCY010000028.1:0-16895 GCA_964497545.1 uncultured Methanosarcinales archaeon | reverse complement strand
ATTTTCACCTTCATTGTAACGCAATCAATTCATTACATTCCAGAAGTTATTTATTTATTGTTTTGCAGGATACTATAAATCGTCGGATAAAACAAAATTCTCGAGATATTTTGTGACAATTAATATTCTACCTATTGTGCCTGAACGGGTTATCAACAGCCAACCTCTTTCTACCGCAACATCTTGAGGATAATTTACGACGTATTTGGTGGATTTCGGCAAAAACATAAAAACTTCACTTGGCATAAGAAATGGTGCCCCCTCTTTTTTAGAAACATATTGCCTTTTGAATCTTCCTGGCCAAAATATTCGACTTGAAAATTCGCTGATCGGTTGTATTTCTATACTTCGTTCAATCTTATCCATAAGTATTCTCGCAGCAATTACATCCTGAGCATAGAAGCCAGCATCAAGTCTTTTTTCACCTTCATTTATCCAATGAACTGGAACATCAACTATTTGGACTCCTTCCATCATCATATCATCCCTTTCCTTCTAAGCCATTCTTTAAACGCTCTGGCAACCGAAGGTAAATAATCTTCAACTATTGGATTTTCATCTTCATCAAGCTCTATTTCGCCATCCGGAGTGGTTTTGTAAATTGGATTGCCCCTGCGATCATGTCCAACTTTTTCGGGAATAGCCATGAATATTTCATAATCTTCCTGCAATTTCTGCTGTTCGGGTGTTTTCTTTTTCAGAATAAGGATGCTTGTCTGTGTTCCAGTATGAGGCTCAAAGGTCTCTACTGGAAGGTCAATGCTCGCAATGATGTATGCTTTCTTCAGTATCCACTCCCGTATCCATTTTAATCCTGGATTGCTCAATATACTGTCAGGCAAAACTATACCAAGATAACCTCCGGGTTTAAGAAAATCCAGGCACCTTTCAATAAATAGTTGTTCAGGCGGTAGAGCTGTTCGTGGTGAACTTGCGCCAAAAGTTGTCAATTCAAACTGGCTTAGTATATCAGGATTATCTATTACCGCTTTCGTCCCAAAAGGCGGATTAGTAACTACCAAATCAAATTCACCAAACTTTATTTTTTCTTTTGCTTCACTGTTCCAATTTGATGGGTCTTCAAGAGAATTAGCATGAACTATATTAGCTGAACCATCCCCATGCATAATCATATTCATCTGAGCCACTTTAACAAGAAACGGATTGAAATCTATGCCGTAGAAATTAGCATTGGCAACATCCCTTACTAAATCTCTCAATTGGTCGTATCTAAAGTCACGATTTATGAATAATTGTTTTATTTCCTGAACCCCGGCAATAAGAAATCCGCCTGTCCCGACAGCAGGATCAAGGATTTTCATGCCACCCGGACTTGTAAGTTTGTCTTCTGGAATAAGAGAGAACAGCATTTCAATGGTCATGTTGCAGACATTACGGGGTGTAAAAAACTCGCCTCTATCTCCTCTTAAATTGGGACCAACGATTTCTTCGTAGGCTTCTCCTTTTACGTCGGTTTCTGTGTCAACAAGACTAAATCTTTGAAGTTCCGAAACAACGTATTTTAAGACTGTATCATTCAATTCGATGATTTCATTACCTTTGAAAATGTACTTATAACGACTTTGAACTTTCTTAAAGAGCTTGTTCAATCGTTCCCTAACCTTGTTTATATCTTCTCCAGGGAGGATGTAAAATTGTAAGGAAGGGCTATATTGCTCATCGTAAACTTTAATGAAAATTAGTTTTAAGAGTTCTTCAAATGCTTTATCTTTTTGAAATCCCTGATTGGCATAAATATAGTTATGAACTCTATTAAATACCTGTTTTAAGTTTATGGCAGGGACAAGAGAGCCTCGGGTTGGCTTAGGTATTGTTGTTTCTCCTCTTTTGGGAATATCAGGGATTTCTTCCAGTTTTCTCTTTCCTTTTTCTTCTACCACTTTAAACGCTAACCTTTCACTCCCAACCCATAAAGCAAATTGCGTATTTATGCATGCTGCAACGTAGCTTTTTAGCTGTTCAATTCCTTCTTTTTTATCAGACGGTTTAATATTTTCAGTTTTAACTTCTACAATAGTGTAAATATTTTCTTGTTTATGCTCAGTTCCCTCCTCAAAAATAACAATATCAATCCTTTTTCTGGCTCTCCCCATTTTGATAGGGAATTCAATATCCATATCATTTTTATCGTATCCATATTCTTCAACAAGACTTCTTGCTACATCTTGGCGGATTCTTTCTTCTGGAGTATCTTTTCACAGTTTACCAGTAATGAAGCATTTTATTTTTCCCGGAGGGATTACTTCTATTGTTTCTTTTTCATCTTCTATTAATTTCAACTGTTTTTTTCTAGGCATATTTACACCTCCTTAAGGTGGCGTGCGGAATTTCTGCTAACTCAGGCATATCCGCAGTACTTCGCATATAAGTCTGATTTGGAGTTATATCCGCATTGCATATATTTTTGGAGTATATCCGCAGTACTGCGTATATACATCCTCTGGACGAACCAGATATCCCCTTCATCTTTCATCTTTCTTCTTTCTATCCTTTACTACTTCTTCCATGCTATTTTCCAAATAAACTATCTAACGGACTTTTTATCCCCTCTACATCTTTATTACTCACACGAATATATATTTTTGTAGTTTTTGAACTTTTGTGTCCAGGCAATTCCTGGATGTATCTCAAATCAATACCGCCCTCTCTCAGTAGTGGGTAACACTTTTTCGGTCTTCTCCAGCGTTTCATTGGAATATGAAAATTATATATGGAGTAGTGCTATATGACATTGTAAGGATGATTTAAGGGAAAGTTTATACTAGGACGTATCTTGCAGCTTCTTCGATGGTTGATACTTCCCGGACTTCCAGTCCTTCTACTTCTACCATTTGGCCTCGGGGTACGAGGAAGATTTTGGCTCCGTGTTCTTTTGCTGCAATTGCTTTGGCTTTGACCTCGCCGACTCTGCCGATTCTGTGGTCGGTTTTCACTGCCCCTGTTATCAGGACGTCCTGGCTGATGTTCCGTTCTTCCAGGGCTGCCAGGACTGCCAGTGTCATGGCCGCACCTCCGCTTTCTCCGCTAATCTGGACGACTTCCTCACTCCTGGGGGCTTCGATGGAAATGGAGATATCCCGCCTGGAGAGGTCTGCCCTGGCAATCTCTCTGGCTACATGTACAGCATTTTGAGCTGAAATCTGGAGATGGCTGCCCAGGACAGCACTTGCGACATTAAGAAAAAGTTTACCGCTGCCCTGGTGGATTTCCACTGTCAGCGGGATTACTGACCCTCTCCCCTCGGCATTGACACCTACCACTGAGAAACGGCTCCCGGTCACCTTTTTCAGCCTCTGGTTCTCGGCTTTCAGCTCCCGGTTCTGCCCTTCCAGGCTCTGGATGCGCTGCTCCTTTGACTCGATTTCAAGTCTGGCCTGGGTGAGGTTCACCTCTAGACTGTCAACGAGGGAGGAGAGGCTTTCGACCTGCTGTTGTTTCTGGTTCAGTTCTAGCTTGAGGCTTTTTATTGTGTTCTCCTGTCTTTCCAGGGTCTCTACACTGTAAACAGTGGTGGCGACCAGGAGGATTGCTAGGAGTATGGATAGTATTCTCTCAGCTTTCATGTTCTATTTTTAAAGCCAGTCTGCCAGGGTGCTCTGTCCCATCTTTTTCTGGCTCTGGGAGAGTTTTTCCACTGCCCTGGAGACTCTGTCCTCTGAGAAGTCGTGGGTCTGGCAGAGGAACTCGATTATCCCCTCCCGGTCTGGTTCGCTCCATTTCACCTGGTATTCCTGGGTGACTGGTGGGTGGAGGAAGAAATCCCGTATCTCCTGGAAGTTTGGGATCTCCCAGCCTTTCCAGGCAAGAACAGCCTCCAGGTCCCCCTTCTCTTGGATCAGCTTTAAGGCGGTCTTAGGCCCAACCCTAGGTATACCCTGGTTGTAGTCTGTCCCTACTAGGATGGAGATGTCCACAAGCTGGCTTCGGGTGATGTTAAGCCTTGTCAGGCTGGTTTCAAGCTCCACAATCTGGGGCTTCACGTCCACATAGACCTTTTTGCCTGGTAACTTCCTTTTACCTGAAACCGCCAGGTTCCGCGCCACCCGGGGGGCGCCAAAGAGGAGGGAATCGTAGTCCTGGGAGGCTGCAGCCGAAGCATCACCCTGCATGACCATGAATGCAGCCTGGGCCTCACCCTCAGAGGGAGCCTGGACAACCGGCATCCCCATCAACTCCAGGAGCCTCTTCGCACCCTCCACAATACTGCTATCCAGAGTGCTGGCAGCCTGGGCATACTTGAAGGCATCCTCCATCCTCCCTGTGGCCAGAGCCTCCTCCCAGAGCCTGCCAGCCTCCTCCCGCACCCTCGCCCGCTCCTCCAAGACATCTGACTTGAAACTGGGAGGGTTTCCATCAAAAACAAAAACAGGTTTAACGCCTGCCTCTACAAGGTTAACCGTCCGGTAAAGGAAACCAGAAAGATGGGACGTGATCTCCCCCTTGGAGTCAAGGAGGGGTGTGCCATCCCGCTGACGGATGATGCTCAGAAACTGGTAGATGGTATTAAAAGCATCCACAGCCAGCACCTCGCCCGCAAGCTCCCGGACCTCCACCTCCCGCTTCTCAAGGAGGTCTCCAATGTCAGCGCCCATAAACCCCAAATCAGACCCCCCAGGTATATATACATCCCCCCACCCTAGCCTAGGGACTGCAGAATCCCCTGGTCTGGATGGTTTCTGCTGGCCAGGCAAGGGGGGGCCTGTTATTTGGGTTTTGCCAGTTTGATTGTGCAGAGTTCTCCGCACATGGTGCAGGTCTCGGTTCTGCCCTGGCGGTGGAGGCTTCTGGCTTTTTCCGGGTCAATGGCACATTGGAACTGGGCCTCCCAGTCCAGTTTCGCTCTTGCCTCTGCCATTTCCCGGTCCCGGCTTCTTGCCCGTTCCCGCTGGCCAGGGCGGACGAGGTCTGCAGCGTGAGCCGCGATTCTGGCAGCCATCACACCCTCCCTGACATCTTGTGGTGTTGGTAGGGAGAGGTGTTCTGTTGGTGTGGTCACACAGAGGTAGTCAGCCCCGTGCATACCTGCCAGTGCCCCGCCTATAGCCGCGGTGATGTGATCGTAGCCGGGTGCCAGGTCTGTTACCAGGGGGCCTAGCAGATAAACAGGGGCATTATCACAGAGGTGTTTCATCGCCTGGACCGAGAGGGCTATCTCATCCAGGGGGACATGGCCTGGCCCTTCCACCATGGTCTGGACACCGGCCTTGCGGGCTTTTCTGACAAGCCTGCCAAGGCTGATGAACTCTGTAAATTTCGGGCGGTCTGAGGCGTCCTGGATGCACCCAGGCCGCATGCCATCTCCCAGGCTCAGGGTCAAATCGTATTCCCCGGCCATCTCCAGGAGGTAGTCGAACTCCCGGTAAAACGGGTTCTCTTCCTGGTTCTGGGCCATCCAGGCAGCCATGAAAGCCCCACCCCGGCTCACAATCCCGAGGATGCGACTACTTGATTTAAGCTGGTCCAGGGAAGCCAGGTTAACACCAGCATGGATGGTCACAAAAGAGATACCGTCCTTTGCATGGAGACGCACCGAGTTGAACATGTCATCGCTTGTCATGTCAGCCGGACTGGAATATCTGAGAGCTGCCTGGTAGATGGGGACACTCCCCACAGGCAGAAGTGTGGATTCCAGGATAGCCCTCCTGACCCGGTCAAGGTCTCCACCGGTGGAGAGGTCCATGAGGGTGTCTGCACCACTTTGCTCTGCCATCCTGGCCTTCTCGATTTCCTCCTCCAGGCTTATGTGCTCGGGAGAGGTGCCAATGTTGGCGTTCACCTTGGTAGACAGACACCTCCCGATTCCTACCGGGTCTCCCTGGGGGTTCTGGAGTATCACCACCTCCCCCCGGGCCACCAGGGTTTTAAGCCGGGTCTCGGGTATCCCCTCTTTTTTAGCTACAAATTTTATCACAGGAGGACAGTTTCCTTTTTTTACTTCTTCCAAAAGTGTTTTCATGGCTGATTGTCTGACCATATAAAACCGGCCTGTTATAAAACCAGTGGTTATTCTGGAAGCATTTATATCTCTGGCTGTCTTATTCCGGGCTTTGATGTTTTTGATTGAGGTGGTGCAGGTTGGATGGGGTTGACTGGCCGCCTTCTAATTATCCGATTTTTCTTGCGCTTGTTCTTCTTGTCGCTACTGCAGTGACACTGGCCATGGGTGATGAGGGCCGTGCCGAGGAGCTTGCGATTTATGCTTATTATTTTCTGGTAATCGGGGTGTCGATTCGCTTTTTTGAGCTTGTGCTACCAGAGGATGCGGCCTATCGGTTTGTTCAACGGGTTATCTCCCTTAAAATGGCCTGTTCAGCCTGGTTTAGACGTTTAGCCCGGTTCAGGGGGCTTATAATATGGCCTGGTAGCTGGACATGGATTGGGGGTGCTGTGTCTTATGTCTCCAGGGGGCGTGGCTTGCTTGGAAGATTTCTTGTTTTTTCCAGGTTAAGAGCTGTGTTTGTCTATGTTTCTGATATTTCAAGGAATGTTGCGGTTTTTTTGTCTGTGTTTTTCTTTATTTCTCTGATTTATGGCTATTTTATTGACTGGTGGGTTGTTAGGAGTTATATGTCCAATCTTGTTTTGGTTATCCTGGGATTCCTGACTCTACATTTTTTTTCAAGGAGAAAGGTGGGGAGTTGAGAACTCTGGCCTGCTGTTTTAAAGTGTGTTTCAGGTGGGACCTCGGATGATGAGCCCTTCAAAGAACACTTTTTTGATGATTGGCGTGTTTTTTATTACCGCATCTGTGAACTACGCATACAACATCAGCATGGGCTGGCTGCTACCACCGGATCAGTACGGCGTTCTGGGTGTCTCGACTTCGATTCTCCTGATTCTATCTCTTTTTGTTACTACTGCTTTTCCGCTTACGGTGACAAAGTTCCTCTCCGAGAAAACCGATATCGATGTTAAATACAGGGTTTTCAAGAGTGCTCTTGCCGGTAATGTGTTCACCGGCATGGTAGTCTCAGCTCTGTTTTATCTGGCTTTCGTTTCCGGGCTGGTTAAGCTGGGAGAGAACTACCGTGTTTTTGTCCTAGTGATAGTTCTGGCTGTTCTTGCGTCTTCGGTGGTCACAGTCTATCAGAATGTTTTACAGGCTTATTTCCGGTTCAAGGAGTTCGGAGCAGTTGGTGTTGTTAATGTTGTTACAAAGTTTCTTGGCGCTGTCTCCCTTGTTTTAATGGGTCTCGGGGCTTTCGGGGCTCTGCTGGCTCTTCCCCTGGCATCTGTTGCCAGTCTTCTTTTGACTCTTTATTTTGTCCGGGATTTCAGGTTCTGGCAGACACACAGGTGGGCAGACACCCGGGTGTTCTTTTTCGCTCTTCCTATTTTCTTTGGGACGGTTTCAATGACGCTGCTGATGAACCTGGACATTCTTGGTGTGAAGTTCTTAACAGATTTCACCGAGGCTGACAGGCTCTCTGGCTACTACCGCAGCGCCATTATAATTGCGGAACTGCCAGTATTTCTTTCAGGGGCTCTTATGGGTGTTATGTTCCCCTATATCTCCCGGGAGGTAGAATCCCGAGGAAAGTATATCTCCAAGACTCTCAAGTATGCCATTATTTTCATGCTGCCGGTAAGCCTTGTTTTAGCGCTCATCCCCAGGGCTGTTATTACACTGGCCTTTCCCGAGGAGTATGCGGCTGGGGCAGCTGCTCTGGGGGTTGTCGCTATTGGCATGGGCTTTCTTGTCCTGGTAACCGTGCTCTCGGGCGTATTCCAGGCCGTCCACCAGCCAAGAATACCTGCAATCGTCCTTGTCACCGCAGTAATTCTGGATCTCACAGCCCTCCTGGTACTGGTCCCACGTTTTGGCCTGGTGGGAGCTGCTACCTCCACCACCCTGGCCTCAGCCACTGCAGCCATCCTGCTCTCACTCATATATATCAGGACCTATTCTCCCAAACTTAAATTCCAGGCAAGGTTCCTCTCCGCTCTTACCCTGTTTGGTTTTCTGGTTCTGTTGCTTCCACATTCCAGCCGGCTCCTCACACTCCTCAACCTTGGAGTCAGCGGTTCAGTTTATCTCTTGTTTCTCATGATTTTCGGCATTCTAACAGAAGAAGACGTAGGGATACTTCTTTCAGGCATCACAGACAACAGCAGGGTTGGGAGTAAGGTTCTAGGGCTTGTGAAAACCTTATCTGAGAGAGCGAAATGAACCATAGAACGCAAACCTGGCGAATTTTAATGTGGGCTGGCAGGGAGATTGTTCCAGGGCGTCATTGTTATCTTTTTGTTTATGCTGCTGTCTCTTTTTTGGTTCTCCTCCCTTTTCTGTCTCCCGGCTATATTTTGACTCTTGACATGGTTTTCGGGCCGAAAATCGATTTTGAAGGCATGTTTTATGGTCTCAGGGAGGGGATCTCTGCAGGTCTGCCGTTTTTTGCCCTGTTATGGTCTCTTAGCCTCCTTTTCGGAGTTGAGGTGGTCCAGAAGGTATTTCTTTTTCTTATTTTGTTTTTTTCTGGTGTTTCGGCTCACCGCCTGACACCTGCTGAAAGCCAGGCTGGCAGATACTTTGCCGGGTTCCTCTACATGCTCAACCCTTTTGTCTACGTGAGATTCCTGGCAGGACACTTCCTGCTTCTCCTGGGATACGCCATCCTGCCCTTCGCTGTCAAGTCAATCATGGATTTACTGGAGCGCCCCCTGGACCGGAAAAGAGTTCTTAAATCCGTCCTGCTGATTTCGCTGACCGGAGTCCTCGCAATCCACACCCTGTTTTTGCTGTTCTTCCTCACAGCCACCCTCTTTTTGTTTAAATTGTACCAGGAAAAAGGGGACAAAAGAAAAATCTGGGGCCTTGTGAAAACAGCTCTGTTTCTGGGGGCTCTGTTTCTGGCTATTAACTTTTACTGGATTCTACCCCTGGCAACCTCTTCTTCTACACCTGTGGGCCAGATAACCCGACAGGATTTAACGGCTTTTGCTACAACCCAGGACCTCCGGTTCAATGTGCTTTTCACAGCAGCCAGCATGTATGGCTTCTGGCGGGGCGGCTATCTTTATGCCAAGGACCTCCTGCCTGGCTGGTACCTCCTCTTTATTTTCATCCTCTTTTTAGCTGTCCACGGCTTTTCAACCAGCCAGAGCCACCGGAAATACGGTGTTTACGTAAACGCTTTAGCCTTTACAGCCGTTCTAAGCCTCATCCTGGCATCCGGAGTCTCAGGCATATTTTCAGGCGTTTTCGAGTTTCTTTTCAACCATATTTTTTTCTTTAAAGGTTTTCGGGAGCCTCAGAAGTTTGTAGCCCTGCTGGCACTGGCCTACTCCTACCTTGGCTCCCTTGGCGTCACCGCCATCGAGAAAACACTCTCCACCTCTCATCGGGGAGCCGGTAGAAAAATCGTGTTGCTATTTGTTGTTTTCGCCCTTGCAACTCCTTTTATCTACTCTTTCACCTTCTTCAACGGCTTCTGGGGACAGTTAAAGCCGGTTGAATACCCCCGGGACTGGTACAGCGTTAATGAGTATCTAAAGGGGGACAGCCAGGATTTTAATGTTCTGTTTTTACCCTGGCATCTTTACATGGACTTCAAATGGCTACCTAACCAGGACAAAAGAATCGCTACACCAGCCTATGTTTTTTTCGATAAACCTGTAATCCAGGGCGACAACATGGAGGTAGGAGGTATCTACACCTCCTCTACAAATCCTGCTTCCAGATACCTTGAATCCCAGTTCCTAGCAAAAAAGAACGGCAGTTTCCTCACACCCCTCAATATCAAATATGTAATACTCGCTAAAGAAGTTGACTACCAGAACTACCTATTCCTGTTCAATCAGACAGACCTCCAGCTTGTCCTGGACACAGAAAACCTCTACCTCTTCCGGAACCTCCAGCCCACAAGCAGGTTCTACCAGTCAGACGACCTCACAAACTTAACCCCTCTCAACTACACAAGGCTCTCACCTGTCAGGTACAGGTTTGAGAGACCGGTCAAAAAATACATATTCTTCATACCATCCAACCTCAACTCCCAGCACTGGATCTCCAACGGTAAAAAGCCCCTGAACAGCCCAGACTTCTACGCGGTCTATCCTGCCGATACTGGGGGTGGAACCGTTGAATACCAGCGGTTTAACACCTATCTTGCAGGCTACCTGGCATCCATACTGGGGCTGCTGGCTCTCCTCCTCTGGACTAACTGGCGGAAAACCAAAAAGAAAGAGAGAGGGTTAAAATAAACATTATCCCCTGTTAAAGGGAAAAAATATAAAAATGATTATGATTAACTATATAATGTCAGAGCGATTAAAGCTAGACCGTTTCTAGAGGAGTGAGTCTGTGTTAATTGTTCGGATTTGTGGTCGGGTTTTCTGGCTGGCTTTGGTGGTTTTAGTTTTGGCTGTCTTCTCCTCTCCAGCTGCTGGTCTTGCTACCCCATCTGAGTTCAGGGAGGTGGTCGAGATTAGAGGTGAGCCTTCAGACAGTGGAAGTGTGACGAGCTGGGATGCTTTCAACTTCCCTGGGTTCTGGTACGACCTGGACGAGGGGGTGGAAGGGGAGCATTTGACCATTACCCCGGGTGGGGGCAGGAGTCTGGGTCAGGATGACATTGTGTATACCACCTCCAGGCGGCTTGTGATGTTTGAGGTTACCGAGAATACAGGTAAACTCGTGGAGAACGGTCTTGACTGCAGCACAGGTAAGCCGGTTAAGGTCAGGGGTAGTGGTGGGGGCTGTTATGCTGTCTTTGGTTTTTTTGGCGAGCCCTATGTGGCTATTGATGGTAACGCCAAGAAGATGGGAAAGCTTGTTATTGAGCAGGAAGAGGGCGCTCAGGAAAAGAAGAGCCTGCGGGATGGTGAGGTGTGGGACCTGGGTGGAGGTTACACGCTGGTGGTAAATGGTGTGGATGCCAATGCCGATCCCAAGCTTGTCTGGTTCACTCTGTCCTACAAGGGGAAGTTTCTTGACGATGCTGTGGTGGGCCAGGGCGATGTCTATGTTTACATTGAAGATAACATCGCTGGTGCCAGCGAGGTCCCACTCTTTGTCACCCTGGTGGACAAGGTCTTTGAGGGGTCTCATGGGGGTCTTGCCCAGTTCAGGTACACCTGGGCGGTGGACCGGGCTGCCAGGGAGCTCAGAACATCGGACCGGTTCGGGGTCTTCGAGGTTAAAGAGGTGAATGACACCACCATCACATTGAAGAACGAGCGGTCAGTGGAGCTGACAAAGGACTCCAATGTCCTCCTGGCTGAGGACCTCTACCTGCGGGTGGCTGACAACAACACCATCCGGTTCTATCCTGCAATGCTCAAAAAAACCCCTGGAGTCTACAAGGTCAGGGGTGAGCCTTTTGACGAGAAAAAGCCCAATTTCCCCAAAAGCGGCTCAAACTCCTCTTTCAGCTGGGACGCCTTCAACTTCCCCGGGTTCTGGTACGACCTGGATGACGCACTGACAGGCGAGAACCTCACCTTCAAGGGTGGAAGCCTCACCTCTTCCAGGCGCACCATCCGGGAGGGAGAACTCACCTACAACACCACAAGACAGCTTGTACGCTTTGAGATAAACGAGAACGCACTGGTTAAATCCGCCAATGGCACCCTGATTTCGGCCACAGTCGAGGACGCCCTTGATTGTGCCACCGGGAACAAGGTGGATGAAGGGGACTGCTATGCCAAAATAGGCTGGCTGGGACAGCCCTACGTGGCCCTCGGGGGGGACGCACGCAAACTCTCAAAACTGATAATCGAGATGGAAGAAACAAGCGCTGAAAAAAAGACCATAGCCCTCGGCCAGGTATGGGATATCGGTGGAGGCTGGACCCTCGGCGTCAAATCCCTGGACACAAACTCCCAGCCCAGACAGGCCTGGATTATCCTGGCTTACAAGGGCAGAGCAGTTGACAGCTCCATAATCCAGGAGGGGGAAGTCTACACCTATGTGGCAGACAGCATCGCTGGAGAAAGCGATGTCCCGGTATTCGCAACCTTCCTTGAGCGGGTCTTCGGAGGCATAGAGACCGAGATAGCCCAGTTCAGATACACCTGGGCCATATCCCTGGACGTGACAGAGGTGGAAACCGGCGACACCTTCGGAATCTTCAAGGTAGACACAGCATCCAATACCGGGATCAACCTGAGCAACCAGGCATCCCTAGAGCTCACCCCAGACTCGGAACAAGAAGTCGCAGGAGACATCTACTTCAAAATAGCCGACAACACAAGCGTCCTCCGCTTTTACCCCTACGTGCCCCGGACCGTCAGAGGAGAAACGGGAACCCAGGAAACAATACCCACCGAAGAAATGCCCACCGAAGAGCCCCTGGAAACACCCCCGCCAACCGAGGAACCCCCCCTGGAAACACCAGCACCGACCCCCACACCCACCCCCACACCATCTCCAACCCCAAGTCCAACCCCTACTCCAACCCTCCGGCCCACACCCACACCAGAAATCACGGTAGGCTATGCTCTCAAACTAGCCTGGAACCGGCAGATGGAAAAAATAAAAAACACCCTCCCACCAGAAATAGGAGAACTCCTGGAAACACAAACCCTCTCAGGCTTTCTGGCAGGATTCGCAGTAGCAGCCATAATAACTCTATTCTACCTCCTGCTACGAAAAGGTTAGGTCCCGAGTACTTTCATTTCCCCTACCAGGAGTGTTGGGGTCACGATGCCACCTATTTTCCTTGTGTCCCTCCCACCTGCTTTTATTTTTCCTAACATTTCATAGATGTTCCCGGTGAGCATCACGGAGCGGATGGGCTTTACTGGTTCTCCTTTTTCGATTTGGAAACAATTCCTGGCTTCTACCGAGAATTCACCGGATACCGGGTTTGCTGTGTGAGCTCCGATGAGGGTGTGAACCATAACCCCTCTCTCGGTCTCCTCCAGGACATCGCATGTGGGAGACAGTATCTCCAGGTTGTGGGGGCTGATGGAGGGGAGCTGGGAATAGGAAGACCTGAGGGCGTTCCCTGTGCTCTCCAGGTTCTCCTGGCCTGCAGTGTAGCTGTCATGGAGGAAGCTTTTCAGAGTGCCCCTCTCAAGAATAGTGGTACACCTGGAAGGTGTGCCCTCATCGTCTGCAGGGGCTGTCCCGATTCCACCCTCCAGCAGGCCGTTGTCCCGGATGGTTAGATCCTCTCCTGCAAGCTGCACTCCAAGCTTGAGAGGAGAGCGGTTTTTCTGGACATTCTCCGCATTGATACCTGGAAGAAAAGCATTTTCCAGGAGATCCGCCACCGCCAGGGGTGAGAGAAGGACAGAGGTCTCCTGACTTTCAATCCTCCCCCCACCGAGAGAGTCTCTAGCAAGACTTCCCGCACGACTCCCAACACCACTGAGGTCAACTTTGAGATTCCGGCTCACCTCAAAATCATAGGCTGTGGAGGTTTCACCACCCCTCTCTGCCAGAGCCTCAACATACACCTTGAAGAGGGACTCCTCCCAGGACACATCCAGCCCATGACTGTTAAGAATAACGGTGCGATAACAACCTGAGGAGATACTCGCCTGGGAGGGCGAGGCGCCAGCCTCGGTCACACCCCCCAGGAGTTCCAGGACAAACTCAACCATTCTTTCCACCGGCACCTCGACCGTCTCCCGGTCAAAAACCCCCCTCACCCCCGGGGTCTTCCGGGGCAGAGGAAGACTCTTCCACCTGGCGTCCTGTGGTCTTACCCTAGCCGAGGCAAGAGCCGTCTCCACAGCCTCCCTAACCTTAAACGGATTGTTAGTAGCCGCAAAACCAACAGCCCCCCCAAGAACCACTCTAACACCCACACCCCCACCACGGCTCTCCCGTGCCAGGCTTATCTCTTCTTTTTTACTCTCAATCTCCAGAGACCTGCTCTCGGCGTAAAACACCTCTGCCTCCTCTGCTCCCAGCCGCTCTGCAAGCCTGAGAACCGCTTCCGGATCAATTTCAGCTACATCCATTCTCTACACCAACCGGTTCTCCCCGAATTAATCGAGGAAAGTAACATGGGTCTATGTTCTTAGATTCATTATAGAAAAAATTCTCCACCGACCAAGGAAAATCACAGCCGCTGGTTTGTTCAAGGTAGTTCTTTCCATCACTTGAGAAGTTCGGAATAGAGCATGAAATATTACATATCATTCCAGAGAATGGAAATCAGCCGAAGGATGCCTCATCAGAACAAAAAGCAAGAGGCTACAAAAGAACACCATACGAACACTCCAATTACAGGCAATATCCACATCTACCATGGCATTATATCCTTCTAAATTGGAAGTAGAGCCAGCATGGAAGAAAATTGATGAACCTGGGACACTATCTATCCCCGACTGATTCCATGAGAACCATCTTCTCTTAGCTGCCTTGTTAACTCCCTCATCAGGTTGTACAGAAACTTGAAACTCTTTCCACGAAACCGTCTCCAGTCTATATAAAGACAAAAGCAAAAGCTTTTGTCCTGAGCACTACTATTATTATTTGGGCTTGTCATTTTAATCACCTAAATTTATACTTAAAATGACCAGCCCAATATCACTTTCCCCGATTAACCCGGGAAGAACCTGACACTCACCTGGGCAGCAGTATGAATAACAATATATAATGGTAAACGAGAGAATACTGATTTAAATGTCAGCAGAGATTAGAAGGGAACTTGAGAGATTATCCTTGGAACTTAATGAGCTAAAGAAATCCTCGTACTCTGGATTGAAAAAAGTATCCCCTGAAGCAAAGCTCAAGAGATACCATGCATTGTTAAACAGAATCTCAAAATGTGCTGAGGTGGATATTACACCTGATGAGCTTATTTCTTCACTTCGGCGGAAGGAATACTGAATGAACATAACTCTGGACAGCAATTGTACTGGTGTATGCTTTTGTTCCGCCCATTCACAAAAACAAAGAGAAGCGAGAAGAATGGAATAACCTGCACATCAAAGCTAAGAAAATCTACGAGAGCATAATAGAGGGAAAGCATAGACTAATTCTTCCTTTTGCTGTCATAGTGGAAGTCGCCTCGGCGGTTTCGATGCTGACAGGTAAAGCGGAGTTTGGAAAAGACGCTGCCATAGAAATTGAGGATTCTGCCGAATTGGTTCTATTCGATTCAGATTTTAAGGAAAGAGCTCTTGACTATGCAGTAAAAATTAAGGCTGGTGGTTTTGATAACATCATCGCGATAGCCTCCATCCTCTATGGAACGACTTTGATCACCAATGATAAGCCACTTTATGATAAATTAGTTCCTTTTTCTGACGAATATCAATTCAAAGTGAAACTTTTCAGGAACCTAGATCTATATGATTTGAACTTATAAAAAACAAACGATTGCAATAAATCCTGGGCACCCGCCCTGTGGTATAAGCCTGGTTACCAGAGAGTGTGAAATCCAGCATTATTATCACCGATTTGCCCAGCATAATTTTTCGGCTATAACCCAAGTTGAAACGCGGTGAGAAAGGCTGTGGCCATATCAGCTTCTTTTAGATGCATCAGGCTTCGCCCAGACCCGGCGAAGGCGCCGTCCCTCCTCAGGGACGGGTGGCCCTCCTCCTGCGTACCCCTTGCTCCGGGCCTGTGCACAGGTTCCTGAGCTGGTTGGCCGCACGGCCGTGTTTGCATCACAGGTGCAATAGATACTTTACAGTCTTACTCTCCTCTGGAGAGGTGCTCTGCAAGACTGCTTCCCACCTGACCAAGACCACCTGTTATCCAGACCCCGTTCTATACTTAAAACACGTTTACATTCCAACAATAGGTTTAACAGCCCCTTTAAAGGTTTGCCTGCCATGGGGGGGTCTTGCATTATGGTACGATTATGATTATTATATATTGGTTGGGAAAGTTTTATTAGTTATTGTTTTTATTGTGGTTTTCTGGTTTTGTGGTCAGGGATCTGGGATGTGGAGACCCCCTGGGTTTGGGGGGGTGTCCTGTCTCTGGGATGGAAATATGGGTGTTATTGGATGATGGATGTTAGAGATGGGTTTGTGGGAAATGTGGATGTGGGGGAGGGGTTGGTTTTGTCTCGGGGTGTGGTGGTTGCTGGTATTGCTGCTTTTAATGAGGAGGTGTATATTGGTAGTGTGGTTTTGAGGGTGGGGCGGTATGTGGATGAGGTTGTGGTGGTTGATGATGGTAGTTGTGATTGTACGGGTGAGGTTGCGGAGTTGGCTGGTGCGCGTGTGATTCGGCATGGTGTGAATCTTGGTAAGGGTAGGGCGATCCAGACCCTCTTGGAGTATGTAAGAGGGCGGGGGGATGTGAGTTTTCTTGTGCTTTTGGATGGGGATTGTCAGCATAATCCTGACGAGATTCCGGGTCTGGTTGAGCGGGCATGGCGGGATGGTGCTGATATTGTTAACGGCTCAAGGTTCCTCAAAAATGGGGGAAACAGCAGTATACCTCTCTATCGGAGGTTTGGTCAGGCTGTTTTAACCCTTGTGACCAATTTTAATGGTACAAGTGTTACTGACTCTCAGAGTGGTTTCAGGGTGCTCAGCCGGAGAGCCATCCAGAGCCTGGAGATCCGGGAGGACGGGATGGCAGTGGAATCCGAGATGCTCCAGAGTGCCAGGGAGAAAAACCTGAAGATAGTGGAACATCCTATCACCTGCAGATACGATGTCAACGGCTCCACCCTCCACCCCCTAACCCATGGACTAAGCGTCCTGACTGCCATCCTCGGAAAACTAATCTACAAAAGACCACTGCTATACTTCCTCTCCGCCGGAACCATGCTTTTGGCAGCCGGAAGCGGAACCGGACTCTACACCCTCCACAACTACCTGGACACAGGCAGCCTACCCTTCGGACCAACCATAGCAGTACTCCTCCTGCTGACACTCGGAAGCCTCTCCGTATTCTCCGGAATAATACTCCACACCATAACAAAAATACTGAAAGAAATACAAAAAGAATA
>CAZCCY010000027.1:10716-17657 GCA_964497545.1 uncultured Methanosarcinales archaeon | reverse complement strand
CTCTCTTCAGTTACCTACCTAACATAAAAGGAGGCAAGCGAAAAAAGTTACCAACGGTTTTAAGGGGGCTTTGGTAAGCACCGGATACCTTTCCAGCACAGTAGGATAAATTTATATCTTGGTGGGTGTGTTTACCGTTTTGATGGCTGCTGGTGGTGCCAAGGAGAGGGCGCGGGCGGTTCTGGCACTTTTAAGAGGGAAATATCCTGGGGTCAAGGTTGCGTTGGAGTTCTCTAATCCCCTGGAACTTCTTATTGCAACAATTTTGTCTGCCCAGTGCACGGATGTCCAGGTTAACCGGGTTACCAGGGAGCTTTTCAGGAAGTACCGGGCTCCAGGGGATTATGTCTCGGTGGCCAGGGAGGAGTTGGAGGAGGATATCAGGCCTACGGGTTTCTATCGGAACAAGGCTAGGAGTATTCAGGGGTGTTGTGCCATGCTCCTTCGAGATTTCGGGGGGGAGGTGCCCCGGAGTCTGGCTGAGCTTACCCGGCTTCCAGGTGTGGCCAGGAAGACTGCTAATGTTGTGCTCTATGGTGCCTTTGGCATCAGTGAGGGTATCGCGGTGGACACTCATGTCAGGCGGGTGAGCCAGAGGCTAGGGTTCACCGGGAACACAAGCCCTGATCGGATTGAGCGGGACCTCATGGAGCTTCTTCCCAGGGAGGACTGGGGGGATTACTCCCTGCTGGTTATCCGGCATGGGAGGGAGACCTGCACAGCGAGAAAACCGAAATGCGATGGGTGTCTCTTGAATAAACTCTGTCCTTCAGCCTTCAAGTTCTAGTGGGGGGATGCTGAAAATTTGAAAGAAAATTTGAAACTTAGAGGATATCGGGAAAAGAGAGATTTCAACGGCAGCCCGGAGCCGGCTGGAGGGGAGGATGTTGAAATTGAGGGTGAGGGGGTTTTTGTGGTGCAGGAGCATCATGCAACCCGGCTCCATTATGACCTCAGGCTTGAGATTGGGGGTGTGCTTCGGAGTTGGGCTGTGCCTAAAGAGCCGCCGGTGGAGGCTGGTGTGAAACGGCTTGCGGTGCCTACCGAGGACCACCCCCTGGAATATGTGGATTTCGAGGGGGAGATACCTGAGGGACACTATGGGGCTGGAACTGTGAAAATCTGGGACCGGGGAGCCCTGAAAATCGAGGAGCTTGAAGAGGGCAAAATCCTCTTTGAACTCAGAGGGGACAGGCTTAAGGGTAGATATGCTCTCATTAAAAGTAGATTCCGTGGAAAGGAGGGGTGGCTTTTCTTCAAAAGAAAAAAATAATAGCTGAAAAAATTACCGGGATGGAGGGGCAGACCCGGAACATCCTGATTTACTTTATAATCCTGACAACTCTTGTAAGCCTCTACATTGTAGTTTTTCTCCACCTGGCAGCCAGGGAGGGAAAGAACTTCAACATAATCGGTGCCTTCTACTGGGTGGTGGAGACCATGACCACCCTGGGCTATGGAGATTTCACCTTTAAAGGTGATGCTGGCAGGCTCTTCTCCAGTGCTGTGGTTATCTCTGGGGTGATAATGCTCTATGCCATGGTTTTCCCTCTCATTATCACACCCTGGCTGGAGCGTAAAATCCATGCCCGTCTGCCCCGCAGGGCCCCCCCTGAGCTTGCCGGTCACATTATAATCTATGGTTACTCCCCCCTCATGGCCACCCTTATTGGAGAGTTGAAGGAGAAAAATATACCTTTCATCGTGGTGGATGAAAACGAGACCACCATCCAGGAGCTAATGAGCCGGGAGATAATCTGTGCCTGCCCCGGTCCTAGCAGTGAGGAGGCTCTTAGAAACGCTAACATTGACCAGGCAAGACTTCTTATTGTGAACAGGTCTGACGAGGAGAACGCTGATATCATCCTCACAGCCAGGGGGATGAGGGACATTGAAATCATAGCCATAGTAGAGGATATAGGTAAAGCAGGCTATCTTAAAATTGCAGGTGCCGACCGGGTCATCTCTCCCAAGACGCTGCTTGGGAATTTCATGGGGCGGAAGGCGGCTGCACCCCTCACCGACCACCTGGCTGGAGAGACACATTTCTTTGAAGGGCTGAGCATCCTGGAGTTGCCAGTGTATCCTTCAAGCCCCCTTATTGGCCTCAGCCTCCGGGAAGCTAACATACGCAGGCTCACCGGCGCCAACATTGTGGGCATCTGGATTGGTGGCAGCCTCCACCTCAACCCAGGGGCAGACGAGGTTATTAAAGAGAGCTCGGTGCTGCTGGCCGTGGGCAGCAGCGAACAACTAAAACGATTAAAAAAACTGGCACAGGGCTAAAAACAGAGGAGAGGTGAAATGGCGAAAACACCGGTTAAAAGAAAAATCTTGGTCCTGGGATATGGAGACGTGGGCAAACGCATCGTCAGTACACTGGAAAATGCAGGAGTGGAGTTCACAGTAGTAGGCCTTAACCTGGAAGACCTGAAGGAAGGGGGCTTCAAATACGTGGCAGGAGACGCCACAAAAGAAAGCGTGCTGAAAAAGGCTGGCGTTGAAACTGCATCCACCATTGTAATAGCCCTCAACCGGGACACAGATATAATCTTCGCAACCATGGTGACAAGACACCTGAACCCAAAATCCGTGATACTTGCCAGGGCCAACAATGTGGACTCCATCTCCAAGATATACAAGGCTGGAGCCGACTATGTGGCAGCCCTGCCCATCATTGCTGGCCAGATACTGGCAAAAATAGCCATCACACCAGAACACAAAGACGACACCACTGTCACCCTCTACCATGGGATAGAAATCAAAAAATACCACATAAAACCCGGCTCCAAGCTGGCAGGCAAGACACTGGCCGAACTGAAAAAACAGTGCACCGTGATAGGGATAGAAGAAAACGGTAGAGTCACAACAGATATCACGCCCTCCACAATCCTCAGGGAAGGCATGACCCTGGCCGTGATAGGAGGGGTGAAAAGCTAGCCTTCGATTTTTTCCCGGAGGCTTTTTGCTGCTTCTGCTGTTTCTTGTTTTTTGAGTATGGCTGCTATTTCCTCGACAGCTTCAAGGTTTCTTGCGGTTTGTTCCAGGTAGCTGAGGAGGTCTGAGGGGTAGGCATAGACCCCATAGTCTCTGTTGATCTCCTGGTTTATCTGTTCCAGGCCCAGGCCCTGGGCGCGGAGTTCTATTAGGTGCTGGGAGAAGAGTTTCTCAGGACAGCCGCAGTAGGGGTTTTCCTTGCATTTGCAGGTGAGGAAGTCACGGGCGAATCTTGTGAGCTTTTCCTGCATTTTTTGGTCCAGGCGTTTGAAGGAGGAGAACAGGAGGTCTATCCCCTGGAAGATGCGGGTTGGCAGGTTGGCGTTAAAACTGGTTGAGAGGTGTATGGATTCCAGGATTTCGAGTTCTGTCAGGATTTCTGTGGTTTCTTTTCCCTGGAGTATGAGGTCTTGTATCTGGAAGGTTTTCTGGGGTGTGAGGAAGTGGACTGCGGTTGTCCGGCCAAGGGGTGTTAGTTCAAGTTTTCTGTTTATGAGCTTTTGTTTCTCGATTTTTTCCAGGAGGTATCTGAGGTCTCCCCCGCCTATCAGTTTCCTGTGGAGCTGTTCTAGCTCCTTGGGGTTGTTTGTCAGGGTGAGGTTTGCCAGTACCTGTTCTGTTTGTTCTTCTTCGGTGTAGAGTGCTTCGACTTCTTCTGCCCTCTCTTCCAGGAGTCGGAAGGCTACGTCGTCTTCGTGCTCGTTGTTCCGGGTGGCCTCGGGGTCCACAAGGAGGTAGACAAGACCGAGGTCGTGGTAGTCGGGTCTTCCTGCCCTGCCAAGCATCTGGCGGAATTCCCCGGCTCTGAGCCATTCTACTCCCATGAGGAGGGACTCGAAGATCACCTGGGAGGCGGGGAAGTCCACTCCTGCCCCGAGGGCTGCTGTGGTCACCACCACTGGTAGCTCCCCCCTGGCAAACGCCTTTTCAACCCGCTGTTTTTCAGCCTGGCTGAGACCTGCATGGTATGGGGCTGCCTTTAGTGTCAGGGACTCGGCTATTTTGTGGCAGTTACGACGGGAGCTTGTGAAGACTATGGTCTGGCCCCGGTAGCCCTTGGTCGAGGTCCTGTTCCAGGCGTCCCTGGCAAGCCTGTTGATTACCCGTGTCTTCCGCGGGGTGGGTGTGAAGATCAGGTGTCTCTCGATGGGGACTGGCCGTTCTATGTATTCCACAAGTTTTGCTTCCAGCCGGTCTGCCAGCCACCTTGGGTTTCCTACGGTGGCTGAGAGGTAGAGGAACTGTGCCCTGGGATGTGTGTGTTTGAGCCTGGCGATAAGCCCGTCCAGCCTGGCACCCCGCTCCCGCTCTTCCAGCATGTGGACCTCGTCGATCACCACGGTGGCAACCCTGCCAAGCCCTGTGCCGGTCCGGATTAGATAGTCTATCCCCTCATAGGTGCCCACGATGATGTCGCTCTCCAGGGTTGTCCTGTAACCAGCCCGGGTGGGGTTGATTCTGGACACACCTATCCGCAGCGAGGTTGTGATTCCAAGGCTGGTGTAGCGCCTTGTGAACTGGCGGTATTTCTGGTTTGCCAGTGCCACCAGTGGCACAAGGAAGAGCATTTTACCTTCTCCCTGGAGGATGCGGGTTATGCCTGCAAGCTCGCCAATCAGCGTCTTACCGGTAGCAGTCTCAGAGATGACAAGGAGACTTTCTCCCTCCAGGAGGCCGGCTTTCACAGCCAGCATCTGTACCGGCAGAAGTTTCATGCCCCGAAGCTTCTCCTTGAAAACAGGGGGGAGGGGGAGGCTTTCAACCTCCATTTCTACCTCCACCCTGTTTGGTCTCACAATATCGTACCGTGTGAGCTCCCGGTCCAGGTTTTCCAGGTCAAGCATCCCAACCAGCCTGTCAAAGTCCCGGAAACGTCGCAGGAGCTTTCCAAGCCGCACACGGCTTATGCTGCCAAGCCGCCGTACGGTGATCTCCCGGTCAAGCTCCCGCATGGCACAGTCCAGACAGACAAGCTGCCCCCCCAGCTTTACACTGCGCTCCAGTTTAACCCGACCCTCCAGGAGGCAGAAAGGACACACCTCTACTTCCCCGGCTTTTAACTGGTATGCCCTGAGCATACTCTTGAAAGCGCCTGCATCCGGGGAACTTGCGGTAATCCTGATATCAGAGGCAAGCCGCAAGAGTTTCAGAGCATCCCTGGGAGGCCGCACTTCCACCTTTTTATTCTGACGGATAAGAAAACGGCTGAACCTGGGGCCCTGAGGCGAATCCTGGAGGATGGCCTCACCCACAAAAAGGACAACCCCACCTCTGGCAGGTAAAAGCCGGATTTTAGTGCCACTGGCATGAACATAGACCGATATTTTCTGCATTTTGAATCTATTTTTTGTTGGGCTGGGGGCGTTATCTATTTAACTTTTAGGGTTGTTTTATATTACTAATTGTGAGGATGATGTCTTTGTTGTTGCCTCAGAAGTGTCCAAGGATTGTTTACGGGTGTGATGTGAGAGAGGGATGTCCCAAGTGTGAGAGTCTTGACCAGTACATCTACTGCGACCATTTTACTGATGGCCGCTGGTGGAAGGAGAGCCGGGTCGAATCTGTGCACATCATCCGTTCTCGCTACATCCGTTACATGAAATAAAACAATCCCTGGGCCAGAAAAAGAAGTTGAGATAGTTTACCTGGCTGATGACCTCTGGTTTTCTGGTTGCAGGTACTCATAGTGGTGTGGGTAAGACCACGGTGGCGTTGGGTTTAATGGCTGCTTTAAGCCGGAGGTATCGGGTTCAGCCGTTCAAGGTTGGCCCGGATTTCATTGACCCCAGCCTTCACAGCCGGGTCTGTGGACGGCCCTCCCGCAATCTGGACACATATCTCATGGGGAGAGGGGGTGTGAGGGAGACTTTCCTGCGAGCCTGCCAGGGTGCAGATGTGGCTGTGGTGGAGGGTGTGATGGGCCTCTACGATGGCCTGGGGAGTGAGACAAAGGGGAGTTCTGCTGAAGTTGGTCGGATTCTGGGTCTGCCGGTGGTGCTGGTGGTGGATGGCCGTGGCATCTCAAGGAGTATAGCTGCACTTGCCCTGGGCTATCGGGACTTTGAGCGGGGTCTTGATTTTGCAGGTGTCATTGTTAACCGGGTGAAGAGCCAGCGACACCGGGAGCTTCTCTCCCAGGCTCTCGGGGAGGTGGGAATCCCGCTGCTGGGCGTTCTTCCGCCTAACATGGATGTGAGCATACCCTCCCGCCACCTGGGACTGGAAATGGAGGGAGACTTGGACCCAGAGAGGCTCGCCGATTTTATGGAAGAACACCTTGACCTCGAGGTTTTCACACGTCTTACACCTGAGCTCGTCCCTGGGGTCCCAGGCTCAGACAACGCAGACAGGAAAGAGGGGGGCCTGGTTAGAATCGGAGTCGCCTTGGACAGTGCCTTCTGCTTCTATTACCAGGATGTCTTTGACCATCTCAGACGGCTGGGCTGTGAGCCTGTGTTTTTCAGCCCCCTTGCCGGGGAGATGCCCAGGGTGGATGGCCTCTACCTGGGAGGCGGTTATCCTGAGCTTTTCGCTGCCCGGCTTGAAGCTTCAAACACAAGAAAACACATTAAAAAGGCAGTGGAGGATGGTATGCCCGTGTATGCCGAGTGTGGAGGCATGCTCTACCTGACAGACACCCTGGAAACCAGAGATGGTGTTCATCGGATGGTGGGAGTACTGCCAGCAGAAGCCAGAATGACCCCCAAAATCCAGGGGCTGGGGTACACCCTGGCAGAGACTATGAGAGCAAACACCCTCACCCTGCCAGGCACCGAGACCAGGGGCCACGAGTTCCACTATTCCACCGTTGAGTGCCATCGGGATGCCAGGTTCGCCTTCCGGCTCCTGCGGGGCAGGGGGATAGACGGGAGGGACGGTCTAATGGAATACAGGGTGACAGCAAGCTACATGCACACCCACCCCTGCTCTCTCAGCCTGGAGAG
>CAZCCY010000027.1:0-10616 GCA_964497545.1 uncultured Methanosarcinales archaeon | reverse complement strand
CGGGAGATGGCTCTTGCCATTGCTGAGGGTCAGATGGCTCTGGATATGAATTCGGTTAAGGTTGCCCAGACGCTTGCCGAGACCGAGCTTCCTGCCGGGAGTGTGATTCTGGCCATTGAGGAGACTGTGGATGAGGAGGGTAATGTCACTGGTAGTCCTACCATTGTTAAGAATGACCAGCCCATGAGTCTTCTGACCTACGGGTTGGAGCCGAGGTTCTACGAGTTCACCGAGTCCATCATCGAGGTCAGGATGACAATTTCCATGCGGGTGGAGCGTGAGACTGAAACTAAACTTGGGAGGAAGTGGGATTTCACAAGTACCTCCAAGTTTGAGGGGAGTTACAAGACAAGTGGCCTTGCAAGCTGGCTTTTTGGCAAGGCTTCTGCCAAGTTCAGCAATACCACCACGGTAGCGTATTCTTCAACCTACAATGCAAGGTATTCTTCCAAGTACTCCTTCAAGGAGGAGGGGACAAGCCTGCTGCGGACAACCCTGAAGCCTGTGCCCCCGCCTGCCAGGAGTGTGCCGGTGATAAAGGTGAAGGAGCCGAGCAGCGGTGGTGGATAGGGAGAGGGGTCTGTCCTCCTTGGGTTGTGATAGGGGTTGCAGGTTACCACTGAGGTTCTGATAAACCCGCTCAGCAGGATTATTTCCAGGGTGGGGGAGGCTGTTGCCCAGGCCCAGCGGTCTCTGGACGAGAACTCTATTAGGACTCAGCTTGAACTGGAAGAGAACCGGGAAGCCCTTGGCGGCTATGACCTCCAGGCAGCCTGGTACCATCTCCCAGAGGTGGAGGTGGAGATGAAAATGGCTCTTACCATGCATCTGGAGGCTGAGAAGGACAGGAAAGGGAGAATCCGGGGTTACCGCCCGGTCTTACATGGAGCACCTCTCAATGCAACCTATGCCAACACCTATAACTATGATGTCAGAGGTACGAGCAAGATTCGGGCGAGGATAGTGTCTCTACCCCCTCCAGGGGAAATAAAAAGAGAATAAAATATATACTATTTTGGGGTGTGTGCTCTGGTGGCTTACAGTGCAGGTGTCTCAGGAGCCGGGATTGACCAGGTGCGAAATAAGATTAAAAGTATTCTCAAGGGAGATACGAGGCTCTACCAGATTGACCGTGAACTAACAAGCCTGAAGGCAGATTTCGCAGCCAAAGAAGCTGCCCTGGAGCGGATCCAGCAGGAAAAAGTTAACATCGAGCTGGAGAAAACAGCCCTCCTACACGAGAAAAGACTCCTGACAGACCGCATCCAGAACATACTCTCGGAAAACCAGAAGCTGAAAAGGCAGATTGAGACACTGCAGCGGGAGCGGCCCAGACTCTCCCCACCTGCCCTGGCCACCTCTTTCCAGAGGTCTCTTGCCTCCATGGAAGAAAAACTGGAAGAAACCGGATACCGCATCACCACCCTGAAAGTCGACCTCAAAACAGCGGTGACAGTGGAAAACGATGAAATCCACTTCCAGCTTCCCAGGGTGGAGGACATCCTCTCTGGCGAGACCTTGAGCACTGTTGAGTTCACATTCCAGGCCGCTCCAAGACCACCTCCTGTTTTGAAAGAAGTACCAAGCCTCCTCGGACAGCCGAGGGAACAGGCAGTGGAAACTCTGAAAGCTGCCGGCTTCAAGCTTGGAGAGCTGGAATACCAGGAGAGCGAAAGCCCCCCTGAAACCGTACTGTCACAATTACCTTCGCCCGGGTCCCTGGCCGAGGAAGGAAGCCCTGTTGACCTTACGGTCTCCCAGCCAGAAAAAGTGGAGGTCCCAGACCTCCTCGGCGTGACACTGGAAAGTGCCAGAGAAGCCCTGGAAGCCCTCGGCCTGACAATAGAGAGCGTGACAGAGCAGGAAAGCACAAGCCCCACCGGAATTGTTATCGGCCAGGACCCCCCTGCCACAAGCCAGGTCAGGAAAGGAGGCAGGGTCAGCCTTGTGGTTTCAAAATACACCCCCACTCTGGCTGAGGCAACGGTCACTGCACCTGCAAGGACAGTGGTGCCAGACCTGAGAGGCCTGAAAAGGGAGAGTGCTGTTAACCGGCTCCTCCGGGCAAGACTAAAACCAGGTAAAATCACGTCCATGGCCAGCACCCAGCCCACAGGCACCGTCCTCCAGCAGACCCCAGAGCCGGGCAGCCAGATCGAAGTTGGAGGCCAGGTAGACCTGGTAGTCTCAGACAACCGGCTTGAAACTGTCAGTGGCACCCTGGATGGGAGGAGGCTCAGGATGCGGGGTGTGAGAGACATCTCAGACCTTGCCAGGGCGTCCAGCGAGAAAATTGCGGAGTCGGTGGGCAGAAAGAGGGCATACGAGCTGATAATAAAAGCCAGAGCTGTTAAACTCCAGACAGAGGTCCCGGAACTCGACGAAAACACCGCAGAGCTCCTCGGCAAAGCCGGAATAACCAGCCGCAAGAAACTGGCAGCCCAGGACCCCCGGAGCCTCTACCACACCCTCAAACGACACGACCCCCACCTGACACCCGGGGAAGTTGAGGGGTGGATTGAAATCGCCAGAAGAAAATAATGCCAAGAGAACTGACACTCCTGAAATTCGCCCCGGCCATCACACCCCGGGAGGCTGAAGGCGTGCTGAGAGAAATACAACGGCTGGGAGGCGAAGTGAAAATCGTGGCTGGCAGAACCCTCATCATAGAAATAGACAGCACCCACCAGGACCTGCTACGAAAGCACAGATGCCTGGAGCTTGTGGGAGGCGTGAATTTCCGGGGAAGAAAAATAAAGAAGATTAGACAGACCACCGCTACCATCTGAGCCTGAAAAACATCTCTAGTTCCTGGTAAACCGAAAGAGAGGAGGCTGGATACCCCTATTATTATTTGCTCATGAAATATTCTCTTGATGCGAATCCAATGTGGATGGTGGAGATGGTCCCCCAGATTATGGTTACTGCTGCTCTGATGAAGTGGTCTACCAGTGCTATTGAGAGTCCTACCTCTTTTGGGATGTTGAACATTAGGAGTATCCATGTCATGGAGGCTTCGTGTACCCCCAGACCTGCTGGTGTGGTGGGTATGGTCTGGGCGAGAAAAGCTGTGATCCCACCTGCCACAGCCAGCTGGGGGGAGATAGCATGTCCTACCGCTTTTGCTGCAAAATAGACTCCGCTTATCTCAAATATCCAGACCGGCAGGGAGAGGAGGAACACCAGGATTAGAGCCATTGGGTTCTCATATATTTTCACCAGTCCCTGTTTCATGGAAGATATGAACTCCACAATAAAGGGCTTTCCAAGTTTCCGGACAATAAAACTGTCAAATCTGTAGGCAGCAATGATGGCGAGCATTAAAATCAATGCAATGGCAAGGGCGGTGTAGGCCAGTGTAGCTGTTTTCGCTGTTTTCAGGAAAACCATGGAGACCCCAAGCAAGAGGGTGATGGTTATCAGGTCTACTACCCGCTCCAGCACAATGGTGGACAGGCTTATACCCAGGGGTAGTTTCAGGGTTGTTTTGAGAGCTAGGCCCCGTGCCAGGTCTCCTATCCGGGCCGGTAGAAGGTAGTTGAGGAGGAATCCGAACATTATGCTTTTGAAGATCATGTCTCTGGGCAGGGTGTGTCCCGCGGTTCGCAGCAACACACTCCATCTCCAGGTGCGCATGATAAAAGCCAGGGTGACACCAAGGAATCCCAGGGCTAGGTAGCTGGCCGAGGTCTGTTGAAGTATCTTGAAAACCTCTGTTGTCCCTGAAAGCGAGAACAGACCTGTCAGAACCAGGATTCCGATGACAACCGCAATGGCAAGTCGAAGTTTAGAACCTCTTGCAACTGCGCCAAAAAGGTCTTTGAGACTCAGGAGGTTTCCCAGAATGAAGAGTTTGAGGAGTCTTTTACCATATTTTGAACCGTTCTCTGAAAGTTTGAGTTTAGCCTCTCCTCGCTCTCTCCCATGCCAGGTGACCGGTACCTCAACACTTTTGAACCCCAGTATATGGGCTTTCAACGGCACCTCCACCGTGAGATCAAAACCCTCTGCCTCCAGGTTTTCCATGCCAATGGCCTCCAACACCTCCCGGCGGTAGGCTTTAAACGCATTTGTGACATCCTTGTGCTTTATCCCGAAAAGCAGCCTCACCAGGTTATTGAAGGCCCGGTTTGCCACCATCTTGGCCCTGGGGTATCCCTCGGTTTTACCACCCCTGATAAACCTTGAGCCATAGACAACATCAAAACCATCTTCTATTTTCCTGACAAGCCTGGGTATGTCCTCAGGGTCGTCGGAGAGGTCTGCCATCAAAGGTATCAACACATCCCCGGTTGCGTTTTTAAAACCCTCCTTGACAGCGTTTCCAAAGCCTGGCTGGGAATACCGGTGGACCGGCCTGATTTTCCTGTTCCTGCGGGCAAGACTCTCTATTATCCTGGGAGTGCTGTCTGTACTGTTGTCATTCACAATTATTATCTCGTAGTCCGGGTAGCTCGATTCAAGGACAGGGGTTAGTCTGTGCAAAAGAGGATGTAAGTTTCCTTCCTCATTGTGGGCAGGGATTACTATTGAGAGCTTCAATCCGTTTTCCCCTGGATAGTTAGAAACCAGCCACTACCATGTTAACATGGCCAATATTTTTACTTATATGTTCCATGACTTTAGATTCACGTTTTAAACAAATAAAAAAGTTATAGTTCAGTCTTTTATTTTCACCTTGAGTATGGCCCCGTCCTTGCCGGTTATTTCCACCTTTGTGTGTGCTGGTATTTCTGTGTCTGAGCTGGCCTGCCAGTATTCCCCTTCAAAGCGGATGTAGCCTGTTCTCCCTGGTTTGAGGGTGTCCAGGGTTTCTGCTGTTTCTCCTATGATTTCGCCGGTGGCTGGCCTCTTGTGGCGGAGCTGGGCCATCTTGTATATGGCGAAGACCAGGAGGATTCCCAGGATCAGGGTGGGCGTCATGATTGTGATGGCGAGGCTCTGCTGGAACTCGCCTGGCAGGTACCACCTGGGATAGCCCAGGGGCAGGAGGAAGAGACTGCCCAGTACCAGGCAGACCAAGCCAGAGAGTCCGAGGACCCCGAAGCCAGGGGTGTAGAATTCTGCGAGTACCAGGACAGCCCCCAGTAGGAGGAGGAAGAGGGCTGTGATATTAACCGAGAAGCCTGTCCCGATGAGTCCTAGGGAGATGGCGATTACACCGAAAATCTCGGCTCCAAAACCAGGGCTTGTAAGCCCGAACACCAGGGCGTAGATTCCCACCAGGAGAAGGAGGGAGGCAAGTATGGGGTTGGAGAGGAGGTCGAGCAATCTGAGACCCAGAGGGGGTGTGAAGACAACAATCTCTGCCCTCCTGGTCTCAAGTTTCCTGCCTTTCACAGTCACACCATCTATGGCAGCCAGGAGACCTGGTATGTCTTCTGCTGTGTACTCGATTACGCCCATCTCTTTTGCCTCCTGGGCGTTGAGGTTCAGGTTCTGGGTTACAAAGAGCTCTGCGGCAGTGACGTTCCGGTTATGGAGTCTGGCGCTCTCCTTGATTCTGGCGACCACAGCGTTGATTATCTTGGACTCGTTGATGGGTTTAATCCCCTCTGCACCCATCTCTACAGGCTGGGCTGAGCCGATGATGGTCCCAGGTGCCATGGCCGCAATATCTGTGGAAAGGAGAATCAGGGTGCCGGCAGACCAGGCCTTACCCCCCCGGGGATAGACAAAACCAATTACAGGCACAGGGCTTTTCCCCATGATTTCGATGATTCTGATGGTTTCATCCAGCCCGCCCCCCGGGGTGTTCAGGGTTAATACAACAGCCTGGTAGCCCTCGTTTTCAGCTAGCTCCAGGCCCCCCTCGAGGATGTCGTCACTGGCAGGGGTGATGGTATTCTCCATCCCTATTACCAGCACTTTACCTGCGCTTGCAACCTGGACTGCCAGAAATAAAATTAGGAGAGAAAGAAGAAGGAGGATGAGCCTTCTCATTTCTCTTCTTTTCTGGTGAGTGCCCTTGTGAGACCTGCAATGTGGCCTATTTCGCTTGTTGAGACCACTATGAGGTTTTTCTCCCTGGCAATCTCAGCCAGTGTCTGAAGCTCCCGCAGCTTAACCGCCACCGGCGCCTCCTCATAGAGTCTAGCTGCATCAACCATCTTCTCGGAGGCCTGGTATTCGCCCTCAGCCAGTATAATCCTGGAACGCCGCTCCCGCTCTGCCTCAGCCTGCTTGGCAATAGCCCTCATCATGGTCTCAGGGAGGTTCACATCCCGCAGGGTGACCGCGGTAACCTTGATACCCCAGGGGTCGGTAGCAGAGTCAAGAATCTCCTGGAGCCGTTTGTTAAGATGCTCCCGCTTAGCCAGCAAATCGTCAAGCTCGGTCTCCCCCAGCACGTCCCGCAATGTGGTCTGGGAGAGCATGCTTGTAGCAACCCGATAGTTCTCCACCCTGGTAACAGCCCTCGCAGGGTCGGTAATCCGATAATAGACCACCGCATCCACATCCACACTCACATTGTCCCTGGTAATAATCGTCTGCCTGGGAACGTCAATGGTGACAACCCGCAGGTCCATCTTGACAACCTGATCCATAATCGGGATGATCAGAAATAGACCCGGACCCTTAACACCAATAAGCCGGCCCATCCTGAAAATAACAACCCGCTCATACTCCCTCACAATCTTAACCGACTGGGTGGCAATAAAGACAACCACAATCAGAGCAATAATCAAATATAATTCTACCACGAACTCCACCTCACACAGTGGTTTAAGACCGGTCAATATAAGAAGTTTTTGCCCCTGAGGGTATCATAACAAGGTAAAAACAGGCTTGTAATCTTGGCTTTTCACTAAAAAACTCATTGATTTATAGGTGAACTCCTTTTTTTTCTAGACCACCTTGACTGTAAGAAAATTGTTTGGTGTTCGTCCATAGGATACTTTTATGTTAAGTATGTATTCACCTGGGGGGAGTTCTGGAGTCGTTTTTACTGTAATCTTTGAAGTGTAATTCTCAAAGCTGCGGGCTATAAATCTGGAGGGGTCTATGGTGACATTCAGACCAGCTGGCATTGATACCGGTGTAAGGTTCGTCATACTGTGTTTTACATAGGCTCTGTAAGTGGTCTCCGATATCCTGTAGACGCTATAATTGACCTTGCCTATTCCTCCCCTTCCGGTGTGGAGGGTGTAGTATACATTTTTTGTTTCTCCTGGTTTTAATGTTATAGAGTCTGTATTAAGACCTCCGTGTGGCTGATAAAGCAATGATTCCCCTGGTATAGGATACGGTACAACTCTTAACCAGTCATCGCCTATCGTTTCATTTTCACCTTCGAAATTTACCTGCAGATAAAGCGTATACACCTGATACACATCTCCGGGGCCAGTATGTGGCATTTCTGGGCTTGCGTTTAATGTAATTTTTGACGTATAATTTCTGTGAGGTTGTGCCATAAATCTGGAAGGTTCTATGGTGACATTCAGACCAGTTGGAACATCATCAATTTTATAATTAATCCATCCAGGACCTCCATTTCTTGTGTAAAAGGTATAATAGACTTCTTTCGTCTCTCCAGGTTCTAAATAGATAAAGTTCGTGTTGAACCCCCCGAATGGAGCTTTAATCAATTTCTTTGTTGAAATTACCTGAAGTTCCATACGAGACAGATTTTCCTTACTTTGACTGGGAATTTTAGAATTATTCTCCAATTCCTTATCTTTTTTACGCGATTGTTTTGCTATCACTTCTCCTACAATCCAGTAGGGTCCTGGGCAACGATCACTCGGCAACTCTGCAGAATATTTTGCGATACGTTCATCGGGAATTTCACCACCACCAACTTTGAGTTCATCTCCCACGCGCACTATTGGCCGATCAGTGTCATCCATAATTTGAATCACGCCACCTTCAGTGCTTAGTGAAAAACCATAAGGCCATACAAGTAAATAATTATCGTAACCCCGATCACTCACGCGAAGACAGCCATCCTCTAATGCCAATTTACCTTCTAATAACGCAGTCATGCTAAACTCTGATGGATAGTTTTGTACTGGAAAGAAAGGAGTAGATGATGAAGTATTGATAGGTTTTTGCTGTGGCTCTTCAACACACCCACTAATCAGTATTGACAGAATGATTCCAATCCCTATGATTAATGCTTTTAAGTTTAGATTCATTTCAACCACATGTTACTACGTTTTCTGTTTCAGATTCAGAGCGTTCTGAACCAGTTTAATCTGGCTTTTCGTGTTTTTGCTTAAGTTTTTCGATTTTATTTTTTTCTGGATGGGTTTTTACATTCTAGCCCGGGGAAAACAGGTTAAAAGGCAGGGAAATCGCAAATATTGGCCATAAACCTAAGTGGAGACGTCCTCTCCAGGGAGCGAATTCAACATTTATATCCTGCTCCAGCAAATCAGAGCTGTTGCCGGACATCTGGGCTATCTGGTTGTAAAAAGGTGCTTGCATTGTTGTTTGTATCACCTTCACAGACAACCCCTCTTTGTAACAGGCAGACTGTCTTTAGGATATATGAGCTCTGACTCTTCCAAGTTCTTTGCCGTTGGTTTCATCTGTGAAAACAAAAGTGTAATTTTCCTCTGGCAGTGTTTTTTTGACGATGACAATGTGGTAGGGTGTACTCATAACCGCTGCTCCATAGCTGTATTCGTACATATGAACAGTGACATTTATCATGTTATTTATTCTATTGATATTTGTTATTTCAATTTCATCAGATTCCGCATGTCCTCTCAGGCCCATCATTGCAGCTATAATAAAATAATCATTAAAATTAGTAGATGTTATTGTTTTTGGCATTACATTCAATCCAGGAAATAGTGTTCCTTCTAATCTCATAGGCTTCCCTTCATTAAGCCAAGCGAAATAACCCTGCTCATCTAAGAAATCATTCCACTCGCTATAATTGGTAATCACTCTAAAATAGAGTTCCGTATGCGACATATTGGACCAGTAGCCCCTTGACCATGTTTCAAATGTCATGCTACGCTTTTTTTCTATACATCCAGCGAATGTTGCCATTACAATAAGCAACAAAAAGAATAAAAATTTAATTTTCATATAATTTAAAATATAGAGGGTTATGCGTATGTGTACGCAAACCCAAGGTATTCATATGCCCCATCAAACCGATATGCTCTGACCCTTGCGGTATAGGTCCCCGTCATTGCTGCTGTAAATTCGACTATCTCATAGTTGTTATCATAGCTGGTTGAGAAAGCTACAGTGCGACCATTGGGATCAAGTATGTATAAATCTATATCTGACTCTAAGGGGTCACTGGAGGGAGGATGGTTATTGTCTGGATGAGAATCCCAGGTTACAGCTACTCTAACTTTTTGCCCTACTGATGCACTAAAAGTATAATCTCTAGGGAAATCATTAGAATATAAAACATCCCCAGACATGCGATTATTATATGCAGTTTCGTATGCTTTTAAGATATCTATCCCACCAGCACCATCGTACTCACTGAGCATGCTGTTACCCTCTAAGTTATGGTCTGCTGACGCCATTATAACAGCTTTCACAGTCTCTGGCCAACTTGTTAGCCAGCTTTTTGCCTGCATTAACAGCGCCGCCTCTCCAGCAACTGCAGGCGCTGCATAGCTAGTTCCGGCCGCTACTACAGGGTGTACCCAAGGATCGGCAATATATGTACTTGTAATAGTCCTGCTTCCATGTGTAGCTACGGCCACTACTTCTGGTTTTTCTCTGTCGCCATTTTGTGATATGGGATCCACAAAAGCTGAGTTCGCCCACATAGTGTCATCTGACCATGTAGAGGTATCCTTGTCATCGAATCCTCCAACCGTGATGACATTATAGCCTAACCCTGGCGATAAAACTCTCCAGTTTTCACCTGCTTCGTTGTTCCCAGCTGACACTGTCACTGTTCTCCAATGGTTCCAGACAACATGGTCATAGTATCTATCGATTCCACTCAAGACACTATAGGTATCGTTTCCCCAGCTGTTACTCAATATATTTGCACCATTGTTAATTGCCCATTCTGAAGCTGCAATCATATCAGCTTCCTGCCAGCTTCCTGCATTTGCACTCAATAATCCAGGTACTCCGTATGAGATTCCTTTGTACGTAGAATGAGTGCTTGCAATTATTCCTGCTACCTGAGTGACATGCGAACTGACTACACCGCTTGAATTGTAGGAAGGCCCTACTGCTAGGTAGGGATTTTGGGTAGTATAACGCCCTTGTTCAACCACCGCCACTTTAATTCCACTTCCGGTAATTCCTGCATTCCACACCGGCTGCACTTTTACAGTCTGAGCTACCTTGTCCATCATCGGTTGAAACTCTCTTGCAAGATATATCCCCCCAACATCAGATATATTCTCCACCTCAGCCATTAATTTTACAGGCACCTCTGCATAGATCAAGGGAGCATACTGGGAAGCGTATCTTATGGTTATATTCATTTTTTTGAGCCTATCTATAACAGGCTTTTCTTTCTCAGCATAAGCCCTTCTCTTCGCAGCAAGCATCTCATTATATTCTTTCTCACTGCTCCCAGGCTCAGGTTTTGGCGTATCATCTTTTATCGGGCTTAACCATATCCCAACCTCCACTGTATACTCTGGATTCATTTTTTGAATTTTTTCATACAGCGCTAC
>CAZCCY010000026.1:0-17770 GCA_964497545.1 uncultured Methanosarcinales archaeon | reverse complement strand
CTCGCTTGCAATGTTAATGTACTTCTTCCTCACATAGAGCAAAGCCGAGATGGGGAAAAATATCCAAAACTGGGATTTCCATGTTGCCTTAATTTCAAAAGTTATTTATTCTTTTGTCTCCTGAGGGGGGTTTCATGCCGGTTGTTTCTCTTTATTATGATGATTTGGAGGAGCTTTCTGGTGTGGATAGGGGTATGATTCTTGAGCGGCTTCCGATGTTGGGTTGTGAGATTGAGAAGGTTGAAGAGGATTATGTGGATGTGGAGTTTTTCCCTAATCGTCCTGACCTTTACAGTGTGGAGGGTGTTGCTAGGGCTTTGAGGGGTTTTTTTGGGGTTGAGATGGGTTTGAAAGCCTACCGGGTTGGGGAGTCTGGGGTTTCTGTTGTGGTGGATGCTGGTCTTGCCGGGGTTAGGCCTGCTCTTGGTTGTGCGGTTGTGAGGGGTGTGGATTTGACTTCCAGGTTGATTGAGGAGTTAATGAATTTCCAGGAGGACCTCCACTGGGGTCTGGGGCGTAACCGGAGGAAGGCGTCCATTGGAATCCATGACCTCGGTGTCCTGGAGCCTCCCTTCCACTATACCACTGCCCCTGGGGATTTGCGTTTCACACCCCTCGACTCTACCAGGGATATGAGTATCAGGGAGATTCTAGGTGGGCATCCTAAGGGTGTGAAGTTTGCTCACATTTTGGAGGGTTTTGACAGGTATCCGATAATCCTGGACGCAACAGGTGGGGTTGTCTCTTTCCCCCCTATCATTAATAGCAGTCATACCAGGCTCACTGAAGGAAAAAAAGATGTTTTCATCGAGGTTACCGGGCTTGACAGCACGGTGTATGTTTTTCTGAACATTGTGGTGTGTGCACTGGCAGAGCGGGGTGGGAGTATCGAGGCTGTAGAAATCCAGGATGGGATAACCGGCGAGACAAGATTCACCCCGGACCTCACACCTCAGAGGTGGGAGCTTGACCCAGGCGAGGTGGGCGCCCTCCTGGGAATCGAGATACCTCCGGGGGAGATTGTGGAGCTGCTCCAGAGGATGGGACACCAGGCTGAAATTAGGGGTGGAAGGGTTTCTGTCCAGGTGGCTCCGTATCGTGCTGACATCCTGCACGCCTGGGACCTGGTGGAGGATATTGCCATTGGCAGGGGCTATGACACCTTCCAGCCTGAATTCCCCCAGAGCAGGACCCTGGGCAGCTCCCATCCTGTCTCTGATTTCAAGAGGATGGTGCGGGAGTTGATGGTGGGCCTGGGCTATTATCAGGTCATGCCATTCACCCTTACAAGCGAGCGGGTTCAGTACAAACTGTTGCAGAGGGAGCCTGGGGGTTTCACCCGGATTGAGAATCCTATCAGCGAGGAGCACACCATCCTCAGAACCAGCCTCCTCCCCGGCCTCCTGGAAATCCTCTCGCTCAACAAGCACCGGGAGCTCCCCCAGCAGATCTTCGAGGTAGGAGAGGTGGTAGAAGACGGGGTGCAGCAGGTGAACCTGGCCGCGGTTAAAATCCACGCCCAGGCAAATTACACCGAGATGAGGTCCACCCTCGACACCGTGATGCGAGAACTGGAACTGGACTACCGGACAGGGGAGTCCCGGGACCCCGCCTTCCTGCCAGGGCGGAGGGCAGACATCCACCTGGGAGAAAACACTGTGGGTGTGGTGGGAGAAATCCACCCCCAGGTCATCCTCAACTTCGGCCTGGAACACCCCATAACAGCATTCGAAATAACCCTCGCCAGGGGTGGATGGACATGCTGGATGTGATGTACGAAATCGCCAGAAAAAAAGCAGGAGACCTGAAAGACAGGATACAGGGCTTCGAGACAATCACAGCACCCCCGGGGGTGTGGCAGGAAAAACATTTCAGGGACATCCCGCTTGTTGTGGCAGGTGTGGACGGGAGCATGAACATCCTGCCCTTCCAGGACATCGCCCTCTATGCAGTCTCCTCGACAGCAGTGGTGGACACAGGCAACGGTCTTGACACCAGGGGTTATGGCGATGTCAATGTCATGCCCCTCCACCCTTTTATACGGGACCGGGTGAGGATTCAGATGTTGACCTACGAGCTTAAAGCTGGCCTGTCAGCCCTCAACTCGGACTACCTGCTCCTGGACGGGTCGTTTCTGGGATACCTGGTGCGGCCTGCAGCCTTCGAGACAGCACCCCCCCAGGGGGTGAAAGAAGAGATAATCAAAACCTATTTCCCCCAGATCCAGGGCCAGGACTTCACCCAGCCCCTCCTTGCGGCAGACAGGTTCAGAGACGAGATAGCCCAGAGATACCCGGAGCAGAGCTTCGAGGTCCAAACCTTCCTGGAGTACCTCGAATACCTGGCTGTGCTTGCCCACCTGCTGGAACACGGGAATATCGCCTCGATCTCCAAGACCTCAAACAGCCACAACATATTTAGAGGGGTTCTGCCTGACATCGCCATCCTAGAACTGACAAGCAGACAGGAAGGACAGACCAGGGTCTTCCCGGTCAAACTCGACAGCGAGTTGAAACGGGGTTTCCCGGTCCTGGACGGTTTCTTCAAAAACCTCGAGTTCAACCTCGTCTATGTCAGACTAGAAGACGGAGGGCCGATTCTGAGAGTCGAAACACCCTCCCATGAGGTGGAGGAGTTGCTCGGAGCAGTTAAACACGGATGTGTGGAGGGCTACCCTTTTATCCTTAAAAAAGCCCACCAGGACGTTGTGATCAAGGACAGGGACATTGAGGCTATCTGGAACAGCCTGGGCGAGTTCCGGGAGCCCAGACGGAGGATGCTCATATCATGATAGGCGTCTGCATCGGGGAGACAAGTCCAAGCCAGGTGGAGTTCATCTCCAGGGAGGTGCCCCAGAAGGGAGAATACGTGGTCCTGGAATACCAGGGCGTCAGGGTACTCGGGATGGTGGAGACCCTGCTGCGGGGCAGCCCATATATCACCGATGGAATCCTTGACCCGGACACGGTGCTGAAAATCCTGGACATCGAAAAAGGCAGAAGAGAATACATCCGGGGCACGGTTAAACTCCTGGGAGACCTGGAAACCCTCGAACTCCCCAGGACCCCCCCGCCACCAGGCACAAAAATCCACCGGGCAGAAGACACAGACCTCCAACAGATATTCCCCAGAGACGGCCTGCGAATCGGCACACTACTCTCCCACCCCAGCGTAGCGGTACGCCTGGACACAAACAAAATGGTAACCCGACACCTAGCAGTCCTCGCCATCACAGGTGCAGGCAAATCCAACACAATCGCAGTCCTAATAGACCAACTCCTGGAAAACAACGCCTGCATCCTGGTCTTTGACATGCACTCAGAATACACAAACTCCAGCTTCAAAAACACAAACACCATCCAGCCCACCATAAACCCCCGCTACCTGAGCCCGGGCGAATTCACAAGACTCCTCAACATAACCGGGAAAGCCTACATCGAAGAACGACACGCCAGAGCCGCCTACCAGACCGCGCTGAAAACCGTCCAGGAAGAAGGAGGAGACTTCCTCGAAACCATGAAAAAAGAACTGGAACGACGAAAAGAAGACGAAACCTACAAAAACGACATAAAATCCATCACCGGCGTCCAGAACAAACTCGACGACTTCCAGGAAAAATACGGCCCCCTCCTCAACGCCAACGCAAAAGACATAATAGACCAACTGAAACTCGCAAGCGTTAACATCCTCGACCTGGGACTACAGGACGAGACCATCTCAGACGTGCTGGTAAGCCATGTCCTACGCAGACTCCTCCAAAGCCGCAAAAAACACACAAGAAACCGGGACGGGGGGCTGCCCTACCCTGTTTTCACAATAATCGAGGAGGCACACATCTTCGTACCCCACAATCGCAGCACCGACTCCAAATACTGGATAGCAAGGATAGCCAGGGAGGGCAGGAAATTCGGCATAGGCCTCTGCCTGGTGAGCCAGCGCCCCAAATCCCTGGACCCCGAGGCCCTCTCCCAGGCCAACAACATGATAATACTCAGACTAGTGGAGCCAGGAGACCAACGGCACGTACAGCAGGCAAGCGAAAGCCTAAGCACTGAACTTCTGGAACTTCTTCCCGGACTCAACATCGGAGAGGCCATAATACTGGGCATGATGACCCGGATACCCGCTCTTGTGAAAATAGACAGATTCCAGGGCAATTTGGGAGGCGGAGACCCAGACGTGATAAAAATCTGGAGACAAAAAACCGAAGAACAACAGAGACACAGAGAGCGGAACCGCAACCAGCTAGAAGACATCTACGACTGGTAAACACATCCCTATTTTTAACAGGATTTTATGTTGTCTTCTTTAACAGGATTTTATGTCGTATTCCAGGGCTTCTTGCCATATTTCCTGGAAGCGTTTTCTGAGTTCTTTGGCGAGCTGGTTGTTCTGGAGGTGTACTGTTGCGAGTAGTTCTTCTGGTTTTGCCGGGTTGTTTATTCGGAGCAGGACGGTTTCGCTGTCGATTATGTCGAATGGGGTGGTGGGGTTTTCTGCGGTTCTGCACTGGAGTTGTTTTCCGAGGTGGCCTAGTAGTCTTTTGACGGTGGGGTTTTTTGTGTATTCTTCGAGGTTTGAGAGGGGGTTTAGGAGGATTCTTATTTTTACCCCTTTTTCTAGGGCTTTCAGGAGGGAGTTGAGGGTTTCCTGGTGGTTTGGGTGGGGTTCTTTTTTTGTCATTTCCTTGGATGTGAGGAAGAAGAGGATTTCTTTTTCTGCCTGGTTGATTAGTTCTCTGCTGAGTTCCCAGGCTTCTTTTTCTCCTACTGCCACGGTCCAGAACTGGGCTTGGGGTTTTTTTCTGGCTATCCCGAGGAGTTCTATGTGGAGTTTCTGGGCGGTTTCGTCTATCTCCTGTTTTTTCTCGTCCAGTTCTGCTTTTTTTGTTTCTGCCAGTTTTTTCACTGCGATCTGGGGTTGTACTGCCATGTATTTTTTTGGCCTGGTGTCTTGTCTGCGGACGAGGCCGCGCTCTTCCAGGCTTGTGAGGATGCTGTAGATTCTGCCGGTGGGGATTTTCGAGTTTTTTGCAAGTTTGCTTGCGTCCAGAGGCCCGGTGGTGGTGAGGGTGAGATAGGCCTGTGCCTCGTAGCTTGTGAGTCCAAGTCTTTTGAGAGATTCCTTCATTTATATTTATCTATTTTTTTGGTATCTTTTTTTGTTCAGTCTTGTTTTGTTTCTGTATTTTTTTTGGTTTTGTGTTTTGTTGCTATTTGTGTTTGTTACTATTATAGTAGATTGCTGCAATTGCAAGTCCAAGGAGTGCTATTAGTGCCGCTGCTGCGGTTGCTGGTAGTTTTGAGGTTTTTTCTTTTGGATAAAGTGTGAGGGGTGTGCTTCTCTCGAATACCAGGACGTTTTCTTTGTCGTCGATTCCACGGAGTTCGGTGTCCAGCTGGTAGGTTTTGGGGGCGGCGTCTTCCCTGATTTCCAGTCTTAGGACTGCTTCGCCGGTTTGGCCTGGTTCCAGTCTTCCGATGTAGTCTGATTTCTCCTGGAATTTGAAGGGCTGGGTGGAGTCTTTGAAGACCCGCAGGGAGACTGCCTCTGCCTTCTTGTTGCCGGTGTTTTTCACCCGTATCAGGAGTTCTACTTCGTCTCCGGGCTGGGGGTTGGGTGGTCTTGTGGTGGCGGATTCAACTATGAGGTAGGGTGCAGGTTTAATGGTGAGGTTCAGGGGGAGGATCTTGGTCCGGTAGCGGTTTTCTGGGTCGTTTTCTTCTTTGTATTTTATTTCCAGGCTCGCCGGGTAGTCTCCGTCCTGGATGTTTTCGTCTACATCGATGTAGAATCTTGCGGTTTTGCTTGTGTCTTCCTCGATGGTGCCAAGGTTGTCCTGGTCTGAGTAGCTGTAGCTTGGCTGGAACCCGGGTGGGAGTCTGAGTTTGACCTGGACGTTTTCTGCTTTGCCATCTCCGATGTTGTCGATTTCGATTTTCAGGAGGGCTTCTGTTGTATCTGCCACAAGCTTCTCCGGGCTTGTGCGAAGCAGGCCTACCACGAACTCGGGCCTTGAGGTGTCAACATGGACAATGTAGTCCTGTTCGAACCAGGAGACCCCCCTGCCATAGGTGTAACGGAGGGTGACATTGTAGTCTCCTTTGAGGGCGTCTGAGTCTACTCGCAGTCGGTAGTGGAGGATGTAGTATTCCTCTTCCTCGGTGCCACCTATCACATCTCCCAGGTATTTCTCCGGTCTCTCTCCCTGGTCAAAATAGAAGGGGTATTCTACTTCGAGTTTGAACCTGGTGTTCTCCAGGCGGGTGCCGCCTATTTTAATGAGCTGCCATCTCAAATCCACATACTGGCCGGGAATTGCTGGGTCTGGGTCCTGATTCATAAAGACGGCCTGAATCATACCGCTTCCAAGCGAGGCTGCCTGGACCGTGGATGCTGCAAGCATCAGTGTGAAGGCTGCCAGAATAATAGTTGTTGTCAGTTTTCTGTCCATCTCCAATCACCTACAATTTTTTTTAATGTGTGTTTTTTCTGTTCTGTTATTATTACAAGTGCGGGCACCGCGGTGATGGCAGCCACCATGCTGGCAGCCACCCCATAGCTCATCATGGTCCCCATGTCTCCCAGGAAGGTGAGCTTGCCCAGGGACATGGCTCCAAAGCCGATGAGTGCGGCAAGAGTTGTGGTGGACATGGGCACAATCACCCGGCTCAGGGTCAGGGTCATGGCATCCACCGGGTTACTCCCAGGTAACTCCAGCCGGTAGCGGGTGATAACCTGGATTCCGAAATCAATGCCGATCCCCATTATCATGGAAAGCACCCCAGAGGTCTGGGAGGTGAGACCCATCCCAATCAGACCCACATAGCCCATAGCCCACAGGGTGCCGAAGAGGATGGTGGTAAGCGGGATTAAACCATATCTGGGAGACCGGAATATCAGGAGTATTACCACGAGAATCCCGACCAGAGAATAAGACGAGGTCTTTGCCATATCCTTACTGATGGACTTTCTCACAATTTCGCCCTCAAGCACCTGTCCGCCCAGGCTGACCTTGACACCAGGGGGTGGAGGGATGTTCTGGATGATTTTGCCAAGCTCCTCCTCCACCACAGCCAGGTCTGCGTCATCGGTGAGCCTGATTCTCACCAGGGACATGGAATAATCCCTGCTGAGATACATCTCCAGCCCTTCCCTCTGTATCTCCATCACCCTACGGGTTGAACCTGGAATCCTGCCCCCATTCAACTTTTTTAGCACGTCTGTGGCGCTTGTAACCTCCAGCACGTCCTCGGTGTGCCGTGCCAGGTTGGCCAGGACATCAGCATACCTCAGGACACGGGGGTCGCGCATATCCCGCACCTCGTTGGAGCCCTGATATGCGGGGTCGAGTTCCAGGACAAAATAGACCGTGTCAGTGCTTCCGAACTGGTCCTGGATGGTGTCAAGGGTGACAATCACTGGCAGGTCATCGGGCAGAAAATCCCGGATGTCTGTCTTCACAGTTTTAATGGTGCCAGCCAGATGAATAGAGGCAAGCGTGACAACCAGGACAGCCAGAAGAACCAGGTAGGGATGCCGGGGGACAAACCTTGCATAGCTCTCAATCGGGCTCAAACCTCACCACCACCGCCGCTTCTTTCCAGTTTTACAGGCTTTTTCTGCCAGCCGTTGTGTCTTTCTGCCAGCAGGATGAACACCGGGTTTGCAACTATCGCTGCCAGGAGGGAGTAGGCAATTCCAAGTGCAAGGGTCTGGCCGAGATGCTGCATCATGGGGATACTTGCAAAAGAGAGCACTCCGAAACCCACAATGGTGGTCAGCCCTGAGCCTGTGATGGCAGAGCCAACACCATGGACCGCGGTCTCAAGCGCCCTCTCCTTGGAAACACCTTTATCCCGCTCCTCGCGGTACCGTGTGACCACAAACACCCCGTATTCCACTCCCAGGCCCAGAATCATGGAGGAGAGGCCCACGGTGGCAATGGAAAGCGGAATACCCAGCCAGCCCAGGGTCCCCATGGTCCAGATAAGTCCCAGGGAGAGCGGGCCAAACACAAGCAGGCCCCAACCCACAGAACGTTGCATCACCCACAACAACAGGAGTATCAAGACAGACGAGACAGCCAGGGTGAAAACCGCATCCCGCTTCAAAAGCTCAAAAATCGAGACCCTCAAAAGCGGGAGACCGGTTAAACTGAATTTCAGGCCAGGGGGCTTGGGCGTGTATTCTACTTTTTCTTCTAGCATGCGGGAAAACCCCTGGATTTTCTCCTCACTGCCACCCAGGTCAGCCCGCACATACATCAGGGTGGTACGATAGTCCCGGCTGAACAGCCCAGCCTGGAGCGGGGAAACAATACTGGTGACGCCATTTTCCCCTTTCAGGCTTTCCTCAAGGAAGGCCAGGGAACTGATAACTCTGGGATCCCGGATATCCCGCACAGCCCTCCTGGAATTCACATTCTCGTCAATCCGGGCTGCAATAACAACTGTATCCTCACCCCCAAACTTGTCGCTAACCCGGTCATTGAGCCTGTAGATCGGAAGACCTGTAGGCATCTCCTTTTTAATATCAGAATTAACCGTAAGACTCGAAAGCCCAGCTCCCAGGGCCAGGGTGAAAAGAACGATAAAAACCGCTAAGGTATAGGTGTGTCTGACCTGAAACCTTGCAATAGCCCTCAGAAGATTCTCAAGTGAATTAGCCACAAAATATCGTAATCCCCCCAGGGCTAATAAGAATTTCACTCTAAAAACAACCAGTGAGAAGGTTTAAATTTGAACATCTGAACCAAAGTCCAACATCAGGGGGTCCAACCACTAAAAAATGCGCCGATCGGGATTCGAACCCGAGTATTGGGCTTGGAAGGCCCAAGTCATAACCACTAGACCATCGGCGCTCTCCGTTTCACTTGCCTTTACTGGATTTAATGTTTTCGCAAAAGGGTAATTTAGAAAGGGTAATTTAGATTAAATAGATATACGGCCTTTGTCTTTTTAGGGTGAGTTGTTTTGTCTGTTGAAGGGATGAAAAAAACGGCGGCCATAGAGGCCTTAAAACTTGTAGAGGATGGCATGACAGTGGGCCTGGGTACAGGCTCCACCATGAAATACCTGATAATGGAGCTTGGAAGGCTTGTAGAGGGGGGTCTTGAGGTTCGGGGTGTTCCGACTTCTTATCAGTCCATGCTTCTTGCTGTGGACTGTGGTGTTCCGGTTACAAGCCTTGATGTCTGCCCGGTTCTTGATTTGGCGTTTGATGGTGCGGATGAGGTTGCCGGGTTTTTTGCGGTGAAAGGGGGTGGCGGCGCCCACACAAGAGAGAAAATTGTGGCCTCTTCAGCCAGGAGGTTTATACTTGTGGTGGATGAGACCAAGGTGTCCAGTGTGCTCAGCCATCCTGTCCCCCTGGAGGTGATTCCCATGGCGCGGTGCCTGGTGGAGCGGGAGGTTAGAAAGCTGGGGGGGAGGGCTGTGTTGCGGCAGGCGGTGCGGAAGGATGGGCCTGTGATTACAGATGGTTGTGGTTTTATTCTTGATGTTGATTTTGGCAGGATCTCTGACCCTGTTGGACTTTCCACCCGGCTTTCCAGCATCCCGGGTGTGGTAGAGCATGGGATTTTCACCAGGGTGGATGGAGTCTTTATCGGGAAACAGGGAGGAGTTGAAATAAAATACCGTGAAGGCTAGTTTTTTCTGTCGAGTTCTTGCTGGCGGTCGATATTCATCTGTATTAGAATCTTGAATATCTCCTGGACGTTCTCTGTGTCCAGGCCTTGTTGGGCTGCTAGTCTGGCTGCCCGCTCCAGTACGGTCTGGTTCTGGTTCTCGTCATTAATGGGTGTGCCGGTTTTCTTTTTGGCTTCCAGGACCTCTGATGCAAGAGAGGTGCGTTTTGCTATCAGGTGGATTATCTCTGTGTCTATTTCCCTGATTTTCTCCCTGACACCGCTAAGCATAGCCCCTGTTATTTATTCTTGTCCTTATCACTTTTGCGCCGAGATCAGCCCACCTCTTCTCGAGGATGTCCAGACTCTCCCTGCTTCCGATGGCTGTGTAGGCGGGGCCTGTGCCAGAGAGGCTTGCGCCTTTGGCTCCCGCCTCCAGGGCCAGGAGGATGGGTGTGGGGCTGAAGCCCAGGGCTGCACAGTAGAGGAGGCCGTTTAGGGTCATGGCTTCCCAGTATTTCTCTTCCAGGGCGAGCTGGTATGCCATCTCAATGTAGGGTGCCAGAAGCTTCGAGTTTTTCACATTAGTCTTCGCTGTGTAGGCCCGCCTCTGGGGTACAAGTATCAGCACCTCTCCTTCTTTTTCCACCCTCCGTAGAAGTTTCATTTTCCGGTTGTCTGTTGTGACAATCCCCCCCAGCATGGAGGCGCAGGCATCATCATAGGCGCCTGTAATTGTGACGCCGGTTTTTTTGGCTGCTATCACTCCCAGTCTGATGGCATCTTCAGCTTCCATTTCCTCGCCCAGGGCGTCCAGGGTTGCCAGCACCGCGGCATTGGCTGCAGCACTGCTACTTTTAAGCCCCCTGGCAGCAGGTATCTGGCTTGTAGTCCTGATCTCGCCGCCCATCTCGGTTTTGCCGAAGTGTTCCAGGACGATTTTCACACAATTCTCTATCAGCCTTGGGTCTCCCCCACCTTCCACCTCGCCTTTCACCTTGCCCCCCCTGGTGAGGGTGACCCTGGCATGGGTTTCTAGTTCCACTCCGAAGGCGCATCCCTTCCAGGTTGCAATTGCATTGATGATGGTGCCTGCACCTCCAGCACTGCCTCTACCCATCATGCTGCTCCATCATCCCCCGCAGGATTTCAAGCTGACGGTAAACCTCCCCCTCTTTATGTTTTTTTATGAGCTTTTCCAGGTATTCAAGTTCAACTCTCGTGGTCCTGAAATCTGGCCTGTAGCCCCTGAGCCTGTCAAGGGGTAGCACCTCCACCCCGCCCTTGGAGGTTCTATCAGGGATGCCCCGGACTACCAGGAGCATTTTGTAACACTTGAACCTCAGACCCCTGGCGATATTCCTTGAGTGGTCGGATATCTGTTGGGCCCGCTTGGCTGACATGGCCTGGTATGCCTGGAGGGTGTCCTTGTATTCAATGAACAGTATCCCCTCCCTGTTCCAGAGTATGGCGTCGTATTCTGCCAGCACCCGGTTGTGGTGGTAGGCGGTCACGTTGAACATAACACCTTTGCACCAGGAAAGCTCAAGGTTCTCTCGGAATTCCTGTTCCGAGGCCAGGTTGTCAGGCCGTTCCTGGCGTAGGGTGTAGGGTTCAACCCTGACTTCCAAGCTCTCCTCCCTGGGGAAGTTCAGTTTTTAACCTCGTCTTTTGCCAGCCTTGCCACTGCTCTTACCTGGTCTCCTGGCTGGAGTTTTATCAGTCTCACGCCCTGGGTGTTTCTACCGGTCTCCCGGATGTCTTTTACCGGCACCCTGATAATAATCCCCTGGCTTGTGGTGACTATTATCTCGTCGCTGTCCCGGACGGTCATCATGTCGGTGACACTTCCCTTGCTGTTGGTTATCACGCCTTTTCCTCCCCGGTGCATGGCCCGGTACTCGGTGTAGGGTGTTCTTTTGCCATAGCCCTCTCTGGTAAGGGTGAGGAGGCTTGCACCGTCTTCCGCGATATCCATCCCTACCACCTCGTCTCCGGGGGACAGGGTGATTCCTCTTACTCCCCGGGCGGTTCTGCCCATGTCTCTCACATCGGTCTCGTGGAACCTTATGGCCTTGCCCTGTCTTGTCACCAGTACCACATCTTTGGTCCCGTCTGTGAGTTTCACCGAGACGAGCTTGTCGTCTTCTTCCAGGCTGAGGGCGATGATGCCGGTACGTCTGGGATTGCTGAAGGCTGTGAGGGGGGTTTTTTTCACGGTGCCAAGCCTGGTAGCCATGAAGAGGTATCCCTCGTCGAATTTTCTTACGGGTATCATGGCGGTGATATTCTCGCCCTCGCCGAGTTCCAGGAGGTTCACAATGGCTTTACCCCTGGAATGGCGGCCTGCCCTGGGAATCTCGTAGACTTTGAGCCAGTACACCCTCCCCTGGTCTGTGAAGGCGAGGATGTAATCGTGGGTGGAGGCTATGAAGAGGTCCTGGACAAAGTCTTCCTCCTTGGTCTCCATCCCGATTATCCCCCGGCCTCCCCGCCTCTGTCTGCGATAGGTGTCAATAGACTGGCTTTTGATGTAGCCGGTGTGGGTGATAGCTATTACAACTTCTTCCTCGGGTATCAGGTCTTCTACTCCGAGTTCGCCCACGTCCTCTACAATCTCGCTCCGCCGCCTATCCCCATATTTCTCTGCCAGTTCCCGGAGCTCGGTTTTGATTATCTCTAGGACCTGTTTTTCGTCTGCCAGGATTTCTTTGAGCCGTTTTATCTTTTGGAGGAGTTCCCGGTGCTCTTCCTCGATTTTACCCCGTTCGAGACCTGTAAGCCTGGCAAGCCGCATCTCCAGGATGGCTTTTGCCTGTTCTTCTGTGATCCCAATGGAGGTGATAAGCGAGTTTCTTGCTTCCTCTGGTGTCCGGGAAGAGCGGATGAGAGAGATTACCCTGTCAATGTTGTCCAGTGCTATCTTCAACCCTTCGAGGATGTGGGCCCGTTTTTCCGCTCTCTCGAGTTCGAATTTGCTCCTGCGGGTTACAATATCTTTGCGGTGGTCAATGTAATGCTGGATGGTCTCCCGGAGGGTGAGAATCCGGGGCTGGCCTTCTACCAGTGCCAGGTTGATTACGCCAAAGGTGGTTTCAAGCGCGGTGGAAGCATAGAGCCGGTTTTGGAGCACCCGGGCATTTGTACCTCTGGCGAGTTCAATGACCACCCGGATGCCCTCTTTGTCTGACTCGTCCCGCAGGTCGGTTATGCCAGTTAGCTTTTTATCCCGTACAAGCTCTGCAATATGCTCGATAAGCCTTGCCTTGTTAACCTGGTAGGGGAGCTCGGTGACAATTATCCTTGTCTTCCCTTTTTCCTCCTCGATTTCCATCCGGGCCCTGATTTTCACACTCCCCCGGCCGGTGGCATATGCCTGCCTGATACCGTCTCTACCGTAGATGAAACCGCCTGTGGGGAAATCCGGGCCCGGTATCACTTCCATCAACTCTTCCAGGGTGGCATCCGGCTTTTCGATGAGGAGGATTATCCCTTCCACAATCTCCCGGAGGTTGTGGGGTGGAATGTTGGTGGCCATGCCCACCGCGATGCCGGTGGAACCGTTGACCAGGAGGTTTGGAAGCTTTGCTGGTAGCAGAACCGGTTCTTCCAGCGAGCCATCATAGTTGGGGGCAAAGTCCACTGTGTCCTTCTCGATGTCTTCCAGCATCTCCACAGCTATCCTGCCAAGCCTCACCTCGGTGTAACGCATGGCAGCCGCACCATCCCCGTCAATACTCCCGAAATTCCCCTGGCCGTCCAGGAGAGGGTACCTGAGGGAGAAGGGTTGCACCATCCTCACAATGGTGTCGTAGACAGCCATGTCCCCGTGGGGGTGGTATTTACCCAGCACGTCTCCCACAACCCTTGCAGATTTCTTGTAAGGCTTGTCCGGGGTCATCCCCTGCTCATGCATTGCATAGAGCACCCGGCGGTGGACTGGCTTCAAGCCGTCTCGGACATCTGGCAGCGCCCGGCCCACAATGACACTCATGGCATAGTCAATGTAGGACCGCTTCATCTCCTCTTCAATGGTAACCGGTATTACTCTGGCCTCGGTCATGGACTCCACGCTTTTTTAGAAAAACTTTTCACACCTATTTTCCACCGAAAATTACAGGACAGACACTCTAGAAACTAACATTGACCTGCCATACTCTTAACAAGGGCATGTTATTTAACATTTCTGAAAAGTTCCATGACTGGACGGCACTAGACAGCCTGTCAAACACACTCTAGAAATTCCGGCTGAATCAGGGTTTTCAGGAGGGCTATTTGTTTCCCCGGAGGGGGTTGCAACCTGGTTTGACCAAAAGTTTACATACTTTTCTATACATTTATTACTGGATGGACGAGAGAAGTACTCTGGTAAAAGACGTTCGTTCAGATGTTATCCGGGTACTTCTGGAAGTTTCTAAGCGTCTCTCTAAGGAACGTAAAGGGGCTTTTTTTGTTGTGGGTGATGAGGCTAAGCTTGAGGGCTGCTACCAGTTACACTATCCCCAGCTTGCATTTAAGGGAGACCTTCTGAGCCGTGGGATGGACGCGGTGGTGGAGAGGCTGGCCACCCTGGACGGTGCTATGATAATCTCGCCCAACGGGGAAATCATTGCTTATGGTGCACGGATTCTCAAGTCCAGGGCAATTCTTGGCTTCGGGACCAAACACGCCGCAGCCAAAGGAATAACCGAATACGACCCCGACATCACAGCCATCGTGGTCTCAGAAGAGACAGGATGGATAAAAGTATTCCAGAAAGGCAATATCATCCTGGAGACTGACTCGGTAGACATCGAGCCCTCGGTGCTGGACAAAGTCGCATCCTTCCTCACCAACCAGGACACAGCCCTCCTGGTAGGAGCCGGAATCTCGGCAGCAACCCTGGGCATGGCCCCCACCGCGGTCCTGATAATCGGCGGCTGGTACCTCGTGGTGAAAAACGCCTTCACCATGATATCAGCAGCCATAAAAAAAGAGAAAAACCACGAAAAATAGATTCCATTAAAAGTTTTATTCTGTTAAAGAGTAGCCCTTCTAAGCCAAACTGCCAGATTTAACAGCCTTCAAAGGGGGAGACTGGAAAATATTATGGTTGTTGCCTTTTAATCTGGAGCGCTAATGGTTAAGGACTCGGTAGGCGTGATTTTTGGCAAGACTGGCTCCCTTGAGTTCAGATTCGCAGTTTCGGGGAGTGATGCTGTTAAACGGGGGGACTACGTGAAGGTATGGCACGAGGTGGAGGGATGGACTCTCGCCCAGGTTGTGAGTATTACCAGGTCAAGCGGATTCTCGGTGGACGACGCTGTGGGCGTGGCAGCAGGGGGAAAATTCACGGCTGACAAGGGAGAGCAGATTACCAGCGAGGCTATAGTTGTAGGCTGCCGGGATGAAAACGGGGTTCTCCGGGTTCCCAAAACCCCTTTCAGCCCAGGAGACAAGGTGTTCCTGGCAGACAAAAAGCTCATCACCGAGACCCTCGGCCTAACCAGAGGCGAAATTTACATCGGCCTGCTGGAAGGACAGGACATTGAGGTGAAACTGGATGCCAACAACCTTGTCCAGAAACACTGCAGCATCCTGGCAAAGACGGGTAGCGGCAAATCCTACACTGCAGGCGTCCTCCTGGAAGAGTTGCTTGACAGGGAAATCCCCCTCCTGATAATCGACCCCCACGGAGAATACGCCACCCTCAAATACCCCAGCGAAGACGAAGACGACCGGGCATTCGAAAAATACGGTGTAACCCCCCAGGGGTATGCCAGCCAGGTGACCGTCTACACACCCGCAGACAAAATACTGAACCCAGGGGCTGACAAACTCTTCCGCCTCAACGGTCTGAATCTCACCATCAAAGACTTCACCCAAATGTTCGCCGACGACAGATCAACCCAGACCGGCATCCTCTACGAAGCCATCTCCAAACTCAAAGCCGAGAAAGACATCTACACCCTAGATGACATAATCTTCGAGGTAGGCCAGGACAAAAGCAAAGCCAAATGGAACGTCATAAGCAAACTGGAAGCCCTCAAAGAGACAGGCCTCTTCAGCGAGGAGCCCACCAGGATAGAAGAACTGGTACAAAACAACCGGGCCGCCATCATCGACATGAAAGGTGTGGACCCCACAATACAAGCCATGATCGTGGCTAAAATCTGCTCCGAACTTTTCGAAGCAAGAAAAATGGGAAAAGTGCCACCAGGGATGCTGGTAATCGAGGAAGCCCACAACTTCTGCCCCGAGAAAGGGTTCGAGAGAACAGTATGCACAGACATCCTCAGAACCATTGCCAGTGAAGGAAGAAAATTCGGCCTGGGACTAACAGTAATCTCGCAGCGGCCAGCCCGGGTAGACAAAAACATCCTCTCCCAATGCAACACCCAGATAATCCTGAGAGTAACAAACCCCAACGACCTCAAAGCCATAAGCAAAGGCATAGAAGGAATCACCGGAGAAGTAGAAGAAGAACTCAAAAGACTCCCCATGGGCGTAGCAATGCTGGTCTCCAACTACATTGAACGCCCCATCCTGGTAGACGTGAGAGTCCGCAAAAGCAAACACGGCGGCGCAAGCACACCCATCCTCAAAAACAATAAACAAAAAAAGAAAAAAACCCACACCAAAAACAAGGTCGGCAGTGGCAGAGACGACAGGAGAGGCGAGAGGATGGGAAACGAGCGGGGGCTTCTACGAAAAATCTTCGGAGGCTAACCGGTAGGCAGACGGAGAGAATGAGTCACCCGATAGATGTTCTTACCCTTCCTCCGCCCCACAAGCTTAGGAGACTCCCGATGCCTGGCCTTCAACCGGGCCGCCAAAACCCGACACACCTGCTTCGCAACCCGGTTAGAGCCAAGATAAACATCAACACCCACCCCCCGCAACTCAACAACCCGCGTAATAAAAGCATTCTCATCCCGACTCCGCCCAACCGCCCCCTCAATAAAAGCCATACACTCCTCCACCTCAACCGCTGTAGGAGGCCGGGTCACCCCCCGAATCTGAATCACAGCCTCAAAATACCCCCCAGCCAGCCTGCTACAACGAACACAGGTTGTACGCTTAATCTTCACCCTCGTACTAGCAAAACCCTCCAAAGTCCTCTCACCCACCACAGTCTCAGTCCTCACCTCCACCAGACAGACCCGATCATCCAACATCCTGAGATTGAACTCCACACTGGTATTCTCAGGGACCCTCAACTCCCTCCTGACAACCTCAATTATACCCCCCTCCAAGTCAAACTCACCCCCTCTCCCCAAGGAGACAAGACTACCACACCTCGGACACACCTCCACCACAAGCTGACCTGGCAACCTCACAGGCTCCAAACCCGCAAGATAACACTCCTCACAGAGCCGGAAATCCCGGGTCACCCTCCCACACCTGGGACAAAACGCCTTCAAAACCATAAACCGCACACCTCACACACCCTACCAACTTGAACCTGTCGGAAACAGAATTGAGAACCTAGATGGGCTAAAACTCCTAACAGTTTATCAAATCGTATATATGTGATCTGTTATTTTTTGTGTTTGTTGCTTGGCATTAACGCAAGGGCTTCCTCCTCTGGCTTTTTGCCGCTGTCAGCCCTCTTAACCCTCAGATGCCAAGCAGTCTTTGTCCCGCGTTGGGGTTGACTCCCTGGTCATCGAAAACGGGATTTACCCTTGTCTTCCGGGAGGACCTATACAACACGGACCTGTCCAGGTTTCTGGACAAACAATAATATGGGGATGAAAGTAAATATATGTATTGTCACGTCTCTTCCCGGGAAAGGTGTTGTTATGGAGATTTTGATTGAGCTTGATGGCAAGAGAATTGCGGTTAACGAGTTTGTAGGCGAGTTTCTGGTGAACACGCTGGCCGGCTCGCTGTCCACCCTGCGGGGTGTGGACCCCAACTGGAAGGAGGCTAGAATCGAGATTCGCCGTTAACCCCTGGTTAGATTGGGGAGTAGGAGGAGGATGTTGCGTTTGCGCTCCCGGATGCGGCGGAAGGTGTAGGCCAGCCATTCTCTCCCATAGGGGATGTAGTCGATTACCGGCCAGCCTCTGCTTGCGAGAGGGGGTTTCAGGTCGTTTCGTACTCCCAGGAGAAACTGGAATTCCAGTTTTCTTTTTCTTTTGAAGTGTTCGTTTA
>CAZCCY010000025.1:0-17912 GCA_964497545.1 uncultured Methanosarcinales archaeon | reverse complement strand
CAATTCCTCCCCTCCCTTTCGGAAGGGGACTCCTTGCGACGAAAAGTTGAATATATGGCCAAGCGAAACGCTTCACCACTATCGTGGCTTGCCCTTCGGGTCGCCTAACAGATGCATATCCGACTTCGCTATCGCTTCGTCCAAATTCCTCGCTTCGCTCGGAACTTCGGATATCCCCGGAACGTTATCGAAAGTGTGGAGAAGAGCGTTTGGTTTTTGTTTCACAGGCCATGTCTGGGAGGATAGTTTAATATTAGGATGGCTATAAAGGCTAGGATTTGATGGGTGTTTTTCTGGTTCTTCTGATTGCGGTTTTCACACCTTACCTGATCTATTCGGTTTTGATTTTGAAATTTGGAGTGCTGGCTGAAAGAAGGGGGCCGGATAGAGATGTTAGAGATGGGCCTGGTTCTGGGAGACCTGGTTTTTCTATTGTGATTCCTACCTATAATGAGGAGGAGCTAATCGGTAAAAAGCTTGATGACACCCTAGCTCTGGATTATCCCAGGGAGCTCCTGGAGATTGTGATTGTGGACTCCTCCACTGACTCAACACCTGAGATTGTCGGGGGGTACCAGGAGCGTTATCCTTTCATTAAACTGATAAGAGAGAAAGAGCGGGGTGGTTTGGCGGTGGCTCTTAATACTGCCTATCGGGCGGCTTCGCTGGATATTGTGGTTAAGACTGACTGTGACAGTTTTCTTGACCGGAAGGCTCTTTTTTATGCTGCCCTGTCTTTTGCCGACCCTGGTGTTGGGGCTGTGACAGGTCGTCAGGCTGTTCTTAACGAGGCAAAGGTGGAGGAGGGCTACCGTTCACTCCAGCATTGGGTGCAGGTTGCAGAGTCTAACCTGGATTCCACGATTATTTTCCATGGCCCATTCTCGGCTTACAGGCGTGGTCTTGTTGTCCCGATTGACCCTGAGAGTCTGGCAGATGACAGTGAGCTGGCAGTGAAGGTTAGAAAACAGGGTTACCGGGCGATTTACAACCCGGAAATCAGGTTCTACGAGGCAAGCCAGAGCAGTTTTTTTAAGAGACGTCTCCAGAAGGACAGACGGGGCAGGGGGCTTATCCGGCTGCTGCTGCAGCACCGGGATGTTCTCTTCAACCCAAAGTATGGCAGGTATGGCCTGGTGGTTTTCCCTGCAAACTATTTCATGATGATTGTTTCTCCTTATCTCTTCCTGGCTCTCCTGCTGGCGGGTCTCTGGGAGTTCTATCCGCTCAGTCTGGGTTTGCTTGTATTTCTGGTTGTTTTTGTTTATCTGGGACAGGCCAACAGGCTCTACATGTTGGAGCCTCTCTATTCCTTCCTGGACGCCCAGATTTCTCTCCTTCTTGGGGGTCTAAGCCTGCTGCGCGGAGGACAGCAGGGTGGCACCTGGGAGGTTGACCAGGAACTGCGGGATGTTTACAGATGAGGGTTGCTCAGGTCTGCCACCTCTACCATCCCCATTTTGGGGGGATTCAGACCCATGTGAGAGAGTTAAGCAAAAGGTTACAGGAGCGGGGATGGGAGGTGGAGGTTTTCACCACAGACCCCACCTGGAGTCTTCCAAGGAAGGAGTGGGTTGATGGCATCCGGGTCACCCGGTTTCCCTCGCTCGCGCCCCAGGACTCCTTCCACCTCTCCCGGCCCTTCCAGAGGTACCTTGAACATTTTGACATTGTACACGCCCACAACTACCACTCCTTCCCCGCGCTCTGGGCATCCCGATCAGAACATTTCGTTTTTACACCCCACTACCATGGCGGAAGCCCCAGTGTTGTTCGGAATCTGCTGCTGAGGCTCTACAAGCCCCTTGGAGCTTTGAGTTTCAGAAGAGCAGAGAAAATAATCTGCGTCTCAAACCACGAACTAAAACTCGTCAAAAAAACATTTAAGGTGCCGGCGGCGAAACTTGTACACATCCCCAACGGAGTCGAGGAATTCAAAACAGATAGAATCGAGAAACGAAAAGAGAAAACCCTGCTTTTTGTAGGCCGTCTCCAGAAATACAAGGGGGTACAGCACATCCTCCACGCCCTCCAGGAGCTTCCGGATTACAGCCTATGGGTGATCGGAAGCGGAAACTACGAAAAACAGTTAAAAAAACTCGCACTGGAGCTTGGCGTGCAAAAGAGGGTGACATGGCTCAAAAACCTCCCAAAACCGGAGATGATAAAGAGATACAGACAGGCAAGCCTGTTCATCAACCTCTCACCCTTTGAGGCCTACGGGATAACTACAGCAGAAGCCTTGGCCTGTGCCACCCCCTGCATAGTCTCAGAGTACGGGGGTCTAGCCGAATTCATCGACAACAAAACCTGTTTTGGAGCAAAACCCAAGACCCTGGTGAAAACCATAGAAAAGGCCCCGGAGCCAGGCTTCAAACGGGAACTGCCAGGCTGGGATGAGGTGGCAGAAAAAACCTCAAAACTCTACAAGAGCATACTCTAAAAAAAATACGCCGAGGGTGAGATTTGAACTCACGAGGTGCAGAGCACCACCGGTTCTCTCCATCCACTGGGAAATTCAAGACCGGCGCCGTAGGCCACTTGGCTACCTCGGCAAATCCACCTTAACATACCCACAACACCCTTATTAACATTGCCACATTCATGCTGTACACTTGATATAATTGGAGAAACCAAATTAACCCTTGATGCAATTGATATTAATGGATTAACAAAAAATTATGCAGTACTCATTGAATCGCTGCTAGAGAGAAATATAGTATTTCTCGAAATAAATTTGGCATTGACCAAAAGATTAAAATAGCTTACAATTAAACCTATAATGGTATGAGTGGTAAATTAATAGAGGCGTTAAATAAGGATCGTGCCGATGAGCTGGCTGCAATTATGCAGTATATGGGACATCATTACGAGGGAGCGGGGATGGATAGCCCTGGAATCCTGGAGATATTCAAGTCAACCTCGATTACCGAGATGAAACATGCTGAGATGCTTGCCGAGCGTATTGTGTATCTGGGAGGGGAGCCTACAAAGGAGCCTTCTGCGATTTTGAAGGGTGGGGATCTGAGGAAGATGATTCAAGATGACCTTGCCAAGGAGAATGGTGCCATCAAACAATATAAAGAGCATATCAAGCTGGCTGAGGAGGAGGGGGACACTACAACAAGGCGTATGCTTGAGGAGATCCTTGCAGACGAGGAAAAGCATGCGGACACCTGGGAGACCATACTAGGGATAAAAAAATAAGGGTCACTGTAAAACCAGGGATTTGCTTTATATAACACATATTATATCCTCTCGTGTATTTTTTAGAAGCACAGAAGCTATATAAACGGGAAAGGTGGTTTGCCTATATTATGGGGTTTGTGGAGTGTGAAGGATATTGAAGTGTTACATGTGTGCTAAGATGGGAAAGGATGTGGATGCTGTGGCTATCTGCATAGTCTGTGGGATGGGTGTGTGCATGGACCATGCCATCCGGGAGGTGACTCCGGTGTGGAAGGGCGATTATCCAGTGAGGCTTGAAAAGGATGTAGAGAGTCTTATGCGGATATTGTGTCAGCCGTGCCATGAGGCCCTCAAGGAGAACTGGTGATTGTCATGTTGAAATGTTATCAGTGTGCAAAAGAAGGGGTTGAGGAGGAGGCTGTTGCCGTCTGCATAATGTGCGGTATGGGACTGTGCATGGAGCATGCTATCCGGGCCGACCTTCCTATATGGGAAGGAGGATACCCGATTCCAGTCAGGATTTTAAAGAAAGGCCTCCCAAGATTCATATGCAGCTACTGCCGAGACGTATTATTCCCCGGCGCCTGTGAATGAGCGTGTTAAAAGTCTGTCTAATAGAGGGAGTGGAGGGCCGAGGTAAGAGAGTGATTGCCGGGGCGTAGATTATAAGTCCTACTTAAGCTGTGAAAAGGGTCATGAAGGTTTTAGAAGGCTACTGGAAATACCTGGATTTCGGTGACGATATTAACCTTAAAAAGTGCAAGGAGAAAAAAGGTGTTTTTTACATTTTCAGTTCCCTTGAAGCCTGGAAGAAAGAGATGTCAAGAAAGGATATGACCCATGACATCCCAACTAAAAAGCTTATACAGGGAGAATACCAGCGAAACAGGTTTATTGCACCACCTTGAGCTTTTAATTTCACAGTACACCCCCCCCCACTTTTTTGACCTTATCGCTTTGCAAATCTCTGCAGGACACAGTAGTTTTAGTAGATGACCTCGAAACTTTTGAAGTCTCCCTGGTATTTTTCCCAATGGATTTCGATGAGTTCCACCCGGGCGGAGGGGGGGCCATCTTTACACCATTTAACAATCTGATTTACAGCCTCTCTATCCCCCTCAAAAACAGCCTCTACCCTGCCGTCTTCCAGGTTCCTAACCCAGCCTTTAAGCCCTAGTTCCCAGGCTTTAGCCTTGGTACTGGAACGATAAAAAACCCCCTGAACTTTACCTGAAACAAAAACTCTGCACCTCACATTGACCATTTCAATCCCCGATTTATTACTTCCAAGCTATCATTAATTTTACCACCCATTTTCTTTTCCCATTTTCTTTTTAATCAGTGTTCTACTGACCCTCAAAAGTCACACGTTAACTTGCAAATAATTGACGGGGGGTGTGGCTAAACAGTTTTGAGCAAATACCGGTAAGTCTGCTGTTTGTGATTTGGGATAGTTTATTATATCTTGCTATCATATGTAGTGACTGGGGATATTGATGGAAACCAGGATTCATGTGCGGGAGATAATGACCCGTGATGTTGTTTCGGTGGATGTTGGTACTGGTCTTGTTGAGGCTGCTGTGAAGATGGCTGAGACGGGTGTGGGGAGTGTTATTGTGACAGAGGGGGAGCGTCCGGTGGGTATTATCACTGAGAGTGATATTGTCAGGAAAATCGTCTCTAAAGGCATTCATCCCGGCTCTGTGAAGCTGCAAGATGTGATGAGCTCCCCCCTGATTACGGTTTCTGCCCAGATGGATGTGAGTAGGGCTATGCAGTTGATGCTTAAGATGCAGGTGCGCAGGCTTGGGGTGGTTAGCGAGGGGAGGCTTGTGGGGATTGTGACAGATATGGATCTCATCTCCATTTCTGTTGAGCTTGGCAATGTTTTTGCTGAGCTGGTCGAGAGGCACCGGCAGCGGGTCCCCCCTGAGCCCCCCCGGGTTATGCAGGGTATCTGTGAGGACTGTGGGATGTTCACCGAGGACCTGGTGGTCAAAAACGGGATGCTTCTGTGTGAAAGCTGTGAACAGGAACTATAATGGTATAGCCTGGCTTGTTCTGGGGAGGCTAATTAATAGGTCTGATGGAGGTTGATATGATGCTTGTTAGAGATGTTATGAAAGAGGATGTCCCTTTTGTTAGGGGTTCAGATTTTATTACCAGGGTTCGTTCTATTATGCGGGAGAACAATTTGCGGACATTGCCAGTGGTGGGGGATGACATGCGGTTGGAAGGTGTTATCCTGGATCGGGACGTGTTGCGGGTGACTTCTACCAAGTCTAATGTCACGGTGGCTGGTTATATCCAGGTCTGTCCCCTCGTTACACCAGAGATGGATGTGAGGGAGGCTGCCCGTCTGATGCTTGACGGTGAAATGGGGAGGACAGCGGTTGTGACCTCCCGGGGCAGCCCTGTACTAAAGGGGATGCTGGATATCAAGGATATTTTCGCTAGAATTGAGGTGGAAGAGATCCCCCCCAGGCCGGTGTCCGATTTCATGACCCCCAGGGTTGTTACATGTTCTCCTGGGGACAGGGTGTCTATGGTGTGGTCCAGGATGAACCAGCTTGGCTATTCTGGTTTCCCGGTGGTGCGAAATGACAGTCTGGTTGGAATGGTCACTCGTAGCGATATCATCCGGGCAGGCTATGCCAGGCTGGAGCTTGAGGCTGACCATGGCAGGACCGCCAGCATGTCTCCCAGGGTGGAGCGGGTTATGAGCACACCCCCCTACATGTTGCCTCCCGGTGCCACGGTGCGGGAGGCGGCTGGCATATTGTTACGCCTGGACGTGGGCCGCCTCTGCATCGCCAATGCCAATGGCGAGAGGCTTGTGGGGATCCTGGATAGATACGACCTGGTGCGGGCCTGGCTTGGCGGCTAGGCTAGGTTTAAAAAGCGTAAGAGTTGTGTTGTGGTGCTTATGAAAGAGAGTATGAACGAGAATTTTAACGTGAATCTGCGAAAGGATGCCTACATTAAGTTTAAGGGGCCGGTTGACTTCAAGTCCCGCATATCCGAGCATCCAGGTGAGATTATGAGCATTGCAAAGCTGGATGTTGTCACCATCCCGCTTACCACCACCATCCTGGATGCTGTGAAGACCATGGTAGGCCATGGTTTCAGGAGGCTGCCGGTGACCGATCCAGGGAGCAGGCGGCTGGTAGGGATTATCACCTCCAGGGACACTGTGGACTTCCTGGGCGGGGGGGAGCGGTCCCTGATAATTGAGAACAAGTTTAAAGGCAACCTCCTCCAGGCTCTTAACAGTAGCGTCCGGGAGCTTGTCACCGAGGACGTTTACACTGTGAACTATAAAAGCTCGCTGGAGGAAGCCCTCCAGGTCATGCTGGAGCACAATATCGGGGGTCTCCCGGTCCTGGATGGAGATAGACGGGTGCAGGGGATTGTATCAGAACGGGACTTTGTATGGCTTATCGCCGGTGTGAAAACCGGTAGAAGTGTGGAGGAATACATGACAGGGGATGTGGTGACAGCCACACCCGGGGACACCCTAGGGGAGACAACAAGGCTCATGATAAAAAATGGCATCCGCCGCATCCCCCTCCTCCAGGAGGGCGTCCTTGTTGGAATTATCACCTCTTTTGACATTATGCGGTTTATCGGTGATGGCGAGGTGTTTGACCGGCTGGTCACCGGTTCTGCCAGCGAGATTTTCAGCCTCAGGGTGGGAAGCCTGGTAGACCGGAGTGTAGTGACAGTCCAGCCAGGCGTGGACTTGGGAGAGGCGGCCTGGAGGATGCAAGAGGAAAAGATAGGCTGTCTACCCGTTGTTGAGGGGGATATCCTGAAAGGTATAATAACCGAGAGGGATATTATAAGAGCCTTAGTCGGCTAAGGTGGACTCAAGAAGATGAAAATCAGAGATATTATGAGCTCCCCGGTCTATGTGGTGGAGCCAGAGGAAACTGTTGCCAGGGCGAGGAATCTGATGCTACGCCACCATATAGGGCGGCTTGTAATTATGGGCCAGGACAACCTGGTAGGGATTGTCACAAAAAAGGACCTGGGCCATCGTCTCAAACAGGCAGAGCCCCAGTGGCGGAGGAGGCCCATAGACCACATCCCCATAAACATTGTGATGACCCCTGACCCCATCACCATATTCCCTGAAGCCACGCCTGGACAGGCTGCCGAGATTATGCTTGAAAACGATGTCAGCGGCCTGCCAGTGGTGGGCAGGAATGGTCTTGTCGGGATTATCACAAAATGGGATCTCATCCGGTATTTCTCCTCCCTTGGCCTCCCCCTGAAGGTGAGCGACCTCCCATTGGAGCCGGTGGTAACCGTGCATCGACACCATACCATCCACCACATAATCTTTGAACTCCGCCGACAGGAGGCTGATCGGGCCGTGGTGGTGGAGGGGAATGACATGCCTGTGGGGATAATCACCTTTTCGAATCTAGCGTTCACCGAGCTTAGAAACCAGACCGGGGCTCTCCCAGGCAAGGATGTGAAGCTGGCCCGCAAGTCCACCGCCGCGGGACAGAAACAATACAGGTCTGTATGGGATGTGCCCCTGGTAGCTGAGGACATAATGTCCCATCCCCTCATAACCATCCAGGAGGGGGAGCCTGCAACCAGGGCTGCAAGGGTGATGGTGGAAGAGAGGATAAACGGCCTGCCAGCAGTGACAGCAGACAGCAGGCTCTTGGGCATGATTACCGGGGATATTATCATCCGGGAGTTATTGGAGGTAAAATGAAAGTCAGTGACATAATGGTGGAGCCAGTGCGGGTGGACAAGTCTGACACGCTTTCCCATGCACTGGAATTAATGGAAAAGCAGAGGACAAGGCGCCTCCTGGTGACCCGCAATAGCAGCTTCTATGGAGTTGTCACCATCCGAAGCATTGCCAGGGAGCTAGGAAGCTGGAAGAAGTCGAACCTCCCAGCGTCCTCGCTCCACGTGGCCACAGCGCTTGTGGACACCTACACCAAGGTGCTACCAGACCTCAAACTTGAGGACGCCATAACCCTGATGGACAAAAACAAGAGTGTACTCGTTGTCACCAGTGGAGACGACGAGGTGCTGGGATGGGTTACACCCAGCGAGATTCTGAAGGACATTAAGGCCATCCCTGGATATGCAGCCGAGGTGATGAAAGAACCCATAACAGCAGGCCCGGCAGACCGGGTGGCCCATATACGCAAAGTCATGTTAGACCATGATATTGGGAGGCTGCCGGTGGTCAACGACCACAAGCTCGTGGGCATTGTCACCGAGACAGATGTGGCCAGAGCCTTACACGCCTTCCGGGGCCTGGTTTCGGACAGCCAGCAGGACGCCAGGATACGCAACCTCATAGTAGAGGATATCATGACAGTGAACCCTATCTCGGTCAAAACAAACACCCCTCTCTCGGATGTGGTGGATCTGATGCTCAAAGAGAACATTGGCGGGATGCCGGTGCTCAACCTTGAGGAGGACCTGGTAGGAGTGATAAGCAGGCGGGACATCATAGGCGTGCTGGCCAGGTCAAAATGACTGCTTCCAGCGGCGGCTATGAAAGACAATATCTTGAAGTCCTCGAGGAGCTCCTGGGCCTACCCCGCTATCGGATAGAGGGCCTCCTGGAACGCCATACCCTCCAGCTCCTCCTCTCGGACCCCCCATTTTTCAGGTTTGAAAAGGGGATCTCAGGCATCGAGAGTGGGACCGCAGTCTTCTACCGGCAGGGGGAGGTGGTATGTGGGTTCCCGAAAATCAAGAGGGCCATGTACCTGGAGACCGCGCTCAAAAACCACTTCAGAGACAGGGTGGTAGTGGAAGAGAAAATGAACGGCTACAATGTCAGGGCTGCCTGTATCGACGGGAGGCTGATCGCTCTCACCCGTGGGGGATACCCGTGTCCCTATACCACCGAGAAGGTGGAAGAACTCGCAGGCCCAGAGTTTTTCAGCGACCACCCAGACCTTGTGTTGTGCGGTGAGATGGTGGGGCCAGACAACCCCTACGTGCCCAAACACTCCTATCCCATCCAATCCCTCGAATTCTACATTTTTGACATCCAGGAAAAAAACACCGGAAGACCCCTACCGGTAAAAAAGCGACAGCGGCTCCTCCAGGAATACAACCTTAAACCTACACCCCCCCTGGGGGAGTACAGCATCTTAGAGGCCCCAGCGAGGATAAAAGAGCTGATAAAAAAGCTGGGAGAGGAGGGCAGAGAAGGGGTTGTGATAAAAGACCCGGACATGAAGATACCCCCGGTGAAATACACCGCCTCCCAGAGCAACCTCAAGGACCTTGAGTACGCCTTCACCTATTACAATGACTATGGCAGGGACTTCTTCTTCTCCAGGATTGTACGAGAGGCCTTCCAGTCAGTGGAATGGCAGGAGACACCCCTGGAACGCCAGGAGAGGTGCAAAAGACTGGGGGAGAGCATCCTCCTGCCCATGACCAGTACAATAGACGCCATAAAACGGGGAGAAAAAATAACCGAAAAAACCAGGATACGGGTGAAAAGTCTGGAGACCGCGGCCAGGTTCCGGGAGCACCTCCGCCTCCTCGGAATAGATGCAACCTTCAGCCCACCCCAGAAAATCGGAGACCACTACCTGATTCAGATCACAAAAAACATCCAGAGCACAAACGACAAGACAAGGAGCATACTGGAAGGACACCTCTGGACATGAATGGCAGGATAATAGCAGTGACAGGTAAAGGTGGGACCGGCAAGACCGCGATAGCCGGCCTCCTGGTACTACACTACTCGGAGGAGGCCCCCATCCTGGCTGTGGACGCTGACCCTGACTCTAACCTCCCCGAGGTGCTGGGAGAAAAAGTAGGGAGAACCGTGGGAGACATGCGCGAGTACCTCCACAGCGCCAGTCTCCCCCCTGACACCAACAAGGAGAGCCTCCTGGAATCCAAAATCTACGAGGTCATCACCGAGACACCAAGGTTCGACCTCCTGGTCATGGGACGGCCCGAAGGCTCTGGATGCTACTGCTTCGCCAACAACCTCCTCCGGGGTATAATGAAAAGACTTGTGAAAAACTATCCCCTCACCATCCTGGACACAGCAGCCGGCCTCGAACACATAAGCCGCGGTCTCCTAGCAGACATAGACACCCTCCTGATTGTCACAGACACATCCAAACGGGGACTCCACACAGCCCAGCGCATAAAACAGCTCACCACGGAACTCGGAATAAAAATAAAAAACACCTACCTGATCGCCAACAAAATCCAGGACAACGCCAGGATAAACCTGGACAACACCGCCTGTGGACTGGAACTGCTGGGAGCGATACCCTACGACCCCATCCTGGCAGACCTGGACGCCAGAGGAGAACCCCTCACAGAGCTGCCAGAAAACTCACCAGCACTGAAAGAGGTCAGAAAAATAGCAGAAGCCCTCCTCTAGCCGTGTTTCAGCCCTGGCGCCAGCCCCCAGTCATAGGGTATCTCCGGTGTGTCGGGTGGCAGCCGGTATTCGTCCGGCTCCCTGTAATTGTAAACCTGGGTGGGAACGTTCAGGAGATAGGCTGTCTCGGTGCCTATCGCCTTGAACCCATGATAGACCATGGGCGGGATTTTAATTAAAAGCATGTTACGCTCACCCGGAAACAATTCCATTATCTCCCCCCGGCTCGGGGAGTCCTCCCGGGGGTCATAGAGCACAACCTTAAGAGTGCCCCGGATACATGCGAAATTGTCAGTCTGCTTCCGATGATAATGCCACGCCTTAACCACACCGGGATAGGCTGTGGTGAGATAGACCTGACCAAACTTCTCAAAAATGTCCCAGTCAGACTTCAAAATCTCCACAAGCCACCCCCGCTCATCCAAAATGGGCTTAAGCTCCCTAATCTCGACTCCCTTAATCATAATTCCACCTGAGAGTGGTCTCCAATTATAAAACGATAACCCCTGGGAAGCCTCTGATTCTCGATGATGACCGAGTCCCGGCCAATGAGACTCTCAGTAATCACACCCCCAAACTCTATCCGGATGTTGCCAATAAGAATAGAGGACTCAATGTGAGACCCTATAATCTCACAGCCATCCCCAATACTTGTATAAGGCCCAACATAGGTGTCAGGTCCAATAACACAGTTCTCCCCGATAATCACAGGCCCCCTGACCCTGCTCCCCCTTTTAATAATACTACCCCTGCCCAGGGACACCCTGCCCTCGATGCTTGCCCCTTCCTCTACAACCCCTTCTATGATGGCTGGTTCAAAGCTGTCAAGCACCAGGTTGTTGGCGGTCAGAATATCCTCAGCCCTACCTGTGTCCTTCCACCATCCCTCCACCACCTCCGAGTCCACCTGGAGGCCCCTGTCAATTAGATATTGGATGGCGTCTGTTATCTCAAGCTCTCCCCGCCAGGAGGGCTTGATGGCGTCCACAGCCTCGAAAATAGGGCTCCGGAAAAAATAGATTCCAACCAACGCCAAATCCGACCTGGGACGCTCAGGCTTCTCCACCAGACCTATAACCCTCCCACTTGGGTCAAGCTCTGCCACCCCAAACTGGCTGGGATTAGGCACCCGGCTTAGAAGAATGCTGGCAGCAGCCCTGGAAGAGACAAACCTCTCCAGATGTTTTTTTATACCGCTCTTCAGGAGATTATCGCCCAGATACATGACAAAATCCCCCTCTTCCAGGTAGTCCCGGGAAATCTTAACAGCATGTGCAAGACCCCTCGGCGCATCCTGCTCGATATAGGTGATATCCACCCCAAACCTCGAGCCACTCCCAGCCGCCTCCATCACCTGCTCCTTATTCGGCCCCACAACAATCCCGATGTCACATATACCTGCATCCCGCAGGTCCTCGATGGCATAAAAGAGAATAGGTTTGTTAGCTACAGGTATCAACTGCTTCTGCTGGACATGGGTGATGGGGCGGAGCCGCTTTCCATGGCCGCCTGACAGGATTAACCCTTTCAAAACCCCTCCCCCCATTGGAGCCTCTCCAGGGCTTCCTCCACATCCAGGGGACGCTTTATGCTGGATATCTTCTCCACCGAGAGAGAGGAGTCACGGGGCCGTTTTGCCTTCCACTGGATTTCCTCCATCTTAATTGGGACAAGCAGGGACTCGTCCAAATGGAACCTGCGCGCCAGCTTCAGGGCAAAGTCAAGCCTGTTAACTCTCTCCCTCCCGGAGGTGTGGAAAACCCCGTTTTCATCCCGCTCGACCAGGGCAAGAATCATCTCTGCAAGATCCAGGTTAAATGTGGGACTTGTGAACTGGTCCACCAGAACATTAACCCTCCGGCCAGCCCCTAGCTCCCGGATGAGCCAGGTCGCAAAATTAAGGCCACTTGCCCCGAAAACAACCGAGGGCCTGGCAACAATCCAATCAGAAGAGGTCTCCATCACCCTTTTTTCACCCTCAAGCTTGGTTAAACCATAATAGTTAATAGGACCTGTGGAATCCCCCTCCCGGTAACACCCTCTCTCCCCATTGAAGACATAGTCAGTAGAAATGTAGACCATTTTTGCCCCCACCTTCTCACACGCCACCGCAACATTCCCTGTCCCCTCAACATTCACCTTCCAGGCCAAATCCTGCTCTACCTCACACCTGTCCACATCGGTCAAAGCAGCAGTATGAACCACCACATCCGGCCCAACATCTCTCACAACCTCCAGGACATCCCCCCGCTGGGTGACATCCAGCCTGAGGTCACCCCTTATGAGAGAGGTACACCTGACATCCCAGCCCTCCCGGCGGGCAAGACCAGTGAGGGCAGAGCCCACAAGACCACATCCAACAACCAGCATCATGTTTTTTCATTGTGTTATACGCTGTTATTATATTTTTGTTTCTTGAGACCGTTTCAATTCGTGTTGGTGAATAAAAATCAATGATTTGAGTGATATTGACGGCTTGCTGCTCAGAGGCACATTATAAGGCTCTGCCTGGTGGTTCCTGCGTCATCTGCAGTGATGAGTCATAAAAAAAATCGCCAAGAAGACAGAGGAGTAAAACAGCACCAACATGTAATGTAACGGTCTCGAAATTACACAAACAATATATACCAGAATCCCCTGAAAACGGGTGAGGCAGGTAAAGCTGTAGGTGTAAAGCGGGCAAGGGGTGAGATCATAGCTCTCATCGATAGCGATAACATTCTCCCAGGACGGGACTGGCTCGCACGTATGACCGCCCCCCTTCTCTAAAGGTTGCAGGGTGTGAACCACTTGTATTACACGGAGCGCAGGGAAGACCGAGATGTCCCTGGCAATGGAAGATGTGATTACATTAGTGTGGAATTGAAATCGCAAGAAAATATCAGCTCTTACCAATTTTTTTTTACTTTCAGGCGCCGAGCTTCACTCGGAGGTTTTTCGATACATTCATATAATCATCATTACAATATCCGTGAGGTAGTTACGTAAAAGAACGGGAACAAGGGGTGTGAGTATAACAGGGGGTTCTCATGCATCGTTGACGATTGGATCTCCTATATAGTGGGCTTCGTAACTCTGCAAGAGCATAGAGACAAAAAATGAAGTGCGAGCATAAAAGCTGTGGAAGCAAAGAGAGGGTGTGGCTGCCCTACGTGTCAAGAGGGAGTGAGTATGGTCTTAAATCACATCCATACTGCATATACTGTGGAGCAGTCAAAAATATATCCTCTGACTTGCCAAAGAAAATCGGTTATTACATAAATATGCTCTCCAAAATCCGCAAGAGTTTTCGGATCTCAGATGCACAGGTAAGACTCATAGTTAACGAACTAAAAAGCAAGGAGGATTTCGAAGACCCATACTGGACAACAGGACATGCACAGGAAAAAATGTTCCTGGCATTAATTAAAAAATACTGTAATCTCTCTGAAAGCACAATCAAACCATTACTCTAGCTAGGCTGAATTGAGCGAAAGGCAATGATAAAAGGCCCTGCAGGAGATAGCTGAGCCTGTCGAGGTGGGCTGTTTAATAATGGATTTCAAAATGAGCGAAAGTATTATTCAAGAACTAAGAAAAGCTTATAAGAAGAAGGTACTGTTCACCATTCATGCTGTAAACCAGATGAACATACAGGAAAGAATGATCTCAAGGCACGAGGTTTACGAGGTAATCGAAGATGGAGAGCTGATAGAGGATTATCCAGATGATCCTAGAGGGCACAGTTGTCTCATAGGAAAGAAAACATACCAGAGAAGATGGGTGCACGTTGTATGTGCCCCAAAAGAAGAATACCTTGCAATTATAACAGCATATCTACCAAATCAAGAAGAATGGAATGAGGATATGAAAACAAGGAGGAGAGTTAAATGAAGTGCCATTACTGTGGCGGTGAAATGAAAAAAGGAGAAACAACGTATACAATAAATAAAAAAGGCTATCACCTGCTCGTTGATCAGATACCCGCATGGATATGCTCACAGTGCGGAGAGGTATACTTCGAAGGTGAAGAAGTAGATGCCATACAGGAAATTGTTAAAAATATAGATATTGGAGTAACAAAGATGCGAGAAGAAAAAGCAACAGCTTAACTTCTTCCGAAAAAAAATGAATCATGGATAATGCCTCTGGAGCTTCTTTCGATCATAATACCCCCCTACGGCTTCAACTGCTCTACTGCTCAAGAGCATCCGGGCTTGAGATAGCCAGTCTTGCCAGGGAGATGTAACCAACAGGGTATGCAGAAGATTGTAATATCGCCACCAGCGAATTAAATAGCAAAACCATAATAACATGATTATTCAGGCGCCGAGCCTCGCTCGGATTACGAAGTTATGCAGACAACTCATTAACACCACCCCCCCCTAAACCATATATATCCCCCTGACAACAATTACACAGCAAGAAGGCATGGGGGACATCAAAAGAAGGAGTGAGGGCATGAACAAACCGAAAGTATCTGTTGTGATACCCACTTACAACTCAGAGCGGACACTACAAGACTGCCTGGAATCCATAAAACACCAAGACTACCCCGATGTGGAGATCATAATCGCAGACGATGGCTCGACTGACAGCACACTTGAAATCGCAAGAAAATACACAAACAATATATATCAGAATCCCCTGAAAACGGGTGAAGCAGGTAAAGCTGTAGGTGTAAAGTGGGCAAGGGGTGAAATCATAGCACTCATTGATTCAGATAACATTCTCCCAACCCGGGACTGGCTCACACGTATGACCGCTCCCCTTCTCTAGAGGTTGCAGGCAGCGAGCCTCTGTATTACACGTATCGCAGGGAAGACGGGTACATCACACGCTACTGTGCAATGATGGGCATGAACGACCCGCTGCGTCTGTTCACTGGTAGATGAGAGGGGATAAAGAAAACTAATAAGAGTGATAATATAATATTTGTTGGTGTAAAAAAGATTAATGTAAAACAGTGTTATAGGATATACTGAGGTGAAAACATGAGTAGTGTTATAACTAACGGTGTAGATGCACTGGTTAAAAGTGGGATTTATTCCACAAAAAATGAACTTATCGAGGATGCGTTGAGAACTTTTTTTGAGTTCAGAAAGGACCTGCGGGTAGCTGCAGTGGTTGAGTTGTATAAAACCGAAGAGATGAGTATTTCGAAAGCTGCTGAACTGGCAGGGGTTAGTACAGAGGAGATGAAGGATTTTATTGCAAAGGCAGGCATAAAGATAAGGAGGGGTTTTCCAGAGAGTAAGGGAGAAGAATTAGCAAGGCAGATCTGATGATAATCATTGACACCTGTATATTGAGTTCACTGGCCAAAATAGACAGATTAAATTTGTTAGACCCCCTATTTAAGAAACATCTCTGTTACATTACACCCTCCATATTAAAGGAATTAGGCACAAACAAGATTGCAGGGTTTAGATTTGTTGAGAAAATAGAGGAAATGGTGAGCTTCACTGAGGTGAAAAACAAAATTTGCGTCCTATCGCCAGAATCAAAAGAACTTGAACAAGCTTATATATTGAAGGACATGTATAAACTGAGTCTTGCAGACTGCGAATGTATTGTTTTAGCAAAATCAAAAAATGCCATTCTACTCACCGATGACACGTACCTCGGTAAAGTTGCATCCCAGGAAGGAATTAAGCAAGTATACGATTTGAAAAGCCTGTTAGAAGCAAACATAATTGCTGGAAAAATAAAACACCGCAAAGAACTGGAAAAAATTATAGAAAACCTAAAACAAAAAGACTACTACCTTTTCTCAGAAAATCAACTGAAAAAACTTTTTGAACACTTCACACAAACACAACCAATTTAAAACCAAGAGACCACCCACCCCGCGTACCCAAAAACCCCAGATTCACCCGTTAAAGCCTGACACAGCCAGAAACCTCAACAACAACACCACCCCACCCTGAAAACCATTATATACTCATAATAACAATACGCAAGAGGCAGGAGGCACCAGGATATCAAAAAACAGAGGAAAGTGGCGTGGGCGTCAACAAAAACCCGGCAGTCACAATCATAACACCCACCCTGCAACTCAGAGAAAACACTACAAGACTGCCTCGAGTCTATAAAACACCAGGATTATCAGGGTGAGGTGGAGGTTATCATCGTGGATGGGGGTTCAACCAAATAGCACGCTTGAAATCGCAAGCGAATACACAGACAGAGTATACCCTAATCCTTTAAAGACTGGTGAAGTGCTGCTAACCCCAGGTGTTAGCAGCTCCCGTAAACTTTTTGAGTTCACGTGACTGGCAAGGCTGTGGGTGTGAAACATGCAAGGGGTGAAATTGTGGCTCTTATTGATTCTGATAATATCCTGCCAGCAGAGGATTTGGTTTTCGCGGATGACAGCGCCTTTTGCTGACCCACAGGTTGCAGGGTTGTTTTATCCACATATCGCAGGGAAGACAGATATATAACAGGTACTGTGCAAGAGGGACTTATAGTTAAGGTAATGTTTATGTTAATCTATTCTATATATTGTCAAGGGGTGATAGAATGTTTAAAGTGAAATCAACAGATAAAAGTGTTTTTATACCTAACGACGTTATAGGTCTGCCAGCAGGAACTGAATTTTCGGTCAGGGTGAGTAAGTATTCCATCACGCTTGAACCTGAAAGTCTCACAGACAAGACAACAGGACTGGTAAGGATTGGAAAGATAGATGTGGACGAGGAAATCGGAAGGATGTTAGAGTCAAAAGTGATTGAATGAAACTTGAGGATTTTCAGGGTGTTGAAAGTATATACATAGATTCTACTATTTTTGTAAGTCATCATAGTAAAGATGCTTATGATAGAAAGCAATGCACAGCTTTTCTTAGCGCTGTTGAAAGAGGAGAGATAAAGGCTGTTACCTCCTCCATAGTAGTGGATGAAACCGCCTATATTTTATTAAAATTCAAAGCTGCCGAGATCCTGAACATGGATCGACACTATAAGATCATGGATGTCTTACGCCATGATAGAAACGTGTTTAATGAGGCATGGGAAGTTGCATCAGAACATATAGAGTATGTAGAAGCACTGAAGTCAAAGGGCGTCCTCAGGATAATCACTCAAACCGCAGAACACATGGCAGTCAAAGACCTCGCCAGAAAATATCAACTCCTACCAAGAGATGCAACCCATCTCGGCATCATGCAGAAGAACCTGATAAACAATATCGCCACCAACGACTTCAAACGAATCAAAGAGATAACAGTCTGGAAACCATAAAATATACTTAAGCAGTAACATCACCTATGAGAACATCAAAATTTAGTGTGGCGAACAAACCAGCAATTCCTTACAATTCCAGCAATCACATTGAGATA
>CAZCCY010000024.1:10785-17956 GCA_964497545.1 uncultured Methanosarcinales archaeon | reverse complement strand
TACTTAAAATGACCAGCCCAATATCACTTTCCCCGATTAACCCGGGAAGAACCGCCCCTGTAAACCTCCCCTTTTTTTGGAAACGTTTTTACCGGATTAGCCGGTTTTATGTCTCTTTGATGATAGGGATGGTGCTCTGCGGGGGGCATGGGAAGCGTCTTCGCCCTTTGACTGATGAGGTGCCTAAGTCTCTCATTGAGATAAAGGATGGGTACACCATACTTGACAAGCAGCTTCTGGATATGCGGTATGCTGGGTTTGAGCGGGTGGTTCTTTTGACCGGGTATTTGAGTGAGAAGATTGAGGAGAGGTATGGCTCCAGGTGGAGGGGGCTGGAGGTTGAGTATGCGGTGGAGGAGGAGCCGTTGGGGACTTTGAATGCTATCCGGCTTGGGATCGAGCGTGTGGATGATGATGTGCTGGTGCGGAATGGGGATGTGGTGGCTGACATTAATATTCGTAAGATGGTTTCCAGGTTCCGGGATTCGGGTTATCTGGCCTCCATGTTTATTACCCGTATGCGGAGTCCTTATGGGATTGTGGAGGTTGGGGATGACAGGATAAAGAGGTTCCGGGAGAAGCCGCTCCTGGATTATTATATTAATGGGGGTGTTTATTGTTTCAGGCGGGATGTTGTCAGGTTTTTCCGGGAGTTTGAGACGGGGGATATTGAGAAGACTGTTTTTCCCCTGCTTGTCCGGGAGGGCCAGTTCGGCTTTTACCAGGAGGATGGGGGTTTCTGGATGTCCATTGACACGACCAAGGACCTGGAGGAGATTCGGAAGGAGTATGCTAACAGGGTTGACAAGCCCTGGGGGTATGAGAAAATACTTGTCAGGACCGAGAAATACCTGAGCAGCGAGGTTTTCATCTATGAGGGGTATCAGACCTCCCTGCATTACCATGAGAATAAGGATGAGACCCTTTACATCATGAAGGGGTCTGGCTATGTCCAGTTTGAGGGTGGGAAGAGGCAGTATGAGCGTAATGATGCTATCAGGATAAAGCCTGGGGTGAAGCACACAATTGTGGCTGCTGAGAACACGCTCATCCAAAGTGTTAGCACGCCACATCTGGGAGACTCGGTGCGGGTGGAGGATTATTATGGAAGATGAGCTGAAGGTGGTGATACCTGCTGCCGGTACCGGCACGCGGCTTTTCCCTCATACTTTTACCAAGCCTAAGTCCATGATTTATCTGGCAGGTAAGCCTATCATCGGGCATATCCTTGACAGGATGATTGACCTGGCACCTGCCGAGGTGGTGCTTGTGGTGGGTTACCGTAAGGAGCAGCTTGTGTCCTATGTGGAGGAGAACTATGGGGACAGGTTTGATTTGACCTTTGTGGAGCAGGAGGAGCTTCTGGGCCTGGGCCATTCTATTCTCACTGCAAGGGAGGTTGTGGAGGGTTCACCGGTGATGATTGCCCTGGGTGATATGATTTTCAGGGCAGGGTATCTTGATTTTTACAGGCAGCACCTCTCCAGCGGGGGTGATGGGGGTTTTGCGGGTTCCATTGGCGTGAAGGAGGTGGATGACCCGCGCAAGTATGGTATGGTGGAGCTGGAGGATGGTTGTATACGCAGGTTGGAGGAGAAGCCTGAGCACTCAGAGTCTCGTCTTGGGATTGCTGGTGTCTATTTCATCCGGGAGACCCCTGCCCTCTTCGAGGTCCTGGAGGAGATGGTCAGGAGTGGGAGGAGGAGTCGGGGGGAGTTCCAGCTTACAGATGCGCTTCAGATTATGGTTGAGAGGGGGTTCAGGTTCCGGGTCTTCCAGGTTTCCAGCTGGTATGACTGTGGGCGGACCGAGACCCTCCTGGCATCTAACCGGGTGCTGTTGGATGAGCTTAACAGCCAGGGTAACCTGAAAAACAGGAATTACACCCTGGAGGACTCGGTCATAGTCCCGCCGGTGGCCATCGGGGAGGGCTCGGAGATCCATAACTCGGTGATCGGACCCTACACCTCGATTGCCAGCAGTACGATTATAAGTAAATCTATTATATCTGACAGCATCATTGGGGAGCGCAGCAGCCTATCCAACGTAAACCTCAGGTCCTCGGTGATAGGAGATGGTGTAAACGTCAGGGGGAAACATGATTCCCTCAACATTGGAGATGCATCATCAATAGAACTGTGAAAAATCTGGGAAGTGGAATATAGATGGCTACAAGTGTTGTGACAGGTGGTGCAGGTTTCCTGGGCAGCCACCTCTGCGAGTTCCTGCTGGAGAAGGGCCACCGGGTGATCTGTGTGGACAACCTCCTCACCGGCGACAGGGGCAATATCGGCCACCTGGAGGTGGAGTTCCTGGAACACAATATAACCCAGCCCCTCTATCTTGAGGGGGATGTGGACTATGTCTTCCATCTGGCAAGTCCGGCAAGCCCGGTTGACTACCACAGGCTCCCCATCCAGACCCTCAAGGTGGGAGCCATGGGCACCCATAACATGCTCGGCCTCGCTCTCAAGAAAAACGCCAGGTTTCTCCTCGCCTCCACCAGCGAGGTCTACGGCGACCCCCTGGTCAACCCCCAGCCTGAGAGCTACTGGGGTAATGTGAACCCCATCGGCCCCCGGGGCGTCTATGATGAGGCGAAACGCTATGCTGAGGCCATGACCATGGCCTACCATCGCGCCCATGGGGTTGAAACCCGTATCGCCCGAATTTTTAACACCTATGGTCCCAGAATGCGGAAAAACGACGGCCGTGTCGTCCCAAACTTCATTAACCAGGCCCTGGCAGGAGAAGACCTGACAGTATACGGGGATGGCGGCCAGACCCGCAGCTTCTGCTACGTCAGCGACCTAATCCGGGGAATCTACAGGCTCATGATGTCAGACTACCCTCTGCCGGTCAACCTTGGGAATCCGGAGGAGCACACCATCCTGGAGTTCGCCAGAATCATAATCGAGATTACAGGCAGCACCTCGGGCATCACCTTCCAGGAGCTACCGGTGGACGACCCAAAACAGCGGCGGCCAGACATAAGTCTCGCCAGGAAAATCCTTGGCTGGGAGCCCAGGGTCGGGCTGGAAGAAGGTCTCAGAGAGACCATAGAATATTTCAAGAGTTAATATTTTAAGAGTTGACACTTATTTCTGATATCACCGTTACAGTTGCAGGGGCTGTCTGGCTGATGCTGCCAGCATATCTTGCCAACCCGCTGGCCGCTGTGACAGGCGGCGGCACACCCCTCGACCTGGGCAGAAACCTCTGGGATGGCAGGAGGATACTGGGCGATGGTAAAACCATCCGCGGCCTCACACTCGGAACCATGGGCGGCACCCTCGTTGGCATCACACAGGGCTTCCCTCCATCTGTTTCCCTCACACTCTCCCTGGGAGCCCTCCTGGGAGACATTGCCAAAAGCTTCCTCAAAAGGAGACTCGGCTACCCCAGGGGGGCAAAGATGCCCCTGGCAGACCAGCTCGACTTTGTGGCAGGAGCCTGGACTGCCACCTACCTCCTAAACCGGGAATGGTTCACAGGCCATTTCACCCCCCCGATACTACTAGCAGTGATTCTAATCACACCCCTCCTCCACCGGCTCACCAACATCATCGGCTACAAGATTAAAGTCAAAAAAGAGCCCTGGTAACAACTCCCAACCTTTTAGATTCCAGGGAAGGGATAAATCGAAACAAAAGATTAATCAAACCCATGTAAAAAGGTAAGTCATGGAATCCGAAATTCTATCTTTTGGCGGTAAAACCCACACACCAGCGGTTAGAAGGCTCCGGGAGCTTGAAGACGTAATTTTCGACCGGCAGTGGTACAACCAGCTATCCAGGGCTGAAAAAGACAGGCCGGTCTATCTCATGTACCGGGACCTCAGCCTGGAAGGAGACGAAGATACCATCAAACAGGCTGGCCTGAGATACGATATCACGGTCATCCCCCCCCAGATGCTCGGAAGGGAGTATGTCAAAACCCTGGGACACTACCACCCCCAGGTACCTGGAACCAGTATCTCCTACCCTGAAATCTACGAGGTGCTGAAGGGAGAGGCAATCTACCTCCTCCAAAACAGCCAGGACGCCCTTGCCATCCGGGCGAGAATGGGAGACATTGTGGTAATCCCACCCGGCTACGGTCATATCACCATCAACCCCACAAACGGTGTTTTAAGAATGGCTAATTGGGTTGACCGAAGCTTCTCCTCGGTTTATGCGCCCATCCAAAAGAGGGGTGGAGGAGCCTACTATCTGCTCGAGGACGGATGGAAGCCCAACCCAAACTACCCCAGGGGGGTGGAGCTAAGAGAAACAACTGCCAAACCCATCCCCGGGCTAAAAGGTGGAATCTACGACCTCCTACACAGTCCAGGGCAACTCGCCTTCCTCACCAGACCCCAGGACCACAAAGGTTTCTTTAAAAAACTCATATAAAACCCAGGGGAAAATGACCGGGAAACTTGCAGGAAAACTTGTCTGTCTCGGTGTCACCGGCAGCATCGCAGCGGTTAGGTGTGTGGAGCTTGCAAGGCTTCTCGGCCGTGCCGGAGCCGTGGTCCAGGCTGTAATGACACCCGAGTCCCAGAAAATCCTCCACCCAGAAGCCCTCAAGTTTGCAACAGGCAGAAACGTGATAACAGGTCTCACAGGAGCGGTAGAACACATACAGTTCTGCGGTGAAAACGGCAGAGCAGACCTGCTCCTTGTCGCACCTGCCACAGCCAACACCATAAACAAAATCGCAGGTGGAATCGGAGACACACCTGTAACAGCATTCGCCCTCTCAGCCCTCAACAACATCCCGGTAGTCCTGGCACCGGCAATGCACGTTGCCATGTACCAAAACAGAATCGTCCAGGAAAACCTGACAAAACTCAAAACCCTGGGAGTCAAAATCATCCCACCCCTATTGGAGGAGGGTGCAGCAAAACTTCAAGATAACAAGGTGATACTCCTGGAGGTAGAGCGGCTCCTGGGAGGCCAGAGCCTCCAGGGCAAACAGATTCTCATCACAGGCGGCACCACCAGAGAGAAAATCGACCCCATACGGGTTATCACAACCCCTGCCTCCGGGAAAACCGGCATAGAACTCGCCCTGGAAGCCTACAGGCGGGGTGCAAATGTAACCCTGGTCCACAACTCCAGACTGGGAACACCCGGGATAAAAGAAATAAAAACAGAATCACGAGAGGAGATGACAAGGGCAGTCCTGGAGGAACTGGAACAGAAAAGATACGACCTCCTGATCAGCACAGCAGCCATCTCAGACTTCACACCCCACCCGGTAAGCGAACACAAGATCCCCTCAAACACAGACCTAACCCTCCAACTAAAACCAGCACCCAAACTCCTCGGAGAAGTCAGAAAAAGACACCCCAACCTGAAAATGGTAGGATTCAAGGCAGAAACAAACCTCCCACCCCAGGAGCTCATAGAAAAAGCAGCCATACTCCAGAAACGCTACAACCTCCTGCTCGTAGCAGCAAACGACACCACAGAGGGAGGAATGGGAGGCGAAAAAAACCACCTCTACCTGGTAGCAGACAACAACAGCGTAGAGGAAATACAGGGAACCAAAAAAGAGCTTGCAGCTGCACTGCTTGACAGAATAACACCCCACCTCCTGGAGGAAACAGAAGATGGCCCATAGGGGAAGGGCTTTCGCACCAGCCCACATTACAGGCTTTTTCACCATCCACCTGGAAGACAACCCCCTTAAAAGCGGTTCAACCGGAGCCGGACTCTGCCTGGAAGCAGGAGCCAGAGTCAAAATCCAGGAAGGCAACCCGGGAATAAGGGTCAACGGCACCCCCACAAGCCTGCCCACCACAGCCCAGATAATACCCGGCCACCTGGGGGTGGAGGTGGAACTCGATGTCCCCCTGGGCTGCGGGTTCGGTGCCAGCGGGGCCATCACCCTGGCAACAGCACTCGCCCTAAACCCGGGTCTAACCCTAAACAGGCTTGCAGCCCAGGCCCACAGAGCAGAAGTGGAACACCGCACCGGACTGGGAGACGTGGCAGCCCAAACCCTCGGCGGAGCCGTGATCCGAACCTCCCCAGGCTATCCTTTCAAACTCGACAGAATACCCACCCCTCCACTGGAAATATGCTGGGTCTCACTCGGCAAACTTAAAACCAGCGAAATACTCGAAACCACAAACACAAAAGAAATCAACAGGGCAGGAAAAAAAGCACTAAAAAACCTTCTCAAAAAACCAACCCTACAAAACCTAATGCTGCAATCCAGAACCTTCGCCCAAACCACCGGACTCCTCACACCAGAACTCCAGGACATCCTGGAGGCAGCAGAAGCCGCAGACAGCCTCGCATCACAGGCCATGCTGGGAAACACAATATTCGCAATCCCAAAACTGGGGAAAGAGGAAAACCTGATAGAAACACTCAAAACATTTGGCAGTACCGGGACAAGCCAGATAAACCTGACCGGGGCAAGACCACTATGATACCCAGAAGCCACCCCAGATACCACTCCCTAATCCAGCGGGAAAAACTCGTGGAAGGAATAAAAAACGGGATAACAAGCATCCACGGTCTCATCGCCCAGGGGAGAGGAGAAGCCTTCGACTACCTCATCGGAGAACAAACAACACAAAGCGCACTCCTAGCAGAAAAAACAGCAGCAGCCCTCCTACTAGCCTCAAAAAAACCAGTAATCTCAGTCAACGGCAACACCGCAGCCCTAACACCCAGGGAAATCGTCAAACTCTCCGAGACCCTGAACGCCCCCCTGGAGATAAACCTGTTCCACCGCACACATGAGCGGGTCGAAAAAATAGCAGCCCACCTAAAAAAACACGGAGCCACCCGCATTCTCACCGGGACAGACGCCACCATTCCAGGCCTCGAACACCCCCGCGCCCTGGTAGACAGCCGCGGAATCTACCAGGCAGACACCGTCCTAGTCCCCCTGGAAGACGGAGACCGCTGCCAGGCGCTCACAGCCATGAAAAAAAACGTCATCGCCATCGACCTGAACCCCCTCTCCCGAACCTCCCAGACCGCCACCATCACAATAGTGGACAACGTCACCCGGGCCATCCCCAACATCACACATGAAGCAGAAAAACTAAAAACACTCAACACCCCCAAAGACCCTGAAAAAATCAAAAAAATAATAGAAAAATACGACAACCAGAAAACCCTGAAAGCAAGCCTCCAGGAAATAGCAGCCAGGCTGAGATGAGTTG
>CAZCCY010000024.1:0-10685 GCA_964497545.1 uncultured Methanosarcinales archaeon | reverse complement strand
GGAGATGGGTTCCAGGTTTCTCTTTATTCGGACAGGCAGGTTTATCATTCGAATGAGACTGTGCATCTGACTTTGGAGGTTGTATCTCCTCGTGGTGCTGAGGGTGAGCTCAGGCTTTCGGGTATTAAGAACCTTTTTGGGGTGGATACTTTTGAGAAGAGGGTTTCCCCTCTCAGGTTGAGGGAGGGTGAGAATACCTTTGAGTTTGAGTTCGAGACTCCTTCCTGTGATGTTTGTTCTACGGTGGAGCCGGGGGAGCACTGGATTAATGCAAGCCTCCTTGTGGGGGGGAGGTTTTTTAATTCCAGTCTCAGGATAACCCTCCTCCCCGATAATGCCACCGGGAATGCCTCGCTGGACCTGGAGAACAGGGGTTCAAGGGAGAATTTATCCAGTGTGGCTGGTAACGGCGGCTCCCTGGAGTTTGATTATTTCTATGACCCGGGTTGTCCTCATTGTATCCGGGCTTCTCCTGTGGTTGAAAGGGTGGCTGGGGACTACCAGGGTAAAGTCGTTTTCAGGAAATATTTGATTAAGAGCAGGGAGGGGATGGAGAAGGCGCGGGAGTATGGTGTCCGGGAGATTCCCACTGTGGTGATTGGTGGCAGTCTGATTGGTTATCGGGATTACCAGGATAATCTGACAAGGCTTGAGAGTTTGCTCAGGGAGGAGATAGAACGCCAGCTCTCCCGGGAGTTTATCAGGATTGTGAAGCTTGCGCCAAGAAATCCCACCCGGGGGGAGTTGGTGTGGGTGAATGTCACGCTTGAAAACCAGGGAGATAGAGAGCTGGATGTTAGAGCCTGGGAGTCCTACAGGGGTAATGTTGAGTTTGTGGATGGCAGGGACAGCTGGCAGGGGTGGCTTGCACCTGGAGGTCAGGCGAGTTATAGTTACAGGGTTAAAATTTTGGGCCCGGGCAGGTTTCCCGTTACCCATGTTAATTATTCTGGAGATGGGGTTTCCGGAAGCCAGGTGGGGGAGGGGGCGTCCTATGTCTTGCAGCCCTCTCTCTCGTTGCTCTCGGTTCTGGGTCTGGGTGTGCTTGCCGGGTTTAATCCGTGTCTTTTCGCGATTTTGGCTTTTATTGCCTCCATCACTCTTGCCTCTACCGGGAGAAGGCGGAACGTCCTCTACATTGTGGTTTTGTTCAGCCTCGGGATTTTTGTCACCTATCTCCTGACCGGTCTTGGTCTTTTGAAGGTGATGGAGGGGCGGCCCGGGCTTCAGATCAGGACTGCTCTGGTTGTGCTGATAGCTCTTCTGGGTGGGTGGCAGCTCTATGACGCTTATACCTTGAGGTTCCAGGGCAGGTCCAGCTTTAAGACTCCAGTGTTTTTCGTCCGGCTCACCGAAAATATGACCCGTAAGGTTAATCTCCCCGCCGCCTTCTTTCTGGGCTCGCTTTTCTCCCTTATTAAGGCCCCCTGTGTGGGAGCAGTGTATTTCGCGATTCTGGACATGGTTCTAGGGGGGGAGCGGTTGAAGGGTGTCTTTTATCTGGGGGTCTACAATCTGGGCGTGGTGTTGCCTGTCCTCCTGATTGGTCTTGCCATTGCCATTGGTCTTGACCCGGAGCATGTGGACAGGTTCCGGAAGGAGCGGCGCTCGGATCTCAGGCTGGCAACCGGTTTGAGTCTGATTGCCATCGCGGTTCTCATGCAGTTCAGGATAATATGATATGCACATACATATTCAGTTGCACATTTACACTTTTATGTTTTGAGGTGCTAAACCTGGAATGAGGCTTATGGGGTACAAAAGATGTTTTGAATACCACGGCTGTAAGTTGAAAGAGTGTCCTGCCTGGGGTGAATGGTCAAATGACCGGTGCTGGATGGTCACGGGCACCATGTGCAGGGACAGAGGATGCAACCAGAGTCTTGATGAGAAGATTGATATCTGTTTCAGTAACTGCCAGTATTTCCGGGACCGGACAGACCTGGCCTTTGGAGATGCGAAGCCAGAGGTTCTAAAAAGGATTCTCAAAAAAGAAGGGGACTCCAATCTACTAAACAGATCCAGGTGAACCCCGGGTCGTGATGCAAAGATGGGGGTTGTTTCCAGCCTTGTGAAGGGTGTTCTAAAACTTGTCTTTCGCATTGTGGCCACCTTTGTGATGATGGTGGTCAGATTTGTGGTGCTGCTGGTTTTACTTGTCTTTGTGCTTGGAGCCGTTTTCGGGGAGACCGGGGGGGATGTGGGCCTGGAGGGGAAGCTGGCTGCAGGGGTGAAGAGTGTGGAGTCGGTTTACGGGGACTTCCAGAAATACAGTGAGCTTGCCACCAGGTTCAGGGGTATTGGAGACCTTGAAAAGATAATCACAAACCCGGACGCCCTGGCCAACTTTAACGGGACAGCAGACTTACTCGACCAGGAAGGGGATAAAGAGGGGATGCAGAAGGCAGTCAGCAGGGTTTTGAGCAAGTCTCCAGATGAAATGCTCTCCGAGGCTGTCGCAGCAAGCAGGGCCTTCAGCGCATCCCCGGATGAACTCATCAGCAACCTTGAGGAGAACACAGGGGACGGTAATCTCTCCCAGGCGGCCGAGGAGCAGTTCTCCAGGGCAGACGAACTGATGGAAAACTTAAACTGAACCAGGGATAAAATGGGGGGAAAGGGTTAAATCTCTTTTTTAACCTTTTCTGGCACCATCTATGATTGACATTGTGCTTCCCAAGGGGAGTCTGGAGGAGCAGACCCTCCTGCTTTTCAGACAGGCAGACCTGGAGGTCAGACGCACCGAGCGGGAATACAACCCCAAGATTAACGACCCCAGAATCCGGAAGGTCAAGATTCTCAGGCCCCAGGAGATTCCAGGCTACATTGAGGAGGGCTATTTTGACCTGGGAATCTCAGGGCTGGACTGGGTGCTGGAGTCCGGGGCAGACGTGGTAGAGGTGGCAGACCTCCCCTACAGCAAACAGGGCGAAGGTATCGTTAAAATTGTGGTGGCAGTACCCCAGGACAGCCCCATAAAGAGTGCCAGGGACATCCCACCTGGGAGCCGGGTCTCCACCGAGTACCCCCGTCTCACCCGAAGCTTCTTTGAGGGCCTCGGGATACCTGTGGACCTCAGGTATTCCTATGGTGCCACCGAGGCAAAGGTACCGGAGCTGGTGGATGTCATCGTGGATATCACCGAGACCGGCTCCACCCTCCGTAAAAACGGCCTGAAAATCGTGGACGTAATACTTGAGTCAACCTCCAGGCTCATCGCCAACAAGGAATCCTGGAAGGACCCACAGAAGAGACGGGAAATCGAGGAAATCAAAACACTACTGCTGGCAGTAATCGAGGCGAGAGGCCGGGTCTTCCTGGTGATGAACGTGCCTGAGGACAGGCTCGAGGGTGTGGTGGAAGCACTCCCAGCCCTCAAGAAGCCTACAGTGTCCAAGCTCTACCAGACTGGCTACTACTCGGTGCAGACCGTGGTAAGCAAAAGCGAGGTGAACATCCTCATCCCCAGGCTCAAAGCCCTGGGCGCTGAGGACATCCTTGAGATGGACATCTCAAAAATAGTCCACTAATGGAAATCGAGATAACCACCCCCTCCAGGCTCCATTTCACCCTCATCGACCTCAATGCCAGCCTGGGCAGGGTGGACGGGGGTGTGGGAGTGGCGCTTGAATACCCCAGGCTCAGAATCACCGCAGAGAAAGCCAGGGAAACCAGGATAACCGGTGCATCCACCAGTGTGAAAACACGGATGGAAGCCGTGATAAAAACCCTCGGTGGTGGTGTCCGCCTCAGAGTCCTGGAAGAGCTCCCAGGGCATGTGGGGCTTGGCTCTGGCACCCAGGTCTCCCTGGCTGCAGCCGAGGCGGTTAATCAGCTCTACAATCTGGGCCTCACCCCAGTGGAACTAGCTGAGAGGACCGGGCGGGGCGGGACCTCAGGAATCGGGGTGGCAGCCTACACCAGGGGCGGCTTCATCCTGGATGGAGGTCACAGGTTCCAGGATAAAAAAAGTTTTTCTCCCTCATCCGCAAGCCACGCACCACCTCCACCAGTTCTATTCCAAAAAGAATTCCCGGACTGGAAGCTCCTCCTGGTAATACCCGAATTCAAAGGGGCCTCTGGAAGCCGGGAGGTGGGCATCTTCCAGGAGCACTGCCCTATACCCCTCGGGGAGGTACAGGCTGTCTCCCACATCATCCTCCTGGAAATGCTGCCTGCAATTGTGGAGAGAGACCTTGAAGCCCTGGGAGACTCCATAAACCGCATCCAGAGGGTGGGATTCAAAAAGCTGGAAATAGAACTCCAGCATCCCAGGGTTAGAGGGTTGATGGAAGCCCTCCAGGAGGCAGGCGCCCTCGGGGTGGGTATGAGCTCTTTTGGGCCTACCGTGTATGCCCTTGGCTGGGAGCCAGAGGAGCTGAAAAAAGTGGCAGAGGAGTACCTGGAAGCCAATGGTGTCAGAGGTGAGGTGTTTCTGACCGAGGCCAACTGGGGTGGAGCAAGGATAAAATACCGATAAAAAAAAGATGGGGGACGCCATGACCATGGAGTATACAGGAGTCAGCCGGGAGACGGTCAAAGCAGAGTTCGAGAAGTTCCTGGACGCAAACCCAGAGGACACACTCTTCAAACTTGTGATCAACCCCAGGCGGGGCTACCTCAAGGTCCAGGCCAGGAAAAAGAGAAAAGGCAGGGTGAGAAGACTTCTCTCAAAGCTAAAAAGGAGGAGATAGGCTGGCGTGTTTCTCCTGTATCTCGGCTGCCAGCCGGTCAAGTGCCTTGAAATCCCGGGGGTAGCCCTTCACGACCACGGGTTCGAGCATTTCTACCTTGAGGCTTTTGAGCATGCTGGTGAGGACCTCCACTGTCCTCCCACCCCAGCTGTAGGATGTGATGATGGATGCATATCTGGTCTTGGGTCGCAGGGCGTTGACAAGGTAGCTGGCAGAGACCGCAGAGGGGTGCGGGCCTCCCAGGACTGTGGGGGTGGCGATTACAAGGGTGGCAGCGTCCACCAGGGCCATGGCAAGCTCTCCAATGTCAACACCGGTCAGATTGAACCGTCTCACACCCACACCCCCCCGGAGGAGGGCGTCCACAAAATAGTCCACCATCCGCCTGGTGCTGCCGTGCATGGAGATATAAGCCAGCACAACCTCCCCATTCACCTGGTCCGAGACCCAGTCCTGGTAAGCCTCAAGGATGAGCCTGGGTTTATCATAGATGGGGCCATGGCTTGTGGCAATCACCTCCACATCGAGAGATTCTATCTTTTCCAGGTTCTTCCTGACATATTTACGGAAGGGCATCATTATCTCGGCATAATACCTCTTGGCAGCCGCATACACCCTTGCCTCGTCTGTCACAAACAGGTCGCTTGTCGCCAGATGCGAGCCCAGGAAGTCACAGGTGAACAGGATTCTGTCCTCCCGGAGATATGTGAACATGGTCTCAGGCCAGTGGACCCAGGGGGCAAGCAGGAACTCCAGAGTCCGGTCTCCCAGGGAGAGGCTGTCCCCCTCGCCAATAGTCATGAACCTGTCCTCCGGTATCAGAAGTAAATCCTGGAGCATCCCCTTGCACCTGGGATTTGTCACAACCCTGGCCTCAGGGTACATCTCAAGTATCTCTGGCAGTGCCCCGGAGTGGTCCTGCTCGGCATGGTTGGATACCACATAGTCAAGTTTCTTTATTCCTAGCTCCTGGAGGTTAGCTACAAGCTCGTGCTTCCTGGTAGGGTCCACGGTGTCCACCAGCACGGTTTTCTCGCTCCCTTCTATCAGGTAGGAATTGTAACTGGTACCATCTGGCAGCGGGATGAGCTCGTCAAAAAGCCTCCGGTCCCAGTCTATCGATCCGACCTGATAGACGCCTGGCTTTATTTCTCTAGACGCCATAACCCCATCTTTAAGCTGGTTCAACCTTTAAACCTTTGACTATCTCTCTTGCGGTTTCCAGGGTCTCCTGGAACTTTTCAGGGCTGGGGGGCTGTTTTGCGAATTTTGTAAGGTCCCAGTACTCCAGACAGTTCTTCACCCTGTCAGTGTCCCGGTGTCCCAGGTGGTGGAGGGTGTCCACCATCTCCCTGGTGGTGAGCTCCCGGTCTCCCAGGGTTTGTTTCAGGTAAGTGCGGAGAGCCTGGCTCGCAACATTGCAGGCCTCCTCGGCCTCTCCCTGCTGGTAGAGGCTCTCTGCCCGCTCCAGGAGCTGTAGAGCTTCTCTTCTGGGGTCTATGGTTCTGACTGCTACTGGTCTGTCAGAATGAGATTCGAAAGAAGGGATGTTTTTCCTGTTCCATTTGTAGACCAGTCCAAGGGCGAGGATGGTCAGGAGGAGGATGGCCAGCCAGAGCAGCGGCCTGCTCCTGTTTGAGGGTTCCCTCTCTGGCTGTTCTTCCAGGGTCAGGTCTTTTGTTTTGTTGTCCTGTATTCTGCCACTTATTGTGGCTTTTTTTGTGCCGTTTTGGTAATGGTAGTTGAAGGTTTTAGCTGTCGGGTTAATTTCCTTGCTGGTGAGGTTGTAGCCCTCTTCTTTCAGATGCTGCTGGAGTCTCTGGAAGTCTGAGCTGTTCTCTATTTTTTCTGCCATCTCCTGTTCCAGTTGTTTTTGTTTTTGGAGTTCCTGTTTGATGGTCTGCATGTCCTGGGGGAGGGTAGAGGGCTGCTGGCCCCCATGTTGATTGATGGAGATGGTAGCGGTTGAGCTTGAAGAGTAGGAGGTTGATTTCATTGCTATGCCGTTGCACTGGTAGATGGTGGTGATTCCCTGTCGGTTTCCACCCTGGGGTTTTCCTTTGATTTCGATTTCCAGGGGGTTGGATTTCGTCTCTCTGCTTTTACCGGTGCTGGGGTCTGTGTAGGTGATGGTTGCAGGTTCCAGCCGGTATTTCCCGGGCTGGTAGACCTCCAGGGAGTCATACTCTATTTTTTTGACTGTGTTCCCGGGGAGTGTGTACTCATAGCACTGGATGTCCAGACCGTTTCCCCCTATCACATTTTTATCTCTAATTTTTATTTTAACCTGTTGTGGGTAGGGGTTTGTTAGCTCAAGCGCTAGCTTCACCTCTCCGCCAGCCTTTATGTCCCGGTTCTCCAGTATCTTTTTAACCGTTATCCCGGGTTGGCTGGCTGCTGTGCCGGTTATGGTTAAAACCAACATGATTGCGAGGATTAATACTATCCTAACTCTCATTTATTTTTTCACCCCCATATTTTTTAGGGTATTATTCTGTGTCTTCCGAATCTCAGGTAGAATTCTCCTGCCAGGGCCAGGAGGGCGAGGAGGATGAACCAGTCCTTGATGCTTGTGTCCTCCCGCTCCCGCTTGATTTCCCGGGGGAGCCTCCTATATATCTCGTTCAGGGTGCCTGTGTCCACTGACTTGAAGTATCTGCCCCCGGTCTCACTGGCAATCCACTGGAGGGTTTCCTCGTCCAGCCGTGCGTACTGGGGGTTGCCGAAGAGGTCATAGCCGAGGACTACAGGCTCCCTGGAGCCAAGCCCGATGGTGTAGACCTGGATGCTGTTGTCCCTGGCGAACTCCACAGCCTCCCCTGGGTTTACAACCCCTGCATTGTTCACACCATCACTGAGGAGCACAACCACCCGCTTCCGGTTAGGAATAGAGGTTGCCATGTCCACCGCCAGAGCTAGACCGTCTCCCAGGGCTGTTTTACCCTGTGTCTGTTTGACTGCTCTCAGCTTCTCGATTACCCTGTCCTTGTCCGGGGTGAGGTAGGCTGCAGTGGTAGCCCCATCCGAGAAAAGCACAACCCCCACATTGTCCCTGGCCTTAAGACCTCTGATCAGGGTTGTGGCACTTTCCTTGGCAGCCTCAAGCCGGGTGGGCTTGTAGTCGCCGGCAGCCATGCTACCAGAGACATCCAGGGCCAGGACAACATTAACACCCTTGTGGGCCTGTGCCAGGGGGAGTTGAGGGTCTGCCAGGGCTAAAACCAGGGAGGCGACAAGCAGGAGGTGTAAACCGAAAAGCACATTCTTAACACGCCTCCCCCGCCCACTCTCAGGGATTAACGCTAAACTGCTGAACCTGAGAGCTGCCTGCTTTTTCTCTGCCTCGCTCCTATGGTAGAGGTACCAGATTACCGGTAAAACAAACAGGGCTGGAAGCCAGACTGGGTTTGCAAAGTTCATCTTTGAGAACTCCTCCTCGCCAGAAACCTCAAGAGCTCCCGGTGCCATCCCTCCTGGGTGGAGATGTCAAGGAAGTCGATTTTCAGCCTGCGAAAGAAACCCCGGACCCTCGCCCTCTCTTCCTCTGCCCTCTTCCTGTAGGATGCCTGCACCCTGGGGTCAGAGGTGTCCACCAGCATCTGCTCCCCGGTCTCACCATCCTCCACCACCACCAGGCCGATGTCAGGCAACTCCTCCTCCCGCGGGTCCCGGATTCTCACAGCCACCACGTCATGGCGGTTTCGGAGCACCTGGATTGGCCTTTCAAACTGGTGGAGGTCCTGCTGGAAATCCGAGACCAGGAAAATAATGCTCTTTTTACGGATGACCCTGGAGAGATAGGTGAGCGGGCCTTCAAGGTTTGTACCTCTATCCCGGGGGTTGCAGTGGAGCATCTCCCGGATCAGTCTTAGGATGTGGCGGGAGCCTTTGCGGGGTGGCACGAACCTCTCCACCCGGTCTGTGGCAAGTAACAGTCCTACCCGGTCGTTGTTTTTCTGGGCTGAAAAAGCAATGGATGCAGCAAGCTCGATTCCAACATCCCTTTTGGCAGTGAGGCTCCCGAACCCAGTGGAACCAGAGACATCAAGGAGGACCAGCACAGTGAGGTCCCGCTCCTCAATAAACTCCTTGACATAGGGGCGGGACATCCTCGCTGTAACATTCCAGTCAATACACCTGGGGTCGTCTCCCCGCTGGTACTCCCGCACCTCCGAGAACTCGATCCCCCGCCCCTTAAAAGCAGAATAATAGGCCCCAGAGATAACACCCTCCACAAGACCCCTTGTCTTGAGTTCAAGAAGCCTCACCCTGTGGAAGAGCTCCCCTGCACCAGAAGACTCTCTGTTCTCCATGTCGTGGTGTCCCAGCAAAAATCCACCCCCCTATGGGACAGGCACCGCGGTTAAAATCGAGTCTATGAGCTGGTCTGCTGTCACCTCTTCTGCCAGGGCCTCGTAGGAGAGGATGAGCCTGTGGCGTAGCACATCATGGGCTGTGAATTTCACATCCTCCGGGGTCACATAGCCTCTTCCCTCCAGTAGGGCTTTTGCCCGGGACGCCAGTGCGAGCCAGATTGAGGCGCGGGGGGACGCTCCAAAGTCGATGAAGTTTTCAAAGTCCAGCCCGAAGTCCCCCGGTTTCCGGGTTGCCTGGACAATACTGGTGATATACCTGACAATCCGGCTGTCCAGGTAGATTTTACGGTTGAAATCCTGCATCTCCCGGATGCGGCCGGTGGTAATCACCCTGTTAACACCAGGCTCCTCCCCACTGGTCATCCTCTTTATTATCTCTTCCTCGTCCTCCCGAGGGGGGTAGTCCACCAGTATTTTGAACATGAACCTGTCCACCTGAGCCTCCGGGAGCTCATATGTGCCCTGGCTTTCCACCGGGTTCTGAGTGGCCATCACCAGGAACGGCCTGGGCAGAGGGTATGTTTTCTCTGCGATGGTGACCTGCCGCTCCTGCATGGCCTCCAGGAGGGCGCTCTGTACCTTGGGTGGCGCCCGGTTAATCTCGTCAGCCAGGATGAGATGGGCGAACACCGGACCCTGTTTGGTGGTGAAACCACCGGTGTGCTGATTGTAAATCTCGGTGCCAATAATATCCGCAGGCAAAAGGTCGGGTGTAAACTGGATACGCCTGAAACTGGCATCAATGGTCGCTGCCAGGCTTTTTACCATCAGAGTCTTGGCAAGACCCGGCATCCCCTCCAGGAGGACATGGCCATCCGCAAGGAGGGCGATAACCAGCCGCTCCAGAACACCCCGCTGTCCCACCACAACCCTGGAGACCTCGCCCAGCACCCGTTTGAGCTCAGATGAATACTCCAGGGCTTTTATTCCAAGCTCATGGATTTCAACGTTTAACTCCAAAGACTTTCACCTCCGCTTGAGAAGACCCTCGTGGGCCCACCGCTGCCTATTATTGGTAGATTGTAGCATCCATCCCATCCGCCTCGTCCGGGTAATCTGGACAACCTCCCCGCTTCCACCGTCCACTACCACCACGATGGTTGTGTCATTGGAACTGAAAGAGACCACCACAACATTGTGGCTCTCACCCCCCCGGAACACAACCGAGGAAAAGGCAGAGCGGGTGTAATCCCGATTCTCCAGCTCGCCCCTGACAGCCTCTGAGGCCAGGTTCACCGCCTGCTCCACCTGGACATCACCGAGCTCAGCCTCGCGAGTATAGGCCAGCATGCCAGCAGCAAGGAGAAACACTAGCACCAGTGCCAGTAAAACCCTCCCCCTGCTAAACCTGTCCAACATTTTTTTCATGCCCAGCTTTTGGGGGTGAAAGGGTTTAAGAAAATTACCCTGAAACTGCTTTGAAAAAACAGAAAATTTTAGGCTGGAGAGAGGCTGGAAGGATGAGGGAGGCTGTCCCAGCCCCCTCTGGCCAGGAGTCTGGGTTTAACCTCTCTCAGGCTGTCCCCAAGGCAGGTCTCTCTCACCTTGAGGAGGTTCATGTTTTCAACTTTTCGTCGCAAGGAGTCCCCTTCCGAAAGGGAGGGGAGGAATTGCG
>CAZCCY010000023.1:16199-18039 GCA_964497545.1 uncultured Methanosarcinales archaeon | reverse complement strand
ACACTTTTTCCTGCCACATCAATACTGTTGCCTCTGCACCTGTTATGTGATTTAAATCCAAATGTAAAAATTGAACCTACAATTCCAAAAAAGGACTGTCAATATAAATAAAAATCGTTGAATGTCTGGGAGGTAAACTCTTTTAGGCTGGCTGTTGAGTTTGGCTGTTTGTATGTCCTGGATTGTTTATGCTATTGGTAGTGTCTTTTTTTATGGGGCTATGTGGTTTCTGGTTAAACTTGCCTTTAGGGGGGCTGAGCCGCTTCAGGTTCAGTTTGTTTTTATTGCTGGCCAGTTTTTGAGTCAGGTGGCTTTGGGGGCTTATCTGGTAGGGGGGAGGTTTGATATCAGGGGTGAGGCTTTGAGGCTGGGTTTGGTTGCTGGTGTTTTTGCGGCTCTGGGAACACTTGGGGTTTTTCTTGCACTGGAGAGCGGCCCGCTTGTGCGGGTTATGCCTGTTATTAACCTGAATATTGTGGTGGGTGTCCTGTTGGCTGTTGTGTTTCTGGGGGAGGCTCTCAGTTTCAGGGTTGGCCTTGGCATTGTCCTGGCTATTGTGAGCATGTATCTCCTCCTAACATAGGAGGTGTGGGGGGATTATCTGGCAGTGGGCGAGGTCGTCCAGGGTTTCCCGTTTGCGGGTTAGCCAGGCTTCCCTGTTTTTTACCAGGACCTCCGGGCATCGGGGTCTGCCGTTGTATTGGCTGCTCATGCTGAACCCGTAGGCTCCAGTGTCCAGGATGGCTATCAGGTCTCCTTTTTCCAGTCTGGGTAGTTTCCGGTCCTGGGCCAGGAGGTCTCCGGTCTCGCAGATGGGCCCTGCAATGGTGTATTTTTCTTCTGGGTCCTGGTCCGCCTTGTTGGCGACTATGACATGGTGGTATGCCTGGTACATTGCAGGGCGGAGGAGGAGGTTGAAGCCTGCATCCACTCCTGCGAAGTTCCGGTAGGCTTTTTTGACTGTGTTCACCCTGGTGAGGAGGATGGTTGTGTCTCCTACAATGTATCGGCCTGGCTCCAGGATTAACTTGGGGTTTATGCCGAGTTCTCTTGTTTTCTCATGGAAAATGGGGAGGATGACGCCTGCCAGGTCTCCTGGTGTGGGGGCGGGTTTGTCCTTGTGGTAGGGTATGCCGAGACCTGAGCCCAGGTCCAGGAATTTGAGGTCGACTCCGAGCTCTGAGATTTTTGCTGCGATTTCCATCATCCGTTCTACTGTCTCATGGAAGGGTGCCAGGTCCAGAATCTGGGAGCCGATGTGGCAGTGGAGTCCCACAGGTTTAACCCCTTCTTCTGTGAGGGCTTGCTGGTAGACCTCTGGCACCTGGGCGTGGGGGATTCCAAATTTGCTTGTTTGTAGGCCGGTGGCGATTTTGGGGTGGGTTTCTGGCGAGACATTGGGGTTGACCCGGAAGGTGATTTCTACCTGTTTTCCGTGCTGGCTTGCGATTTTTGAGAGGCTGTAAAGTTCGTCTGGGGAGTCCACCGAGACTCTGACACCGGTTTCCACCGCGAATTCGAGTTCGCTGTCGGTCTTGGAGTTCCCGTTGAAAAGAATCTTGTCCCTGGGTATGCCCGCTAGCAGGGCGAGGTAGAGTTCTCCATCTGAGAAGACGTCTGCCCCGGCCCCTTCCTGGGCTAGAATCCGGAGCACGGCCAGGTTGGAGTTGGCTTTGGCAGCATAATAGATGTCAGCCCCGGGGAAGGCCTGGCGGTAACACTGGAAGTTCTCCCGCAGCCGGTTTTCATCTGTGACATAGAGGGGTGTGCCAAACCTCTCTGCGAGTTCTACTGTGTCTACTCCGCCGATGTAGAGGTGGCCTTTTTCAACGGTGAGGTG
>CAZCCY010000023.1:11686-16099 GCA_964497545.1 uncultured Methanosarcinales archaeon | reverse complement strand
GCTGCTGGTAGGGGTTCTAGTTTTTTGAAGATTACATCCAGCTTGTTGGGGTCTGGCAGTACGATTATGTTGAAGCTTATGCCGTCTATTTCGGATATTACGAGGTCGTTGTTGAAAGTGATGGCGAAGTCGTCTTTGGTTGCGGCATAGACCAGGGCTGTGTCCACGATGGAGTCTGCATAGTCGTAGGCCAGTACCGGTGGTGTGTGGCTGAGTTCTAGGGAGAATTTGTTGGCCCAGACATCGATGAAGCTTGAGGTTATGATATTGCATATTTCGGTGACCGCGGATTGTTGCATTTCGGTGAATTCTTCGCTGTTTTCTTCTTCTATCCCCTGGAGCATGATGTTTGCCAGTTTTTTGGCGCCGTTTATGTCTATCATGCACAGCAGTGCTCCGGATATTTCGCCTGAGAATCTTACGAAGAGTCCTACCAGTTTTTTTTCTGAGAGTCCGAGTGACTGGGGTATGGCGGGTATTGCGGTGAGGTTGACGCTTGAGACTTTCATCTCTGAGTTTCCCACCATCTGGCTGATGGTCTCTGCTACCTGGGTTGCGGATTCGTCTCCAATCTTTTTGAGTTTGCGGAGTTCTGTGACTATGGACATCTCTACCCCCTCGGTCATCCCATGACTCCTTTGAGTTCTCTTATGACGCTCTGGGCCTGGAAGGGTTTGGTTATGTAGCCCACGGCTCCTGCCTCTATTGCTCTTTTCATTTTTTCCTCCTGGCCTACCGAGGTGCACATGACGATTTTAGCGTTTTTGTCCCGTTTCAGTATCACCTCGGTGGCTTTGAGCCCGTCGACCTCGGGCATTACAATGTCCATGGTGACGAGGTCTGGGTGTAGTTCCTCGTATTTTTTCACGGCTTCAACCCCGTTTTCTGCCTCTCCAACCACATTGTATCCTGACTGGGCCAGGATTTTGGAGAGGAGTTTTCTCATGAAGGCTGAGTCGTCCACAATTAACACGTTCATATTTTTCCTCCTTTAGTAGAGTGGTTTTTCTTTTGTGTCTTTGAATTTTATCTGCTGGTTTACCAGCCGTTTGGCTGCAGGTGTGAGTTCCACCTGGCGTCTCATTCTCACTACCCGGAGCAGCCCCTTTTTCACGAGTTTTTCGTAGGTTTCCTCTAGTTCGTCGATGGTTATTCCGAGCATGCCGTCGAGTTCAAAGGGGGACATGCCTGAGTAGAGGGCTACCAGTAGCTGGCCTTCCAGGTCTGAGACGTTTTCTGCTGCTACCTCTGCGGTGAGGAGGCTGTCTGATTTTTTGATGGCTCCGGTTTCTTCCAGGTAGTTTTTGAGGTAGGTGATGAGGGCTGAGACTATCCTCCTCTGGGATATGAGGAAGGTATTGTAGGTCTCACTCCCAAGACTGTGCTTAATATTAACTACTGTTTTTGTTTTTCCCTCCTTGAATTCCTGTTTTTCCAGGTCTACGGATTCAATGTTGTTGAGGAGTATGGTTATGCTGTCCACCTCCCGTTGAATCCTCATTTTCTGGTTACCGGTCTTTTTATCCCGGAGAAAAAGGAGAGCTCCTCTTGTCCATTCCACATCGTTCTGGACTGCACCTCCTATTACTGCCGGATGTTTCACGTACACGATTCTCTTGTGAAGCAGGAGAAGCAGGGTGTTCCTCTCAAACTTTTTCATCACCCCCTGGTCTCCGGTTAACAGCGTCCGCCTTCTCTCACCCTGGTGTACATGGATGATTCTGATGGCACCGTTTCCCTCCCGGTTCACACTTTCAATCTGGGGGAATATTATCTCGACAGTGTTCTCACCCTTTTTCAGGGATATCCCCTGCATTGAAAGGACGAGTTCTCCCTCCTCAAATTGTGGCAGGCTCTCGGTCAGGCTGGCTGCAAAAACAAATTTAACCGGTATTCGCATCAATATTTTGACCATGGCCTTCTCCTTATGATATAACTGGCAAGGGCTAGTGCAAGTCCGGCATAGGGGGCTTCAAGGCCAGGGAGGTGTTTTGCTACGGTATCTATCTCCAAGGTCTGGTTAACAGGGGAAGTGGCATGGTTGTTCTCGGCAGTTTCGGTGCTGCTGTTTGTTGTTGTATTTTTTTGTGTCTGGCTTTGCCTGTTTTTTAGGGGTGTTTCGATTAGGGTTTCTGGTTTTTCTGGGTTTACGATGAGGGGTTTTGACCATTCGCTTTTTCTTCCGTTTTTGTCTGTGGCTATGGCGGTGATGTAGTTGTCTCCGTTTTTGAGGTGGATTTTCATGGAGAAGCTGCCGGTGCTTTCCACCTTGCCCTGGCTTTCTTCTCCTATTCTGACCTCTACTGTTGTGCCTTTTTCCGCGGTACCGTAGAGGTAGGCTTCTCCCCCGATTATCACTACCTGGGAAAGCACAGGTGGACTTGGCGGATTGTCAGGCACAACAATCTCAAGAGGCAGGGAGCTAGGGGTCTCGGTGCCGTTTTTGTCCACACCTACCGCCCAGATTCTGTTGCTCCCGCCTGAGAGGGGGACCTCAAGCTGGAACTCTCCGTTCTGGGGTGTGAGCTCTTTTATGACCTCCCCCTCCAGGTAGAGTTTCACCTTCCTGGTGTCACTTGAGGTGTAGCCCCTGATTTTAGCTGTATTCCCCTGGGATGGTGAGTCCAGTGTTAAAAGTGGGGCTCGGGTGTCAAGGTAGAGCCAGGTGCCAGAGGCCACCGAGACCGAGGAATCCGTGGGTTTGAAGACAAGGAGTCCATGGTATCTCCCAGGATAGCTGGTTTTCACGGTTACCAGTATGTCCCTGCGTTCGTTAGGGGTCATGGTGAAGTTGCCATCATAGGTTATGTTTATTCCCAGGTCTCCTGCCTTGAGGTTGTGGAGGAGCTGGTTTCGCTCAATGGTGTCCTGGGGTGCCCAGTAGTCTTTCACTTCCACCTGGCCGGTGTAGTCGATGTCGAATATGGTCACCTGGAGTTCGAGTTCCTCGCCTGGTGCACCTGTGGCTTTAACCTCTGGGGGGATGAAGAAGGTGGCACCAGCTACCCTAACAGTGAGTATCAGGACCAGGACCAGAATTATTGTCTTTTCCTTCATTTTCCGGTTACCACGTAGACGATTCTGCTAACATCTCTGGGCGTGTATCCAGAGGGGATTTTCAGCCTCATTCTTGTCTGGACCGAGCCCCCAGGTGGAATGGTGGCGTGGTAGCTGTCTTCTATTTTTTCGCCCTGGTAGAACTGGAGGTATCTGAATATGCCCTCGCCGAGTATGCGTACCTCTATGGGGTCTGTGCCTGTGTTTTTGAGTTTTAGTTTGAGCCATCTGGTCTGGCTGCCAGGGTAGAGGATGCCGAAGTCAAAATTGTTTTCAGCTTCCACCTTGAGCCGGGGTTTCAGAATCTCTACCAGGCCAAAGCTGAGAGGGTTGGAGCGGAGTGTGTCTCCTGTGCTTCTGTAGATTTTGACTGCGGTATCTATAGATACAATTTTGTAGAGCTTGGTGTAGACTTCCTGGAAGCTGTTGTTGTAGAAGTCTTTGTAAACAGCCTCGGCTGGCGGCAGGGTCACACTTTTGCCGGTTATCCTGATTGTGTATTTGTTCTCGTAGTAGTACCAGGTGGAGGTGTTCCAGTGTGTGAGGTTGACTTCCTCGGTTGTGTTCCCTCCAAGGGGGAAGCCGATTCTGCTTATGTCCCTGGGCTGGAGGATGTGTTTGAAATCCAGGGTCCCGGAGAGGAGTTCTGTGCCAGGGGGGAGGTAGTCCCGCACCCACACTATTGCGGTTCGGTTGCCAAGGTTTTCGATTCTAACTGTGATGGTGACGTTCTCTCCTGGTTCCACATCGGTTCTGCTTGCGGTTTTTGTGATTCTGATAATTGCTCCTGCGGTCTGGAAGATGTTGGGAATCCAGGGTGAGGTGCTGTTAAGGTAATAATATCCTCGTCCAACTGACACCCTTGCCTCGGCCTGGGGGACCGTGTAGGTTTTTTCCACCAGGGGGTTAACAAGTTTCATGGAGTATCTGGCAGCCCAGGTTCTACCCCGGGGGAGAGAGAAATTCCAGTCCAGCCTGGGCTGGTAGGGGCCTGCTAGCACGAAGCCGGGTGGTAGTTTGTCTGTGACCTGGATGTGCTGGTAGTCGGTCTGGCCCCGGTTTTCCATCTCCAGGGTGACATAGATTAGGCCGCTGTGTCTTGTGTCCCGGTAGAGCTGGAAGATTTTGTTGAACTTCAACCCCAGATAGGGGTTTTTCTTGCTTACATCTTCTTCTGCGGTCATCACGTCTATTACCGCATAGGGTAGATAGAAGGTGGAATAACTGGTGTTGCTTCCTGTAACAGCGTAGGAACTGTTGAGGTGACCTGTAATCAGATATTTAACTTTTATTATTATTTTTGTTCCAGGTTTTTCGATCACACCCTGGGAAGGGTAGATGCCGGTCAGTCTACGA
>CAZCCY010000023.1:0-11586 GCA_964497545.1 uncultured Methanosarcinales archaeon | reverse complement strand
AATTCCTCGTGACTCTGAAGAGCATCCAATCATCGCATCCCAGCACCCGCCGCTTTTCAATGAGCTGGCTCAGATTCGTGAAAGTGCTGCCAATGTATCTCCTGTATTCACCTGTTTTGTTAAACTCAAACCTGGGATAGCTCCAGTTGTAGGATGCATTTAAGTTCAGCAGGCTGGCGTTAAGCTCTCGTGGGTAGGGCTGACAGGACTCGTTTTTACCCTCGTTTTCGGTCACAGCGTCAAGGTAAGCGTCAGGTCTCACCTCGTAGGCTGTGATGGAATAGTTACCCACCTCGATGGTCTCTCCCAGATATATTAACTGGCCGGTCTCGTTCACCCATTTCACAGTCTCGTTAGAGGTAGTGTTCTGGCTTGTAGTGTTTGTGTCTCCCCGGACGGTGGGTGTGAAGAGGAGGGCTGCCAGCACAAGGGTGACAAGTAACCTGAACGTAAGCACCCTCAAGAGACGCATACCGGTTTTTCTGGCTGCCAGGTACTTAAATCGGGTTGTGTACCTGCATATGCAAGTCAACTGTTCCCCCCCTTCCTGAATTCCAGGAAGTCCCATCCCACCCCCAGGAGAATCAGGTACTCAATGTTTGTGAGGGCATCGATTTCCAGTTTCCCCTGTAGGTTGTAGAGTGTGAGAGCTGCACCGTAGATGGTGAAGGTTGCAAGCAGGAAAAGAGCGGTCTTTTCTAGTTCCAGACCTTGCAGGAGAGATATCTCGAGTTTCGAGACCGGTATCCCTATGCCTTCTATCCCGTCTTTAATTTCCTGTTTACTGACTGCAAGTGCAAAAACAAGGATTGCCACCGATACAATCACCTTGAGAACCGCGAGAACCGTCAGTACCAGCAGGCCGCTAGCCCTGGTGTTGAGTAGAGGTAGTGAGACTTCCAGGTTCTGCCGGGTTATTAGCATCCCAAAAGTAATAAGGTCTCCAGCCAGGTAGAAAACAAGAAGACCTACAGCAAGCACAATAAAAATCAAAAATTTTAAATTTTTTACTGGTTTTCTTGGAGACTCTACCACCTCTAAAGGAGGCTCAACTTCTGTTAGAGAAGGTTCACTTAAAGGCTCTGACACACTTTCTTCCTGTTTTGATGGATCACTCCGCAACCTCGTTCTTATAAACAGATTCCTGAGCTTCTCCAGAAGTTTTTTTGGCAAATTCAATTTTTATTCCTCCCCCGTATCTTCTTCTTCCCCCTTTTCTTCCTTTTTTTCGATTTCTTTTTGCTCTGTTTCCTTATTATTTTTTATTTCGTTCATCTTCTTTAAGAGGTTATTCATTTCTTCCAGCAGTTCTCTGGCAGGCATCACCTCTAGACCATCCAGCAGATGATTTTCATCTTCCTCCTCCTCTTCTGCAAGTTTATGGAACTCATCAAGAAGCTCGTTCTCTTCGTCAACAGGCTCCTCCTTCTTTTCCTCTTCAAACTCGCTGAGAGGATTGTCATCCTCCATCTCTGTTTCATCCAGCAGGAGTTCTTCCTCTCCCTCTTCTTCGCCTACATTTTCATCTACATTTTTTTCTCCATCTGTCAATTCTTCCAGGAGGGGCTCCTCTTCAGAAAGGCCATTTTCAACAAAAGTAGCCCCCTCCCCAACAGGTGGGGCTCCTGCTCCAGCTGTGCTTTCAACCTCAACCTCTTCCAGGGGAGGACCCACCTCCTGAACAGCCTCTACTGTCCCCCCTTCTTTCTTCTCTTCTTTTGAAACGCTTTGTTCTGGAACTCCAGGTGTGCGCTCTATTCCTACCTCTTCTACCGGCAGTACTTCGGAATCTGGCATTGTTTCAGTTTCTGGCATTGTTTCTGTTTCCTCTGCGGTCTCCAGAGCCTCTTCTACACTGTCTGATACAGGCTGTGGTATAGCCTGAAAATCCAGTCCATCCAGGGGTGGCAGGTCTTCTTCTGTGTCTTCCAGTTTCAGAAGGTCTTCTCCCAGCTGACACGCGGATGTGTGAGATTGAACGCCGGATGTTTGCTGAGATTTTTTTGCCCGCTCCTGCATCATCACGAAAAATATCACAACAAACAAAATTATCATTAGATTCATACTATCTGCCCTGAAAATATCGACTTCACAATCGGTGGCAGCACCACCAGGAGCACCCCTGAAATACTAGTGAGAATCCCCCCATAATAGAATATCTTGTAAAAAGCCCCGCCTGTCGTGGATTTCACAGCCATGGTATTTGCAATGGTCAGGACTATCACCGTCATAATCGTGAAGCTATGGGCAAACGCAAGAGCCTCTGGCCCCATAGCACCAATACCCACACTCGCTGTGGGAATGCTGCCTCCAAGCCCTCCGGCAGCAGTGGTGTTTTTCATAATCTCGGAAGCATGCATCTCGTTAACCCTTGTATTGAAGGCTGTCAGAATGTTTGTCACAACCACAAGCAATGCTACCATGGCTGTGTGAAGAGGGATGACCAGACCTGAAAACCCCCTTGCTATCGAGTTCCTCTTAAGACGCAACAGATTCAACCTGTGGGTGCTGGTGCTGACAATCCTCCCGATTTCACTGGGGTCGCCTCCAAGTTTGATGGCGTCCAGGAATATCTTAACACCCCTGGCGATAATCTCGCTCCCGGTCTCTCCTGCAAACTTCATCCAGGAAGTCTCATCGTCCATTCCCAGTGATATCCTGGTATAGAGGCGCTTCAACTCGTTTTCCAGCACGCCCAGGCTGTCCTTGTCCATCCGCTCCATGGCCACCATCAAGGTAGACCCCATGGTACCAGCGCTTGTCCCCAGAATCTGGATGAAAGATGCGAACTGGACATCCCGCCGCTCGATGTTCATATCATCCTTCAGCCCGATTAAACCGACGGGTAAAAGCAAGAGTCCAACCGCGATCATCGCCCAGCCTACACCAAGGAAAATTGAAAAGCCGATGGCTACAGCAGCGGTAATGGGCAGGATGATTGGTACAAGCTTTTGAATCTGGGCCTGCTCAGGGGGTTTTTCTTCGAGGTTGTGGATTTTAGGGTCCACCGGAGCGGATCTGGAGAGGGTGTAAACAGCTAGCGAGGTTATCAGAGTCATCACAATGGAGACGGTCAGACCGAGACCCTCGGTATCCCCTTTGCTGAAAATCATTATTGAGAGTATGACCACCAGTACAATCAGTGTCAGCGAGACCATGAGCGCGGTGTAACCGTCTGTCCATTTTTTGAGGCTCTCCACGTCCCGCTCGTACTTGTTTGTGTAGGTGGCAATCTCGGTTTCAAGTTCTTCCTCCAGGAATTCCTGGTCTGGCTGGCCTGAGGTGAGGGCGTTAGCCATCCTGCTCAGCATATCCTTGATACGGGTATTGTTAACACGGCTTGCCAGCTCAAGACACGCCCTAGAATACTCGAAATTGTAGTTCCTGGAAAGGAGGTGTATTTTTTTCATGTATTTGCTCAGGGTGTTGCCAGGGAGCTGGGATGCGTACTCAAAGATTTTCTCCCTGGAGATGCCTGAGGTGGAGATGGCCGTCATATAGGTGAGCATGAAAAGGAGGTCGAACTCGAATTTGAAAGAGTCCAGGAACTCCTGGAACCTGCCTATCTTATCACCCCCTCGTTTTCAAGCTTGCTCATCATGGCGAAAAGGTCGTAGAAGTTCGTGACCCCACTCTCGGCAAGCTTTTTAAGTATTTTAGCTCTTTTCTCGATTTCCTTGTAAATCCTCCGGGTCCGGTTGGGGGGTATGCCCTTTCTGGGCGCGATTTTGTGCTCCAGGAGGTAGCTGTTCTTGTTGGCGGTGAAGTTGAAGGTGTCGGTGACCGGGTCCCAGGTGAAGGCACTGATAAAATTGACCCCCTCGCTGTAGGGGTCATAGCCTATCATCTCGCTGATCTCGGTTATCCGTCTGACCATTTTTCCGTCCGGCCCCCGCACAGCCTGCTGTATTATCACCACGTTCAGGTTGTCCAGGTTCACCTTGGGCACATTGATGGGATGGCCTGTGATCCGCTGGATGAGTTTTTCCACCGAGGCAGCGTGGAAGGTTGCCATGACAGCGTGGCCGGTCTGCATGGCCTGGAACGCTATGTTTCCCTCCTCGCCCCGGATTTCGCCCACGATAATCTCGTTTGGACGCTGTCTCAAAGCGGCTTTCAGGAGGTCGAACATCCCCACAGTCGCTTTACCCTCTCCACCCCCACGTGTGACCTCTCGAATCCAGTTCTTGTGGGGGACCTGGACCTCGGGTGTGTCCTCTACCGTGACAATCTTGGCGTTGCTCCGGATAAAAGTGGTGATGGCGTTCAGGGTGGTGGTTTTACCCGAGGCTGTCTCACCGCACACAAAGAGGTTCATCCCCTCGCCCAGCATTATCCAGAGGTAGGCTGCCATCATATAGTCAAAGGTGTTGAAATTTATCAGTTCCAGCACGCTCAGGGGCGTCTCGCTGAACTTCCGGATGGTGAAGTTACTTCCCAGCTTTGACACGTCTGTGCCGAATACGATGTTTATCCTTGAGCCGTCCGGCAGGGTTGCGTCCACAATGGGGCTGCGGAAGGACACTGGTTTGCCGATTTTCTCTGACATCTGCAGGACAAACCGGTCCAGGTCCTCGATTCTATCAAAGCCAAGCGAGGTTTTAAGGCTCCCGAAAATCTTGTGCTCTACATAGATTGGGCCCACCCCGTTACAGGAGATATCCTCAATCCAGCTGTCCAGAATGAGGGGCTGGAGCACGCCCATCTCCACCTTGTCCCGGACTATCAGGTAACGTATGGCTGCCAGCTCCTCCTCCGAGAAAGAGAAGGCCGGTCCCGTGTTTTTTTTCAGGAGCCTGTCCAGAAACCCTTTTTTTGTCCCGTTAGAACCTTTGACGAGCTCTTCAAATTTTTCCAGTAGGAGTTCCTTCTTTTCCTCGTTAGTTCGTTTAACGTCCTGGGTCTCTTTTATTGTGTCAATCATTTTGGATTCGATGTTGCGGAGGGTTTCTGAGTAGTCGGCGAAAAGTGGTGGCTCGATGGGGATGTAGTAATCCCGCACGTCCAGGGGGTCTGGGTAGATATGAACAGCGAGGTTGTCGCTTATAGGATAGATGATATTGGGGTTATGCTGTCCCTTAAGCTTCCGGGATATCTCTGGATAGAATGTTGGAATCCCGATATCATCAAGGGGAATCATGTGGAGGTAGGTGAGGGGGAAGGGGTTTTTCTTGAGGTATTCCTTTGCCTCCTGGGACAGGTGGGGGTATATTTTGCTCTCGCTGGGTTTTACCGGTGCGATTTTACAGGGTACAAATGGTAGATTCAGGCTTACTGTCATACTTTTGCACTTGAAATCGGGATTATCCTGAGTCCGTATTCTGGTAGCACTTCGAAGGAGACCATGTTACCGGTGGTCCGGTTGGCTCCCCGCATTTTGGAGACTTTCATGGTTTTCATTAGTTTGTCTCCCATCTCCCGGATGGAGAGCTCGATGTGGCCGTCGCAGACCGAGCGTATCCGTACCAGGGTGCTCTCCTCAAAGGCGTACCTGTGAGCTGTGAGAATAATTGTCTTGCCTGTGTCGCAGATGTCCTTGCATGCGGAGAAAAAGGAGAGGAGGGTGTCCTTGGGAACCTTGGTGATGAAAACTGTGAGGGAGTCGATGAGATATATGTTCTCTTTTTTAACCCGGATGCTGTCCACAAGGGTGTCCAGAACATATTCCATCTTTTCTGGCTCGTTTTCGTCAACCCCGAAAGGGAATATTTTGAGATGGCCGAACAGGAAATAGTCGGTGACACTGAGGCTTAGGCTGTCCATCTGTCTGAGGAGGCTTTTCACGGTGTTCTCGGTGGTGTAATAGGCGACAGAGTACCCCTGCTGGAGGCCGCCCCACATGAACTGCTGGAGGAGGACGCTTTTACCCGTATCATTGTCTCCTTCCACCAGTACAAGGGAGCCGAGGGGGATGCCGCCCCCCATCTTGCGGTCGATCTCCCCATTGCCAGAGGAGAGGACCGCCTCATCACTCACCCTGTCCTCGTCGTACTCCCCCTCTCTTCTTTCTTCTTCTTTTGTCTCTGTCTCTATCAGGCTGGATTCGGCCATCTCCCCTCACCTTTTATACATAGCCTGAGGTGGAGACCCCGTTGGGAGTGGAAATTTTAACCCAGTTGGCATTCAGGGTGGTGTAAATTTTTATTCGCATCTCCTCCCCGGGGTCCCAGTAGCCAGGGTTGAGGCTGTCGGGTTGCAGGGTGTATGTCCAGTATTCCCCGGAGGTGCCCTTTGGAATCCATCTGGTGGTGCGGGTTGTGGTGCTGGTTATGATGATGTCCATGTAATCCATGTCTTTGATGACTGTGTCCCCATTGTTGGAGAGGTTGAGGTCTAAGCCGAAGCTTGTTGCTGTGACGTTGTCGAGGTGGATGGAGGTTCGCATTCTGTCAAGCCGGGTGTCCTCGATGTTTTTCATGCTCAAGATCACTGATTCTGAGGAGCTTGTAATGCTTGAGACAGCGATGTATGCTGCCAGGAGTATCAGGCCAACTGCGAACATTCCGCCGATGATTGCTCCGAACCCCATGGACTTTACACCGAGAAGCTTTCTTTTGTGTAAATTCCGTTTGGCACCGTGAATTTCACGATGTAGGTTCCACTTGTGATGCTTTTGTTGATGGTGACTCGGAGGGTTTCATGGGGGTCCCAGGTGGTGTCGCCCCCGTTTTCCAGGGTATAGTTCCAGGTCTCTCCTGCGAGGCTCTGGTTGTAGTTGACCCGTCTTACGTCCCCTTCTTTTCCGAAGAAGAGGTCTGAAAGTTCCAGGGCTCCAATTCGCTCTCTGCCCACGTTTTTCAGCCAGACTGTGACATTTGAGGTGGTGTTGGAGACCTGGATTATCCTGATGTCGGTCCCGATTCTCTCGCTGGCAGTGCTGGTTGTGGAGCGGATGGATGCGCCTGCACTGATGATTTCAGGGTAAATGGCATTTATCATGACCATCACCAGCACAACAGTTGCGATGGTGAGAATTGCAGTGGAAATTACCTCGTTGCTCATACACCGACACTTTTGACGTTTTTCTCCTCCCTGATTATTTTGAGCCATGGACTTTCTTTGCTCTGTTGGAGCAGCATCTTCAGGACTATTGAGTCCATGGATGTGTCTTCAGGGTGGAGGGTTTTGTGAAGTCGGTATAGGTCAAGGAAAGTGTCTATTTCACCGATGTTGCCTGAGAGGTGTGAAAGAGCTAAAAGTACTTTCTTTGTGTCTGGTGGTATGTATCCTGCTGCCTCGTAGAAGTTGAGGAGGTCTTCGAATTCCTGTTTTCCCATTTTCTCGGTGATTTTGTCCATCCACTGGAGGAGATTCTCAAGGAGGGTGGGGTCAAGTTTCTGTTGCGTGTTTTGGGATTTGGGCGTTTTTTGTATTTCATCGAAGGGTTGATTGGACGGGTCTTCCCTGGAAAAAATTGGTGGTGGTGGAGAATACTGGCTGGAGCGCCCTTCTAAGAGCTTTTTTAGCAATATTGTTAGTTCCTGCTCAATATTATTGCCAGTTATGCCATTTGTGCTCACACCATTCTTGGAGATAATGTCAATGTGGCGGCTCAGGTTTAAAATCTCTTTCCGGATATCTTCCAGTTCTTTACTGACGCTTTCCAGTATTTCCTCTTTTATCTTGCCGGTGTCAATTTTGCCTCCGGTTTTGTCTTTAACTTCAGCAAGTACTGCTTCGACCATGTCCTCTCGCAGTTTCTCTTCCAGGTCTGAGAATTTCTTGTTCATTTTTTTCTCTATTGTCCCGACATCCTGCATATCGCCCTGGAAGGGGTTTTCCATGTTGTTAATTGTCTCCCGGATGTCCATCACCAGTTTTTGGACAGACCCTTTTATTATTTTAACTTCTTGCTCAAGATCCTCAACCCGTTTTGCCAGGCTAGTCATTTAGAACACCTCTAAGATTAAAATGTGTTTTATAAAAAATGTTGTGATTCTCGTCTTTTTCAGACGAGAATCATCACCGGGTCAAGACTGGGCGGTGTTGTACGGGTAATGGGCAACGTGCCACCCTGGGCAGGTTTGATCTCGAGGGTAAACTCCTGGTTCTTCTGTAGATTATAGCTGCTGACATTCACTGTAATCAAGGCCTTCTCGCCAGTTTCCAGCATCTCGTCATTGGTAGCACCAGCCCGGATGTCATCATCATTGATCACCCAGAATATCTGGCTGGTAGCATTGTTAATCGCAGTACCGTCCCAACCACCACTGACCGTTCCGTTACTCAGAGTGACAGTTGAACCACTGGTGATATTTACCGGGTAACCGTCAAACAGCTCTGACATGTTCTGAGCTGCCTGGATTCCAACTGCAACAGGCCAGCTGGGAGTAGAATTTATGTAGATGTCTGAGGCCCTGCTGTCCATGTCCTGGTAGGATATTACTACCGCAGTTGCATTGAGGTCAATGGGGTTTCTGCCTGCTGCAAGTTGAAGTGGAATGGTTATGTTCTGGACTTTGGTGAGGCCTGAGTTTGCCCGGGCTACTACGTCTCCTGCGAGTTCAATGGATGAGGTTGCTTCGTCAACGCCGGTGTGTACGACTTCCTTGGTTTTTCCGATGCTGAAAAAACCTGCTCCCAGCACCACATAGGCAAAGACGGCTGCCACAACCAGGAAGGCTGTCAGCACAATGGCAGACTCCAGGGCTGTGAAAGCCTCAGTATTTTTTACCAGCTTTCTCATTTCGAATCACCTCAGAGCAGGTCAATTAGGGTATCAAAGGACGGAGGTGTTGTCCGTTCAATGGGCAGGGTCCCTCCCTGGGCGGGTTTCACCTCGATGGTAAAGGTCTCGCTGGTCTGGAGGTTGTAGTTGCTTACATTCACGGTTATCTCTGCAAGTTCCTGGTACTCCAGCATATCATCTGCTGTGCCTCCAAGCTGATTTTCGTTGGTTACCCAGGTCAGATTGTCTGAGGAAATGTAGATGTCTGGAGCATAACTGTTAATGTCCTTGTAGGATACTGCCACCTGGGTGTAGTTCAGGTTCACTGGATTTCTACCCGCGGTTAGCCTCAGAGGGATTGTTACGTTTAGAACCTTTGTTCCATCTGTGTAGGCTGTGACATCTCCTGCGAGTTCAATGGAAGAAGTTGCTTCGTCAACGCCGGTGTGTACGACTTCCTTGGTTTTTCCGATGCTGAAAAAACCTGCTCCCAGCACCACATAGGCAAAGACGGCTGCCACAACCAGGAAGGCTGTCAGCACAATGGCAGACTCCAGAGCTGTGAAAGCCGCTTCACTTCTTTTCAGGCTCGATACGATTTTCATGTTTTTTACTCCTTTGGATTTATCACCTTTATGTGTTAAGTAGCATCTGTTGCTATATATAACTAAATATGCATGTGCATATGCAGGTCAGGCGCAGGTAAATATCGTTGGCCGAAAATCATCCTGCTGAACATAGTCCAGGATTTTCAGGATATTTTTTATTAACAGCGGCTTCCAGACATACGCCGCAGCACCGCAGTTTATGGCGCTTAGAATAGATTTTTCATCGTGATTGGAACTTACAACTATTATCCTGGTTTCTGGCTGGATTTCCAGGATCTTCCGGGTGATTTCTGCTCCGGTTGTCTGGGAAACCTGAAGTTCTGTTGTTACAATAGAAGGCCGGTACTCCACACACATTTGCAGAGCCTCAACCTCATCCGGAGCACTCAAAACTTCAAAATTTACCCCAACTCGACTGCTGATGAAATCTTTCATGTATTCAGCCGGATCAATCACCAATATCCTTTTTTTTGCCATTGCAGATACCTCTTACTACAGATTATAGAAGAATATTATTTAAACCAATAAGTGTACGTGCATATGCTGATAGCGTTTTTATTTTCAATTAGACCTCTTACTTTAAACAAAAATTTTAGACTAACAAATCATTGCTGCCGTTCATTCGCTGTATCTCCTGAATTATTTGAGGGGTAATGTGGACACATCCCTCATGGAAAAAGAGTAAAAGTTAAAAATGGGATGCTTTTTTGAGTTACTTTCTTTTTTCAATTGGTAACTTTTTTGTTTTTAGTGCATCCCGCTATTTATATGTGGATTTGTTTATTTTCTTGCCGGGCGCAGAAATCCTCCGTTTTTATCCCTAGCCTTGTTAGTTCTAGAGAGTGTTTTTTCCGCGCCTGGTACTTATCCACAAGGTCACCTATTTCGGTGAGCACAAAGGCCATGGCCAGGAATACCATTATTATTGTTGTCGGGGCTGCATGGGCCATGCCAAGGGCGGCTTGGATGTTGGCGGTCATCGCCAGGATTCCACCTATTATGAGAGCGCCGAGGAAACCGTTTGTCGCCCAGTACATGGGTTCCTTGGATCTGTGCTGGTTTACAAAGGCCACTGCAAGGATAGCCAGTGTAAACCACAGTTTTACTGTAAGGATTCCTTCCCATCCATGAGTGGTGAAAAGGTATTTTGCGAAAAGGTTAAACTCGGCTTCAGTGCCTATTTTTGTCATCATGTAAGCCGAGGTAAGAGCGTCTCCTATCCCGAAGGTCAGTATGGCGGTTAGGTAGAGTATGTGCTGGAGGTTAATTTTCTTTATCGCATATTTTAATATTATTCCCAGCATGTTTTCTGGTAGTTCTTTTTCACGGTGTATTGTTATTTCAGCCATTTTGTGTCACACCTCTTTTTCTGGTCGTGTCCAAAAACACATTTTGAATCACAATTACACATTTGTTACTAAAAGTATTTAAATCCATAATGTGTATGTGCAGTTTTTACATTTATACACTATAAGGAATAGACTGAAAAATAAAAAGAAAAAATAGATAAAAAATAGAAAATTATAAAAACTTATACAGTAGCTGCTGTCAGTTTCAGTTTATTTAAATTGATAGAACCTTCTTTTTGTAATGGAAGTTTGATTTCCATGTCTTCCAGCAGCTTTTTACCTGTTTTAGAGATACGGTAATAAAAATTCCCGTTTTCTTCGATTTTTTCGACAAGGCCCAGGTTTACAAGAGAGTTATGTTTTCCATACCTGTTACCCATCCCCCGAAGCCCACCGATGACGTTTGTGGGATCTATATTAGTATGTTTAGATATCTCAGAAGGATAGGACATTTCGGGATAGATTTTGTATAGGTACATCAGAATTTCAGTCCGTACCCGGCTTTTTTTTAAGTTCCGTATTATTTGGCCGTACATCATGGCAACTCACCTGTTGTTTTTTGCTGTTTTTTCTTAGTTGTGTTATTTAGCAACTTTAATTCCTCCTAGTAACAATTATACTGTTACCATGTTATTTAAGCTTTACTCTGTCAATCTAACACGTTAGGCCTCTTCCAAAATTAATCGAGGGAAAATTATACAAAGCTTATCATTTCAAGTATTCTGAGATAATTAAAATACCAAGCCCAAATAATAATAGTTCCCAGGACAAAGGCTTTCGTCTGTACATCAACTGAAAAAAGTATGCTATAAGTAGAACCCCGGTGGAAGAACAACGAACTTTACCATCACCCAACGATCCCATGAGAACCAGATTTACCGCGAACGTAAAAAAACAGTTAATCTTAAACGTATAGTTTAGCACTTTTATCTGACATAAATATTACTAAAAATATCTATTA
>CAZCCY010000022.1:0-18342 GCA_964497545.1 uncultured Methanosarcinales archaeon | reverse complement strand
CGCAATTCCTCCCCTCCCTTTCGGAAGGGGACTCCTTGCGACGAAAAGTTGAAAATGCTGTGTGTTGATGCTGTTTCTATTACACTCCCTGAGAACCATTACACTCCGTGAAAACCGTGAATTCAAATAAAATCGAATGCTTTATTTAGATGATAGGAGATGTGAAGCGGAAAGTTTGGACATGAACCGCACGGAAATTCTATCTCGGATTAAAGAGGCTGAGGCCGAGGCGAGGGAGATTGTTGCAAGTGCTCGGCAGGAGGCTGAAGAGCGGATCGGAATGGCTAAGGATGATGCCCGGAGTATTATCCGTAAGGCAGAGGAGGAGGCAGAGAAGGAATACGAAAACAGACTTCAGGAGGAGCGGGAGAAGCTTAAAAAAGAGCGAGAGGAGATAGTTAAAAAGGCGGCTTTTGAGGCGTCTGATATTAAGTCAAAGGCAGGAGACAAGGTCGAGCGGGCGGTGGAGCTTCTTCTTTCCGAGTTCGAGAGGACGGTGCATTCTTAATGCTTAAGCCAGCAAACATGAGCAGGGTGGTGCTGGTAGGCACCAAGGATGTGCTGGAGCCTGTGATTGAGACTTTGCACAGGCTCAACATGGTTCACATTACAGATTACACTGAGGACGACCCTGACTTTAAAATTGGCAAGCCCTTGGAGCCGGCTTCAAAGCTCTCAAGCAAGCTTTTGACTCTGAGATCCATTTCATCCCAGCTTGGAGTTGAGGAGAAAGAGCCTAAAATACGCCAGCGGGTAGCAAGCCTGCCCAGCCAGATTGAGACAAAGATGACGGTCCTGGAAAAAGAGGTTGCCATCCGCCACAGTAAGCTCCAGGATATTGAGGGCAGGATAAAAGAGAAGAAGGACCTTGAGGCAAGGCTTTCCCCCTTCGCTGTTCTCCCCCTGCGGCTTGAGGATTACCGGGGCTACGATTCCCTGGCTGTTTTTACCGGGATAAGCGAGGTTGATGTTGAGAGTCTCTTAAAAGACCTCTTAAAAGGCAATTACGAGATTTTCAAGGCCCATTATGATGGTAAAATGGTTTCAGCCATTTTTGTGCCAGTTGAGAACGAGAATGAGGTTTCCGAGGCTCTCGAGGAGGATTTGACCTATCAGAAGATCGAGGTCCCCCAGATAGAAGGGGTTCCACGGGATATTATTTTGAACCTTAAATCAGAAATTAAAAGCCTGGAAGAAGAGAAACTAAGATTAGAAAAAGACCTGGAAGACATTAGAAAAGAGTATGAGGATTTTATTCTGGCGTGGGAGGAGTATCTCTCCATTGAAACCCAGAAGGCTGAAGCGCCACTTAAGTTCGCCACAAGTGAGAATACCTTTGTAATTGATGGATGGATTCCCAGTAATCGCTACCAGGAACTTGAGAGGGAGGTTGAGCGGATTGGGAATGTTTACCTGGACAGGGTGGAGGAGAAGGTGGAGGAGGAAGAGGTGCCTGTTGCACTGGAGAACCCCGGTGTGGTAAAACCTTTTGAACTTTTGATTGACACCTTCGCCACTCCCAGGTACAAAGAAATCGACCCCTCTTTCCTGGTTTTCATCTCTTTTCCCTTTTTCTATGGGATAATGCTGGGAGACATTGGTTATGGGATACTGGTTGGCCTGCTGGCATGGGCCATCCGCTCTAAATTCAAAGAGGGGGGGCTCCATGAGCTTGCTAACATCCTCCTACTCTCTGCATTGTCTTCAGTAGTTTTCGGCGTGATCTATGGCGAGTTCTTCGGCCTGCCTATCTTTAACTTCCAGGAGCATGGTGGCGAGCTTCATACCGGCCTCCTTGGAGTGTTTGGTCCAAGGCTGTTTGGACTTGAGCTTCCGGTGGAGCGGTTCGGTCTTGTCCAGAGTCTCCTGGTCTTCACAATCCTGGTCGGCATAATCCATATAGGTCTTGGTCTGGTCCTGGGCTTCCGCAACACCATGATGGCCCATGGGTTGAAGCATGCAGTCTACGAGAAAGGGAGCTGGATGTTGATTCTCACAGGCGGAGTCCTCACAGTAGCCCTCCCCCTACCCCAGATTACCAGGGGAGAGCCCCTAGATTTAACGCCTCTTGTCAAAATGGGCATTGTTCTTACCCTGGTGGGAGTTGCACTCCTTGTCAAGGGTGAGGGGCCTATAGCTGTGATGGAGGTCCCCACGCTGTTGAGTAATGTCCTTTCTTATTCCCGGTTGCTGGCTATCGGTCTCTCCTCCGCTGGTATAGCGCTGGCTGTGAACACCCTGGTAGGAGACCTGTTCATCAGCCCTGGCGGGAAGTTCCTGGGAGGAGGGATATTATTGTTCCTTGTAGGAGTGGTCATCCTTATAATCGGCCACACCATCAATTTGATTCTCGGCATAATTGGGCCTGGGCTTCACAGCCTGAGGCTTCAGTACGTCGAGTTTTTCACGAAATTCTATGAAGGTGGAGGGAAGAAATACGTTCCCTTCGGTTTTAGGAGAAAATACACGGAGGAATAAAGAGATGGTAGCAGATATGGTATCAAACCCGGCTGGCATGATAGCAGTCGGGGCAGGACTGGCAGTAGGTCTGGCAGGAATTGGTGCAGGCCTCGGTGAACAGGCGATTGGCGCGGCAGCAGTGGGCGCTATGGCTGAGGATGAGAAGTTCTTTGGTAAGGGTCTGCTCATGACCGTTATACCAGAGACCATTGTGATCTTCGGCCTTGTCGTGTCCCTGATACTACTCTTCGTCTACAAGTAAAAAATTATGGGACTGGAGAACATCACCCAGGAAATCCTCAACAAGGCGAAAAGAGAGGCGGAGGACATAAGAAGCGAAGCCACTGCTGAGGCAGAGAAGATCCTCCAGCAGGCAAAAGAGAAGGCAGAAGAAATCAAAAAAGAGCGGGAGAAGGCACTGGAAGCCGAGATTGAACGTCTCCGCCACCAGGAGGCCTCAAGCGCAAGCCTGGAGGCTAAACGGCAGATTCTCAACGCAAAAAAAGAGCTTCTTGACACCGTCTACAAAAAGGCAGTAGAGGAGATCAGTAATCTGCCGCCAGAGAAGAACGCTGAGCTTCTTACCACCCTTCTCAAGAAACACGCCAGTGAGGGGAGTAAAATCTACTCTAACGAGAAGGACAGAACCCTGGTGGTGGAGTTAAGCGGGCTAGAGTATGCTGGCAGCATCCCCTGTCTGGGCGGCTTCATCATCGAGAACGAGGATGGAAGCCTGCACCTTGACTACACCTATGACACCCTGCTGCAGGATGCGAACGAGCGGGTAATCAAACAGATATCAGAGATACTATTCAGGTAGTCTATGGGATTAGCTTCCAGATATGCCTATATCACTGCCCGGGTGCGGGCGATGAAGCGCAAGCTTCTCCCCAGGGACACCTATCCCAAACTCCTTAACATGGAGATACCTGAGATAACCAGGTTCATAGAAGAAAGTGAGTACAAGGAGGATGTGGACGAGCTTGCCCGGCGTTATACCGGTCTCGAGCTGGTGGAGCGGGCGCTCAACCGGAACCTGGCCATGACCTATCGCAAGCTCATCGAGGTCTCCCAGAACGAGGCTCACTTCCTCATCACCGAGTACCTCAGGAAATGGGATATCTGGAACATCAAAACCATACTCCGGGGCAAGTTCTATGGGGCCAGTGAGGAGGAAATCCTGGAGGATGTGGTTACCGCGGGCCAGATCCGGTATCGGGATGTGACATCGCTTGTGAAAATACCTGACATTGAGGGGGTGATTGAAGCCCTGGAAGGCACACCCTTCTACCCCTTGCTCCGGGAATACAAAGGCGACCTGTCAGAGGTGGAGAACAGGCTTGACCAGTTCTACTACTATAACCTCCTCCAGGTTCTGGACAGGATGACCATAACCCCTGGGAAACGGCTCTTCCTGAAGTTCCTGAAAATCGAAATCGATATCAAGAACATAAAAACCCTTTTGCGTGCCCGCAGGGGGGGTCTGGAGAGGGATGTGATATCCAAGCTCTTCATACCAGGGGGCCTTAAAATCCACGAGGCTGATTTTAACCGGCTGGCTGGCATGGAATTCCGGGAGGTCCTGGACGCACTGGAAGATTACCCTTACTGGACCGCTATCTCAGACCTTGCAAAGGAGGAGGTGGAGACCCTCCTGGAATTTGAGAACCGGCTTGATAAATACCTCCTGGAATACGGCTCGAATCTCTCCCACTATTATCCCCTCTCCATCCTCCCCATCCTCGACTATATTCTGAGCAAAAAGGTTGAGGTGGACAATATCCGGATTATCGTTAGGGGCAAGGAGGCTGGCCTCCCCCTAGACATTATTAAAAGCCATCTGGTGATGTAAAGTTATGGAGATAGCAGTAGTGGGAAGCGGTGATTTCGTTCTGGGCTTCAAACTGGCAGGAGTCCGCAAGACCTACGAGGTCGGGGAAGAGGAGCTGGCAAGGAAGGTGGAAGAGGTGATGCAGGACCCGGAGGTAGGGATACTTGTACTCCACAACGATGACCTGGCAAGGCTACCCCCTCTTCTCCAGCGGGCCCTGGACAGGTCGGTGGAGCCCACAGTCCTGGCACTGGGCGGGGAAGCAGAAAAATCAAGCTTAAGAGAGAAAATCAAACAGTCAGTAGGTGTTGACCTGTGGAAATGAAAGGAGAAATTTATCGGATATCAGGGCCAGTTGTCACAGCAATTGGCCTGAACACGAGGATGTACGATGTCGTAAAAGTCGGAGAAGAGGGGCTGATGGGAGAGGTTATCGGAATCGAGGGGGACAAATCCATCATCCAGGTCTATGAGGAGACAAGCGGCCTCCGCCCAGGCGAGCCTGTGGAGAACACAGGACAAGCCCTCTCGGTCGAGCTTGGACCCGGGCTCCTGGAGAGCATCTACGATGGTATCCAGCGGCCCCTCCCAGTGCTGAAGGACAAGATGGGAGACTTCATCGAGAGAGGCGTCTCAGCCAATGGCCTGGACCGGGAGAAGCTCTGGGAGTTCAACCCCACCGTGACCGAGGGCCACACCGTAAAAGAGGGCGAAATAATCGGCACAGTCCAGGAGACCCCTAACATCACCCATTACATCATGGTCCCACCCGGAGTCCAGGGTTCAATAGAGGCCATAAAACAGGGCGAGTTCAAGGTGGACGAGACCATCTGCACCCTCGCAGATGGGACCGAACTCACCATGCTCCAGAGGTGGCCGGTCCGCAGGCCAAGACCGGTACAGGAGAAGCTCACCCCAAGCATACCCCTTATCACAGGCCAGCGGATACTCGACGGCCTCTTCCCCCTGGCCAAGGGGGGGACAGCAGCCATCCCAGGCCCCTTCGGGAGCGGTAAAACCGTGACCCAGCAACAGCTAGCCAAGTGGAGCGACACCGAGGTCGTGGTCTACATCGGATGCGGCGAGCGGGGCAACGAGATGGCAGACGTACTGAACGAGTTCCCCGAGCTGGAAGACCCCAAGAATAAAAGGCCGCTCATGGAGCGGACAGTACTGATTGCCAACACAAGCAACATGCCAGTCGCAGCCAGAGAAGCCTCGGTCTACACCGGCATCACCATCGCCGAATACTACCGGGATATGGGCTATGACGTCTCCCTCATGGCAGACTCAACCTCCAGGTGGGCCGAAGCCATGAGAGAAATCTCAAGCAGGCTGGAAGAAATGCCAGGCGAGGAAGGCTACCCGGCATACCTGGCAGCCAGACTCGCCGAATTCTACGAACGGGCAGGCAGAGTCAAAACCCTCTCCGGGAAAACCGGCTCAGTCACCGTGATCGGCGCAGTCTCACCCCCAGGCGGCGACTTCTCCGAACCCGTAACCCAGAACACCCTGAGGATCGTAAAGGTATTCTGGGCTCTGGACGCCAAACTAGCCCAACGCCGCCACTTCCCAGCCATAAACTGGCTCAACAGCTACTCCCTCTACACCGGCATACTCGAAGAATGGTACAACACCAACGTCTCACCAGAATGGACAAAACTCCGCAGCACCGCGATGGACCTCCTCCAGCAGGAAGCCGAGCTCCAGGAAATCGTCCAGCTCGTAGGCTCAGACGCCCTCCCCGAAAACCAGCAGCTAACCCTGGAGATAGCCAGAATGATACGAGAATACTTCCTCCAGCAGAACGCCTACCACGAGGTAGACACCTACTGCCCCATGCCCAGACAATACAAACTCCTAAAAGCCATACTAGCATGGGGAGACCTGGCAAACACAGCGCTTGAGAGCGGAGCTCCCATCACCGAGATACTTAAACTCCAGGCTAAAGACAGGCTTGCCAAGGTCAAATTTGAAAAAGACTTCGAAACCCAACTGGAAGAGGTGAACCAGCAGATGGAAACAGAGTTCAAAGAACTCCTCAAGGGAGGCGAGTAAAATGAAGGAATACCGGACCATCACCGAGATATCCGGCCCCCTCATCTTCGTGGAAAAAACCGAGCCGGTAGGCTACAACGAACTTGTGAATATCACCCTCCCAGACGGCACAACCAAACGGGGCCAGGTGCTGGACACCTCCAAGGAGATGGTGGTCATCCAGGTCTTCGAAGGCACCCGGGGGCTCAACCGCCAGTCAGGCGTCAGATTCACCGGCGAAACAATCAAACTACCAGTCTCCATCGACCTCCTAGGAAGAATCCTGAGCGGCTCGGGAGAACCCAGAGACCACGGCCCCAGGATAATACCAGAAGACAGACTCGAAATCACCGGGGCAGCCATAAACCCCTACGCAAGGCTACCGCCCAGAGACTTCATCCAAACCGGCATCAGCACCATTGATGGCATGAACACCCTAGTCCGAGGCCAGAAACTCCCCATATTCAGCGGCAGCGGCCTCCCCCACAACGAAATCGCACTCCAAATCGCAAGACAGGCCAAAGTCCTCGGAAAAGAAGAAAAATTCGCAGTAGTCTTCGCAGCCATGGGCATCACCAACGAAGAAGCCCAACACTTCATGGCAGACTTCGAACGCACAGGCGCCCTGGAAAGAGCCGTAGTCTTCCTCAACCTCGCAGACGACCCAGCAGTAGAAAGACTCATCACACCCAGACTGGCACTAACCGCAGCCGAATACCTGGCATACCAGCACGACATGCACGTCCTCGTAATACTAACCGACATCACAAACTACTGCGAAGCCCTCAGAGAGATGGGAGCAGCCAGAGAAGAAGTCCCAGGCCGGCGCGGGTATCCGGGCTACATGTACACCGACCTAGCAAGCCTCTACGAGCGAGCAGGCGTAATAAAAGGCAGAAAAGGCAGCGTAACACAATTCCCAATCCTGACAATGCCAGGAGACGATATCACACACCCCATACCAGACCTCTCAGGCTACATCACCGAAGGCCAGATTGTGATATCCCGGGAACTCCACCGCAAAGGAATCTACCCACCCATAAACGTCCTACCCTCACTCTCCCGACTCATGAACTCAGGCATCGGCCCAGGACAAACAAGAGAAGACCACAAACCAGTAAGCGACCAGCTCTACGCAGCCTACGCAGAAGGCAAAGATCTACGAGGACTGGTCGCCATCGTAGGAAAAGACGCACTCTCAGACAAAGACAAAAAACTCCTCGAATTCGCAGACATCTTCGAAGACAGATTCGTAAGACAAGGCCAGAACGAAGACCGCGACATCGAAACAACACTCGACCTCGGATGGGAAATCCTAGCAGAAATACCCGAAAGCCAACTCACCAGAATCGACAACAAATACATCCAGAAATACCACCCAGCCCACAAAAAAGAAACCCTCCAAAAAGAACAAACAACCCCAACAGGGTAACCCCTCCCCACACCCGGCGAAAGGGAGGACACCCCCCGGTCCCACCGTTCAGGTTAACCTTTACAGGAACCGGGCAATCCCCAATCTTACTTTCCGCACGTCAAACCAGATTCCTCATAATTTTTGTTGATAGCGTTTTTGGTGTCAATAACCAGTATAGTTATTAAATTAATATTTTAATGTTTAGCCTTAACCATGACAAACCAACGCTCTTTTAGTGTCTTTTATTAATCACTTATAAAAGATTAATATCAATTTATGCGAAAATCGCTATCGGGAAAAATAATGAAAAACTCGCTCCACCTGCGGAATATAAGTAAAAACACCCAAAAAAATACGCTGTTGAAGAGCAACAGGTTGAGATTCCATCTCAACAGCCTCGGGTCTCCGACCCTCAGCATCCACAAAAACAAGGATTGAACTCGCGGGATACCCTACTCTGAACTACAGCCTAAGACTGACATCCGTGAAAACATGGGGGTTTTAGGTTGGAGTGTTTATTTTGTCAGTTCGAGTAGTCCGTGTTTTTCCAGGGTCTCCTTGCGGGGGACTCCGTTTTCGTCCCAGCCCCGTTTCTGGTAGTAGAGGTCCAGGGCTTTTTCGAAGTCTTCTTTTTTCAGGACTGCTCCTGCGTGGGGTCCGGTTTTGATGGGGTCGTTGAACACCCGGGGTGGGGGGTAGTCGTCTTTGCGGGTTATGCCGAGTTTGATGTTTATCAGGCGGGTGAGGTTGTAGATGGCTTCTGATTTCTGGAGCAGGTCTTTCAGTGTCACTTTGATGCCGGTGGCTGCGGTGTAGAAGTCGGCGTAGGTGTTTTCGTTGAAGCCGAGTTCTATCCAGGGGAGTCTGCAGACTCCGAGCATGTCGAAGAGGGGTCTCACGGTCTGGTGGTAGATTACTAGGTCTACTTTTTCTTCCAGGCTCCATTTGCTTCCCATTTCGAGTTCTTTGGCTACAGGCCAGGCCCTGGTGTGGTGGGCTCCGATGTCGCTTGTAGCATAGCCCAGTGCCATGGTGATTCCGGGTCTTGCGTCGTAGGCGGATTGTTCCAGGCCCTTGACCTGGGATATCAGGGGCTCCAGCTGGGGCCATTTCTTGATCACACCCTTGGAGCCCTCTGCCAGGGTTTCTCCGATTCCTTCTCGTTTTGCGATTTTCTCGATGAGCTCGAGGATGGCCTGGTCGTCTCCCCATTTGAGGGCTGTGCCGTCTAGGTCGTCCAGGGTGAGCAGACCCTTCTCGTAGCCTTCGATGGTTACTCCGATGAGGTTTCCGGTGGAGATGGTGTCCAGGCCGAGTTCGTCGCAGAGGTAGTTGGCTCGGAGTATGGCTGAGAAGTCTGATATGCCCAGGTTTGAGCCGAACATGGCTGCGGTCTCGTATTCGGGTCCTTCGATGACGGTGCCAGCGTATCTCCCTTTTTTGGCGAGGTTAACGTTTCCGCAGGCCATGGAGCAGGAGAAACAGGCTGTGTCTCCGATTTTGTATTCTGCTTCCATGGTTTCAGCGTTTATTTTGTCTGCAGCCTCGTAGGAGCCGTCCCGGTAATTATAGGTGGGCAGGATGCCTGAGGTGTTGGCATAGTCCACCACTGACATTAGGCCCTGGCGTTGCCAGAATTCGAAGAATTTGCTCTCAGAGAGGGTCTGATATGCCTGGTCGCTTATTTCCACGAGTTTTTCGAGGTCATGGACGGGTAGGTCTTTGCTCCCCCGTATGGCTATGGCTTTGAGGTTTTTGGAGCCCATTATTGCTCCCATGCCGGTGCGGCCTGCATTGCGGCTCCAGTCGGTGTTGATGCAGGCATATTTCACCAGGTTCTCACCCGCGGGGCCGATGGCGGCAATCCTGACCATCTGGTCCTCGATTTCCTCTTTAAGCTCGTGCTCGGTTTCAATCGCGCCTTTACCCTGGTAGCGGGAGGCTCTTTTTATTTCTACCTGGTCATCGTCAATCCAGAGATATGAGAGCTCGTCAGCTCTTCCCCTGATGACCAGGGCATCATAGCCTGCCTGGCGGAGTTCCACGCCGAACATCCCACCCATATTCGAGTCCCCATAGATGCCGGTGGCAGGCGAGATGGCTACCAGGCTGGTCTTACCACTTGAGGGTAGATAGAGGCCGGTGAGCGGCCCTGGCGCGATGATTATGACGCTCTCGGGTGTAAGTGGGGGTGCAAGGTTGTCCCAGAGTATACGTGCACCCCAGCCTCTGCCTCCTATAAACTGGAGTGCGAAGCTGTCAGACACCTCCTCAACCGAGGTTTTGTCCCGGGAGAGGTCGACCTGGAGGATTTTCTTGTGGTAGCCACCCTGGAGTTTCATTTTTCGGTTTCGTTTTCGATTTCGGCATATCTCAGTTTTTTGGGTATGCCGTGCTCGAAGTATTCCACCTCTCGCATGTGCGCGTATTTGAGGGCGTTGGCAAGCCGCTGGGCCTGGCCGAGCACGTGTTCTGGGAGGTAGACTATGGCCTTTTTGGGACACGCCCTGGCACAGGCAGGGTCCCCGCTGTCTCCGCAGAGTTCGCATTTGAACGGGGTGGGAACGTCAGGATGCACATAGATGGCTCCAAAGGGGCAGGAGACCACACAGGCCTGGCATGCCACACAGGCTTCCTCGTCAATTTTCACCACACCATCCCTGATGTTAATCGCGCCGGTGGGGCAGTTCTCCTGACACTTGGGGACCCGGCACTGCTTGCACACCGTAGGCATCTTGATAACCGGCTGGGGATAGAGGGAGAGCACCCGTATCCTCGCCTTTTTAGGATTGTTAACACCTGCATTGCGAAGTGCGCAGACTATCTCACAGACCCGGCATCCGCTGCACCGCTCAGGTATCACGGTAAGCCGTCTCATTTCAGGTTAAGAATAGCCTGGGCGATATCCCCCCCGCTCTCCTGGAGGGCTTTCCTCGCCTCTTCTTCGCTCTTACCAGTCTGCTCCATTACAAGCTGGACGTCTTCCCCTGGAATCCGGGGACGCTCCTCTGGGGTGCCGGTTATCTGATAGGTTTTAACACCCCTGGCATCCATTATCAGCACATCTGGTGAGGCGAAAACAAGCTCCCGGGTGGGAGTGCGGATTACCACCTCCTCCACGTCCTCTAGCTGGGACATGCTGATACCCATCTGTTTCATCATCTGCTGCATCTTACGAGGGTTAACCTTACCTAAACCTGGAATCATCCTTCAAATCTCCTCGAAACAATCAATTCAAATAAATTTTAAACACATTCTAGTAACATTCACTACAACTATTGCAGCTAGAAGAGAGCGTGTGAATAATAAAACCTTTCCCCTCATCACCATCCACAAAATCAATCTCAGCCTCTTCCAAAAACTTTTTAATCTCCCCTGGGATGAAAACCCTCACCCCACTGACAACCTCCTCCACATCCCCCTCAGCAGCCGCCTCCAGGGCAAGACCATACCTGACACCCCTGCAGCCATAACCTACAGGATACACCCTCAAACCAACATCATCACCCTCCAACTCAAGAAGACTCTTAATTTCCCTAGCAGCTCTCTCGGTAAGTTCAACCAAAACTAAACACCTACACCCAGTAAATTGCCAAAAAACATATATAAACACATTGCTAGACCACACATCACTTTCCCGGGCTCACACACTTCTACACCACAAGCTCCTTCAACCCTTGCAACACCAACCTAGGCTTTTGTGGGGGCCCCCTATAGGGGAGGTGGTTATTGTTTTGTGCATTCCCGTATGAGGTCTTTCAGGCGGGAACAGTTTAGGGTTTCTTTCCTCTCGCTGCGTTCTTTTACCTTGGCTAGTAGCTGGCAGAGCTGGTCGTGATTGAGATTGTAGCCCATGGTCTCTATTATCCCCTTGAGAGCCTTGGTTCCGGTGTGTTTCCCGATTATGAAGCCGCGCTGGCCTCCTACCATCTCGGGTGGGAAGAGCTCGTAGGTGCTGGGCTCTTGTAGTACTGCTGCTACGTGGATGCCGCTTTCATGGAGGAAAACATTGTCTCCCACAATGGGCTTGTTTTTGGCTAGCCGGACACCCGAGTACTGCTCCACCATCCTGGACAGTTCATGGAGCTTCTCAAGACGGTAGCGTTCTATCCCATATTCTATTCGCAGCGCGGTTAACACCTCCTCCAGGGCAGCGTTACCTGCTCGTTCTCCAATCCCATTAACAGTGGTGTGAAGCTGGTACGCCCCTGCCTCAGCGGCTGCCAGGGTGTTGGCTGTGGCCATACCCAGGTCATTGTGACAGTGGATGCAGATTCTCGTTTTGACCACTTTTTTAATCTCACTCACAAGATAATATGCAGTACTGGGGTTCAGAATGCCCACAGTGTCAGCAATACTAACATAATCCGCGCCCCTCTCTTCAGCCATTTTGAAAACAGACTTGAGAGTTTCAATGGGCGTCCGGGTAGCATCTTCTGCAGCAAACCTGACAATAAGCCCATGGTCCTTAGCATAATCCAGGGCATCTAGAGAACAAGTAACAATCTCGTTACAGGACTTATGATACTTGAATCTCAGATGAGTGTCAGAAAGAGCAGCAAACACACTTACCATGTCCACATCACAGTCCAGAGCCGCATCAAGATCCCCAATGAGGGCGCGAGAAAGACAGCAAATCTTTGCATTTAATCCCAGGTCAGCAATATCTTTCACCACTGCCTTCTCGCCAGGTGAGACCACCGGGAAACCAGCCTCAATCACCTCGACACCTATCTCATCGAGAGCCTGGGCGATATTCACCTTCTCACCCCTGGTAAAAGCAGTCCCAGGCGTCTGCTCGCCGTCCCGGAGGGTCACATCACAAATCTCAATCTCATCAGGTCGAAGATTAATAACATCAACCAGAACATTTCTAGAATATTTCATAGCAATCCCTTTACAAGGACATTCATGTTAAATCGTTAAGATATAAATCTATTCCAGCCAATATAACAGTTTAACCGACATTCAAGAGGTTCTGATTTGTTTGTCTAATTTTTTTTTCAATGGCTCATCTGTGAAAGAGTGTGAAAGATGGGCAGGGGAACTGATAATTTATTGCCAGGTTTTGTATCTTAGTATTGCTGCTACTCCGCCGAGGGATTCTAGTTGTTTTCCTGGTTCGAATTCGGTGCTGAATATCACGATTTTTCCTCCGGCATATTCGGCCTGCTTCAACAGTTTCTCTGCTCTCTCTGGTTGGGTGTGTAGTGTTTCGTCTGTGATTAGCAGTGTTTCTACGGCTCCTTCTTCTGTTTTCTGGGCGACTTCTTCTAGTCCGTAGGCTGCTTTCCCGTTTGTTGCGATTTCTTGTAGTAGTGTTTCTATGTGTTTGGCTTCTTGTGCTAGTCTTGATTCCTGGAGTATTTTGTCTAGTGATCCTCTTTTCAGGACTTCCTGGTAGCGGGTGGATGCTGTGTCTATTAGGATGGTTTTTTTGGCGATTTCGGGTTGGTTGGTGCGGAGGTGTTCCTGGAAGTCTTCTTTGGTGAAGCCGGGCCCGGCTATTATTATTTTCCCTTCTCCCAGGTTTGTTGTTTCTATGGTCCATTTTAGTTTTTGGGCGGTTTGTGCGAAGAATTCTCCGCGCTGGCTCTCCTCTCCTTTTCCGAGGCTTTGTTTGATTTCTGCGAGTTCTTCGACGCCGTATTGTCTTACCAGGGCTATGTGGGCTTCTCCTTCTTCGATGGTGAGGATTATCACTTTGGGTCGTTTTGCTGCGCTTTCTGCCTCTTTTATTCTTTCTAGCTGGTCTTTGCGCCATTTTTTTATTATTGACAGGTTTCTCCCCTCTTCGATGTTCAGGGTGTGGTAGCTTCCGGTGTCTATTCCCGCCTCAATGGTGCCGTGGAGTCTCAGGCGGTTTGCGAAGGTGTGGAATTCTACTTTTTCGATTCTCACCCCGAGTCTGACTGGTTTTTTTTCGGCTTTTTCTGGTCTGAGTTTGTCGGTGGCCCCCTCGATTTTACGGTGGGTGAGCGAGAAGACCAGGTCTCCGGGTGAGACGAGGTGTTTGAGGTGCCAGAGGTCGTCGAGGGACTCGGGTGTCAGGCTGATTTCGCCCTCTCGGTTTTTCAGGTTTTTTTTCAGGATTTTCATATTTTTTAGAGTCTCCGTAGCAGGTAGATAACTATGGCTGCCAGGGCTAGGATTGGCCAGATGAAGGTTAATTTTGTTTTTGTTCGAACCGCTGGGGTTGTGTTTTCGGTGGTTTTGTTGTTTTTATTGTTGTTTTTTTGAGGCGGTGGGGTTTTTAGGGGTAGGTCTGGGTCTTGGTACTGGTAGACTGGGTAGAAGCGGGCTAGGTAGGTGTCTTGGCCGCCTTGGTAGATGGAGTTTAGTGTCAGGTTGAGTATGGGGGTCCCGTTGGGGCTTGTGTAGTTCATGTTTTCTCCGAGACCTAGCACCCTGGTTTTTACTATTTTGTTTTGGAGTTTTATTTCTATCCAGGCGCTTGTGCCCTGGGGGTTGACACCTTTGACCTCGAGGGTGTATCCCTGGTATAGGTCTATTTTTTCTCCCTGGGCTAGGTAGATGGAGGTGGCGTTTAGGAGTGTGGGTTGGGCTGTCATTATCAGGGCCAGTTGTATCAGGGTTATCACGGTTAGGTACTGGATGTGCTTTTTGGGATAAATCTTGTGTTGTTTTATTGGCAAACTTTAATGTGCGGGTTTGTTCAATATTGCGTTTCATGTTTGGTAGGGATACGCATGTGCTTTATTGTCGGGAGGCTATGGGCATGGGCAAGGGCGGTGGTATTGCCCAGCGGGGTACCATGTCTGAGTCTATCAGTACCGAGGTTCTGGCTGTGGCCATGACCCCGGGGCGGCGGCATATTACTAAGCCTGTGTGTGAGATTAATTATGGCCTGCGGCGGGAGGGGATTCATGTGGATGTGATGGTGTTGCAGGCTGGAGCCGGTATTCCTGTTGACGAGCTTGGTGTGGATGTGAAATCTTCTGGTTATGGGCCTAAGTTTGGTTTAACGCCGCGGGAGCTTGAGCAGATCGAGCTTCATGACCTGGTTTTGATTCACATGGGTAATGTTAACTCTCATATTATTCTTAAGACTAAGACGATTCTCAGGTATCTTGATACCAAGGCGGTTATTGCCTGTGAGTACCCTATGGATTTTGAGGATTTCGCCAGGGTGGGGATACGGACCAGGTATGTGATGCCTCCGCCAGATAAAATTGAGACCGAGGGGATGGTTGTGGGGATTGTGAGCGGTATTGTGCGGGGTGAGACTGTGCAGCGGGAGAGGCTTAATGAACTTGCCAAGTTGATCAAGTCCGAGTTGGGGGTGGTGTAGTCTTGGCCATGGAGTCTCTGGTGGTGGAGTGTGTGGACGATAGTTATGGAGAGAAGGCTACCCGCCAGCTTGTGGAGGATGTGCTGGCAGACCTCTCACTTGTTAATGTTTTCAAGCGGGTGCGGGTTTATGTGGATGCTGGTGAGCCGGTGTTCATCTTTGCTGCGACTCTCCGCCAGGCATCAAGCGATGTCACGCTGGGAGATGTGGCGAAAATCGGGCTTGGCGGGGAGCTAGGCTCAGGGGAGGTTGAGATAAAACTGTTTAAGGAGGCATACCTCACCAAGCTTTTGGATTTGCTTTTTGAACGCTATGGCCGGGAGGGTGTGCACCAGCCAGAGCGTACCGTCATGGTAGTGAAACCTCCGGAGCCGGACCGGGAGATAGAAGAGTTAAAAAGGCTTGTGGTTGAGGAGCCTGCCCAGGAGATGCGGACGAAGATGATAGATGCGATTGCCCTGCGGATAATACCTGAGGCTTTCCGGGTGCGGAAGTATGAGATGACCCAGGACCATGTTCTTTTTGTTTCCAGTGAGGACACCCTGAAACCTGAGTGGCTGGAGAAGGGCAGGGAAGTACTGGAGCTTGTAGAGCAGGAGTCGATTTAGAATTTTGGAAGAGGAGGTGAGGTGAGAATGCTGGAACCTGTGATGTATGAAGGTGGAGTTCATAAGCACAATCAGCTGGTTGAGCTTGTGGAGGACCTGGGAGGCTATGTCATCCAGAAGGATGTTATCGCTAGTGAAGTTGTGATTTTGATGCTGGTTCCCAGTGAGGATATGGGCATGGTGAAGGAGCTTGCCAGCAAGCTTCTGGGCGAGATCACGATTGCCCCGCTGGCAGGCACAGAGATTGCCACTGTGGGTATGACGCTGGCATATCACCATTATCCCCATATGACCTGTGATGTGGCTGAGTATCTCAGGAAGAAGGGGGCTAAGACTGTGATGCTGGGTCTGTCCCGGGGGCCTGGGAAGCGGACACCGATTCTCACTGCTTTTGAGCGGGAGTTGATAAACGAGTTTGACCTGGCGATATTTATGATGGGTAACTATGAGGCATGTCTCAAGGAGAAGGGTAAGAGTATGTACAAGGATTTGGAGGTGCCGGTGATAGTTACTGGTGCTTCTGAGAATCTCACAACCAGGGACCTCCCCTATGCCACTGCCTATGTGGGCAGTTATGGGCGGGTGTTGCACCAGTTAAGACATGCACCTGAGCTGAAGAACCAGGAGCGTCTGGTGGAGGTGGTGGGCAAGATTCTGGATAAGACCAGGGAGGAGCTTGCCAAGGACCCGCTTTCGGTGGAGCCGGCCCGTGTCAAAAAGGAGTTGGAGGAGCAGGTCCCGGATGTGTTGGACAGCCTGGGGCCTCTGCCGGTGTCTCTCTCCCTCCGGGGTGTGCGGGTAAAAGTGCCTTTTGACGAGTTCCACGAGAGAATCGAGAATGTCAAGTTCGTGGAGGGTTACACTCTCAAGGAGCTGGCAGAGGTCTGTCCGTCCCACATGAAAAACCATATTCTCATAAGAATAAAAACTCAGTCAGAGACTGGAATCAGAATCTAACAAAAAAATTGGAGAGAGAACAGTATTTTTAAGGGAGCGATGATTCCTGCCTCATAATCATGATATACTCTGGAGAGTTGTGTGCAGGCTGTGTTCAAAACCCGGATATTCTTATTGTCAATGCGAATATTCCCCTCTGTTTCCACTGGATTAATCGTGATGGTAATCTTATGATTATGAGATCTAACAGTATAAAAAGATAAAAACTGCAGCTTAAAAGGAATCGACAGTGTGGCTAATCCAGTACAATGACCTCATCAACAACCTGGTAGTAAGCGACCTTAAAGTCAGGTACCAGAACTCCATCCTCGGCTTTGCATGGTCCATGCTCAACCCCCTCCTAATGATGCTAATACTCTACTTTGTATTCAAAAACATCTTCACCCAGCAACCCTACTTCGCCCAATACATAATAACCGGCATAATAGTATGGCGCTTCTTTGCCAACACAACAACAATAATGATGCACTCCATCGTGGACAGAGCAAACCTCATCACAAAAATATACATCCCAAGACACATCTTCGTATTCAGCAGCGCCCTCTCAAACCTCATAACCTCAACAATAGAATTCATAGTCCTAATAATACTCCTAACAGCCCTAGGCACCACCATCACAAGCCGAATCCTCCTAATTCCCCTGGTATACCTCCTCTATTTCATACTCGTATTCGGCATCGGCCTCGCACTCTCCGCCCTCTATGTCTACTTCAGGGACCTGAGCCAGATATGGGAAGTCCTACTACAGATGGGCTTCTTCCTCTCACCCATAGTCTACCCCCTCACCACCCTCAAAACTCTCCCACCCACCTACCTCACCTACTACATGCTCAATCCCATCACAAGAATAATGGAAGCCTACCGGAGCATCCTCATCTACAACAAAACCCCCACACCCACCGACTTCATAATAATCTCAATATTCAGCCTCACAGCCCTCACCCTAGGCTGGCTCATATTCTCAAAACTGGAACCAAGATTCGCAGAAAACATATAAAACAGCCCCACTTCCCACATGTCAAACCAGACATTCGAGCTATATTTCAGTTGCTAACAATTCCAGTTGCATCGCCAGTTATGCACTTCTCAATACAATATTTATAATCAATCCCTAAAGTTACTACCCCATAACATAATTAAATCATGACGTGCTATATTAACATATGGCTAGGGGAGTGTCCAACAATTACTCATACAACCACCTCACTAAAATCTTCGAGCAATAAACAATCAACCTCAGCATAGTTCTCGAATTGTCACTTTTACCCCTAGATTTCATTTTTTCTCCAAATTCAATCGTTAAAGCTCCAAAAAACGATATTCTGATATATACTTTTGGTTATAATCAAAATATCGTTTTAATCCTTCTCCTACTGCTCTAAATCTGTAGATAGTTTTATCGAAGATTCTATCCCTTATTTTAGCTCCATATCCATCTGGTTTTATCCTGGTTGGCTTGACAAATGGAATGTATCCTTTTGAAACGAGATCATTTAGAACTACTCTAGCATCGAAAGCTCCATCTGCCAGAGCCAAGACATGGCCAGAAGGAATATTCTTAACGAATTCAACCTCTGAAGTGGTTAAATCTGCAGAAACAGGAATTAAAGCTTCTCCAACTCTTACACATAAAAAGACTTCGTGTAAGTTTTTGTTCCAATCTGTGAACTTCGGTTCTTCCCGGGTTAATCGGGGAAAGTGATATTGGGCTGGTCATTTTAAG